>CAZCZK010000078.1:0-10820 GCA_964503195.1 uncultured Methanoregula sp.
CAAGACCCTGATGGGAAAAGACGTGGAGATCCGGAAGAATTTCATCATGCGCCATGCGAGGGAGGTGACGAACCTTGACATCTGAGAAGAAAGCACCAGCCCAGGAACCGGTGACCCACCGGACCGAACCGATCAGCATCGAGAACGAGATGAAGACCTCGTTCATCAACTATGCGATGTCGGTTATCATCAGCCGGGCTATCCCGGATGTACGGGACGGTTTAAAACCGGTTCACCGCCGCTCGCTCTATGGCATGTGGGACATGGGCAACACGAGCGACAAGCCCACCAGGAAGAGCGCGAGGGTGGTCGGTGACGTGATGGGTAAGTACCACCCGCACGGCGATGCCTCAATCTACGACACCATCGTCAAGATGGCCCAGCCCTTCTCCTACCGCCACATGCTGGTGCAGGGCCAGGGGAACTTCGGGTCCATTGACGGCGACTCCGCGGCAGCGAGCAGGTACACGGAAGTGCGCCTCTTCCCGTACGCGGAAGCACTCCTCGAGGACCTTGATAAGGACACCGTGAAGTTCCAGCCGAACTACGACGAGTCCCTCCAGGAACCCACCGTGCTCCCTGCCAGGATCCCGAACCTGCTCGTAAACGGCACGGACGGTATCGCGGTCGGGATGGCAACGAAGATGCCCCCGCACAACCTGCGGGAGGTCTGTACAGCGGTCGGGCAGTACCTGGACAACCCGGAACTAACGGTCGAGGATCTCGTCCGTATCATGCCGGGCCCGGACTTCCCGACCGGCGGCGTCATGATGGGCGTCGAGGGTGTGAAGAATTATTATGCCACCGGCCAGGGCCGGGTCATTGTCCGCGGCGTAGCGACCATCGAGGAGTCGGAAGGCGGGAACCGGGGCGACCGGATCATCGTGACCGAACTCCCTTACCAGGTGAACAAGGCACAGTGGATCACCGGGATTGCCGACATGGTCAAGGACAAGAAGATCGATGGCATCTCCGATATCCGTGACGAGTCCGACAAGGAGGGTATACGGGTCGTCTTCGAGCTCCGGAAGGGCACGATGGCGCCGGTAATCCTGAACAACCTGTACAAGAATACCGCGCTCGAGTCAAGTTTCTCGGTCTCGAATATTGTCATCATGGACAACCAGCCGAAGCT
Source organism: uncultured Methanoregula sp. (assembly GCA_964503195.1). Taxonomy (GTDB): domain Archaea; phylum Halobacteriota; class Methanomicrobia; order Methanomicrobiales; family Methanospirillaceae; genus Methanoregula. Next base: position 1,136 of record CAZCZK010000078.1, read on the forward strand.
CCTCAACCTGCACGGTCTTTTGGAGAACTTCGTCCACCACCGTATCGAGATTATCCGGCGCCGGTCCGAGTTCGACCTGAAAAAGGCACAGGAGAAGGTCCACATCCTCCAGGGTCTTTTAATAGCCCTTTCGAAGATTGACGAGATCATCAGGGTAATCCGGGCGTCCGACACGGTCGATACAGCGCGGGCTGCCCTGATCGCCCAGTTCGGGCTGGACGAGCCGCAGGCAAACGCGATCCTCCAGATGCAGCTCCGTCGCCTCGCAGCCCTCGAACAACAGAAGATCACTGAAGAGAAGAACGGGCTGGAAGCGGAGATCACCCGGCTTGAGACCATCCTTTCGAGCGAGGCTTCCATCAAGGACGTTATCCGGCGCGAGACACAGGAAGTCGCGGCAAAGTTTGGCGATAAACGCCGGACCCAGATCGCACTTGACACGAGCGACCTCTCCAATGAGGACCTTATCGAGGACAAGAACGTACTGGTCTCCATCACAACGGCAAACTACATAAAAAGGATCGACCTCGACACCTACCGGAAACAGCGCCGGGGCGGCCACGGGGTCACCGGCATGACCACGAAGGAAGAGGACCTGGTTGACTCGGTCTTTGTCGCCGGCATGAAGGACTACCTTCTCTGCTTCACGAACCTCGGGCGGGTGTACTGGCTCAAGGTGTACCAGATCCCCGAGAGTTCCCGCATTGCCAAGGGTAAACCGATCGTCAACCTCCTCAACTTAAAGGACGAGGTCGTGACAACGGTCATCCCGATCCGCGAGTTCCGGGCGGACCGCTTCCTCCTGTTTGCCACCAAACTTGGCCAGGCGATCAAGATCCCGTCCGACCAGTTCTCCAACCCCCGCTCGACCGGGACGAACGCGATCAGGTTACGGGAGAACGACCGGCTCGTCGACGTCATCATGACTGACGGTACCAAGGAAATCATCCTTACCAGCCGCTTTGGCCAGAGCCTCCGCTTCCACGAGGAGACGGTCCGGACGGTAGGCCGGAATGCCCAGGGAGTGCGCGGGATGAAGCTCCGCAAAGAGGACATGGTTGTTGCCATCACGCTCCTTGAGAAAGACCATCTCCTCACCATTTCCGATGTCGGATTCGGCAAGCGGAGCGAGTTTGACGAGTTCCGTGGGCATGGCCGGGGAACGCTGGGTGTCCGGAACATGCTGCTCGAACGCGATGCGGTGGTCATCGAGTCGCGTGCAGTCTCGGATACGGATGAGATCATTGCCATGACCGCATCCGGTGTCGTGATCCGTACACCGGTCAGGGAGTTCCGGATCATCGGCCGGGGCACCAAGGGCGTCCGGGTCATGCGCCTTGACGAGAATGACAAGGTTGTCGGCATCGGTTTCGTATCCGCCGAGATGATGAACGGGGAAGGGCAGGAGCCCTCTGAAAAGAACGAAGCGGAATAATGCCGGCTCTCACCTGTTTTTTACTGCGAAGAAACGCACATGCAGGGAAGGTCGCAGACGGATCACAAAATTCTCAGTGAGTGATCCCGCCGCAGGCCCCCGCCATGGCACGGCGGGGCAGTCCGGTATCGCAGCAATCCCGCAACCGTTTTTATTGTGGCACATCCAGATGGATGTACGGTAAACCCATGTTTCGCACCATCCTGACCGTTACCTCCACCCGGGAGGGGGATATCATCGACATAACCCCGCAGGTGGAGAAGGCAGTTGCAGAAAGCAGCGTGAAGACCGGGCTTGTCCACCTCTTTGTGCAGCACTCAACTGCCGCCCTGACAACGATAGAGTTCGAGGCCGGCGTCCTCTCTGACCTGAAGCGATCGCTCTCGGTTCTGGCCCCTGACACGGAGGACTATGCACACAACACCCGGTGGGGGGATGGTAACGGGCGTTCGCACGTGAAGGCCGCGCTGGTCGGGCCTTCAATCACCGTACCCGTGGAAAACGGGAAGATCATGTGCGGGACCTGGCAGCAGATCGTGCTGCTCGAACTCGATGTCAATGCAGGCAGGAGACGCACGGTCATCTGCACAGTGACCGGCTCCTGACCGGGTCACGATCCCGCCGTATCCTCAATTCCGTACAAAACGAGGGAAGGGTGTCCTTTTTAAAAAAAACGGTTCTATTCTGAAAGCAGCATCCAGAGCGCTGCAGCAACAAGGATATACCCGCATATCCTCAGCAGGATGAAGGTGACTTCCGGAAAGGCGATTCCGGTAACGACACTGAAGTGAGAGAGGCCGAACATGCCAAAGGCGATACTGATGAGGAGTGCACTGATCTTCTCCTTCCTGCGGTACATGAGGTACCCAAGCACAAATATGACGATACATAAGAAAAGATTGATGGCAGCGACGGGATCTGGTACTGACGTCATAGAGGGGGACTCCGTTACAAAATATATGTTCCTTATATATAACAACATTGTTTACAGGGGTTATGCGGTTCCGGAACGGGGAGGACACCGTGTACAACCAAATTCATTTATTGCATCCCGGTGTATGCTCCACCATGCAGGACAAGGTCCGGCTGCATGTCCGGAACAAGTGTGCAGGGCTTGATATTCCGCTGGTGGGGTTCGCTCCGGCCAGCCGCTGGGATGAACCCCTTTTTGATCCTTGGGTACCGGAGGCCTTTCGCCCCCGGGCCATTTTTCCGGAAACAAACACGGTGATCGTGATCGGGTTACCGGTCTCCCTGCCCGTCCTCGAGTCCGCGCCGTCCATCTGGTACCACGAGCTGTACCGGACGGTCAACACCCTCCTGGACGAAGCAGGGTACCGGATCGCGGCCGCTCTTACGGCCGATGGCTACCCGTCGGTCTGGATACCCCGGGACGGGTATGGCTCCATCGGTGTCCTGAAGGAGCGGCCTGTTGCGTTCTTCTCGCACCGCCATGCTGCATATCTTGCCGGCCTCGGGAATTTCGGCATAAACAACATGCTCCTGACAAAGGAGTTTGGGCCACGCGTCCGGTTCGCATCCATACTGACCTCGGCAGTGATCGAGCCGGATCCAATGCTGGAACAACCCCTCTGCATCCGGTGCCAGCGGTGCGTGGATGCCTGTCCTGTCCATGCGCTGGACGGCGGCGACTATCCCGCGGCTCTGGCCGACAAGAAAGCCTGTGCCACCCGGTCAGAGGCATTATCGAAACGGTTCATCTCTCCCTGCGGGATCTGCATCAAAGTCTGTCCGGTCGGGAAGGACCGCACACGGTTCAGCCGAAAAGATGCTGATATCTATGATGAACATAACCGCGATTTCGACCAGTACCACAAGGCATGGAGACATGTCAGGTCCTATGGTGGATTATAAGGGAATCTGAACCCCTGGTACTTATCCGTAAAAGGAAAACCTATACCAGATCCTGCCGTATTGACAGATCAGTCAGTCTGATGAAAGGTATCTCCCATGCTCTATCGTACCGTCCCAAAAACCGGCGACGAACTCTCGATCCTCGGGTTCGGGTACATGCGGCTGCCGGCTAACAGGAGCGGCAGCGGGATCGATGAAGAGCGTGCGATCCGGCAACTGCGCTATGCCATCGACCATGGCGTCAATTATGTGGATACGGCACCGGCATACCATTTCGGGAGGAGCGAACAGGTCCTTGGCCGCGCGCTCGAAGACGGTTACCGCCAAAAAGTGCGGCTTGCCACAAAACTTCCCCCGTGGTCAGTCCGTTCCCGCGAGGATATGGACCGTATCCTCAACGGTCAGCTCGGGACGCTGAAGACCGATCATATCGATTATTACCTGCTGCACAGTCTTACCAGAGAAAGTTTTGATACCCTCAAACAGCTCGGGGTGCTGGAGTTTCTCGATGCTGCGAGGAAGGACGGGCGCATCGGGAATGCCGGGTTCTCATCGCATGCCAGTCTCCCGGTATTCCGGTATATTGTCGATTCCTATGACTGGACATTCTGCCAGATCCAGTACAACTATCTCGATGAGAAGAACCAGGCAGGGACGGAGGGGCTCAACTATGCCCATGAGAAAAATCTCGCGGTCATGGTCATGGAGCCCCTCCGCGGCGGTAACCTCGGGACTCCGGTACCGGAGGAAGTGCAGGTGATCTGGGACGGGGCGGTGCAAAAACGCTCTCCTGCTGCATGGGCACTCCGTTGGGTATGGAACCACCCCGAAGTCACGGTCGTGCTCTCCGGTATGAATGATGAAGCGCACATCAGGGAAAACCTCACCACCGCTCAAGATGCACACCCCGGGTCGCTCACAGAGGAAGAGTTCCTCCGGGTTGCCAGCGTCCGGGATACGTACGGGCGGATGATGAAGGTCGGCTGCACGGGCTGCGGGTACTGCATGCCCTGCCCGGCCGGGGTGGATATCCCCGGGTGCTTCTCCGTGTATAATGCCCACTACCTCTTTCCCCATGACCGGAGCGCGAAGTTCCAGTACTTCGGCCGCCACGGGGGTCTCATGGGGGGGCTGTCGTATGCCGGGCTCTGCCGTGCCTGCGGCAAATGCGAAACGGCGTGCCCCCAGCACCTCCCGATCCGGGACCGGCTCCGGGACGTCTCGCGGGAGATGGAAGGCGGCATGCGTTTCATCATTCCGGTGCTGAAGGGCGGGCTCTGGTGCATTGACAAGGCCGGGAAAGTGAAACATCTGTTTTTCCGAAATAACCGGGTATAAAGGACCCTGCTCCAGACCTGCTCAAAAACGGGATTGGAAAAAAAAGCTCCGGAGGAAATCATCATTCAACCTTGATGTCCCCTCCTGCGCCACGGTGACTCCCGTTGGGAGACGGGGTGCAGAGCTATTGGACGGTGAGAGATTTTCCGGACCGTATACACAATTCCGAACGAACCCTCTGAATGACTATCGCAGTGAGGGATATCCCAGAGCGGCGGGGGGCAGAACGTGAGCAGATCCCGCGAGAATGTCAGTTCCTTTCACAAAATCTCCCGGGACCTCAGAATATTAACCGGACTGGCCCTCTTTTGAGCCCGGGGTCCGGGGCATCTCCCGGATCGATTTTACGAGGAAGAACGCGACGACGCCGAAGGTGATGAGCGGTGAGACCCAGAACGGGATATGGATCCCGAAACTGTCGAGTATCATGATGGTCCCGAGGAACAGGATAGAATACATCGCCCCGTTCTTCAGGTACCGGTATTTCTTGATATTCTCGACATTCCGTATGGTGAGCTCCCGGACCACAAAGGCTCCGATACCGTTCCCGAGCAGGATTAAGGGAACCGCCATCGTGAATGCGAATGCCCCGATCACCCCGTCGATAGAGAAGGTGGCGTCGATGACTTCAAGATAAAAGATCTTACTGACATCTGACATATCGGATGTGTGGAGCATCCTGTGCTCTGCCAGTTCAGCGTTCTGGCGGAACCCGTGCACGATAAAGAACGCAGTTGATCCGACAACCGTGCCAAAGGCCATCAGGGGGTTCCTTGCAAGAGCAAACCAGACGATGGCAGAGAGCAGGATGGAGACGAGGGCAAAGAACCAGACACCCTTCGACGCGAAGAACCGTTCTCCCCGGAGTCCGAAGTTTTTGGTCTCCAGGAACAGCCAGTGGAAGAAGAGGAATATGAGGAAGGTACCGCCTCCGATCAGGAGGATGGGTGCCGACTGTTCGATCGCAGCAAGGACCAGCGGATCGCTCGAGAACGTGGCAGTCAGGGCACCGACCGGCCCGAGCGATGGTGTGGAGAGCCAGACGATAAGCCAGGGCAGGAGACCCCGGATTGCAAAGACTGCAAACAGGAGCCCCCAGATCAGGAACCACCGTCGTGCCCGCTCACCCATGGTCGAGAGGACTTCGGCATTGATTATAGCGTTATCAATACTCGTGATTGTCTCGAACAGGACAAGGCCGGCCACAATCAGGGTGATGCTGAGAAGATCCATGAATCAGTATCCTCGTGGATGTTTCCGGCTGTTTAACCCTACCTGTACAAAAAAACGGGATATATTATGCTTTTGAAGCCGGTTCTTCCAGCAGGTATTTCCAGACAAAGGCAGCCAGCACTGCCCCGATAATCGGGGCGATGATGAAGAGCCAGAGCTGCGCGAGTGCGGTACCCCCGACAAGAAGGGCAGGGCCGATACTCCGGGCCGGGTTGACCGATACCCCGGTGATGGGGATCCCGACAATATGGATCAGGGCAAGGGAGAGACCGATCGCCATACCTGCAAATCCTGCGGGTGCGGCCTTGCTTGTTGCACCGAAGATGACGATGAGGAATATGAAGGTGAGGATGACTTCAGCGATGAACCCGGATACCATGGAAAATCCACCGGGTGAAGCAGCGTCATACCCGTTCTGTCCCAGTCCGTCGGTAGCCATGACGTAGGCAGGATTCCCGCTCATGATCGTCAACAGCAGCACGGCTGCAATGACTGCCCCGACACACTGGACGACAATGTATATCCCGGCGTCTTTGCTCGTGATCTTACCGTTTACCAGCATGGCAATCGTGATGGCAGGGTTGATGTGGCAGCCGGAGATGGGGCCGATTGCATAGACCATGACAAGAACGGACAGACCAAAAGCCAGGGCTATCCCCAGGAAACCGACCTGGCTCCCGGCTATGACAGCACTTCCACAACCCATAAAAACCAGTACAAAGGTCCCGATAAGCTCCGCGAGGTACTTGTTCATATCAGACATACAAGGTGCATCCAGCGGCTTTTTATAAATCCTGAGCCGTTGAATGGGATTACATCTTCATCCTTATACATGTATCGGGAATCCGGCTTGTGCAATGCCCCGTCCTTCATAACGGAAAACGCATATCTATTTTTGTATCAGCCGAGATATTCTGCTACAGATGCGGGATTTAAATGGAGACCGGTATACCAGAAATGACCCGGGACGAAAAGGATGATCCGGATACGGCGATCCGTGATACTGCTTTGAGGCTGCAGTCTGCACGGACAAAAGGTGAGCTTGGCGTCCTGCTCGCACGGGAAATCAGCACCTATTCCCTGTTTGACCTCCAGATCATCGGCGGCCGGCTCAACAGCGATATTGCGAAACTCCCCTCGCCCTACCGTGAGGCGATCCGACCCTATTTCCGCGATCAGCTCTTCGGGAAACACCACAAACTCCTCTCCATGGACCGGAGAAGCGCGTTTGACCGTCTGACCGGCCCGATCCGTGACCGGGATACCTTTGAAAAATTCTGTGCCATGCTGCCCGAAGGGAGTTTTGTCTGGGTGGAGACCGGTGAACGCAACCCCTATTTCCAGAACCCGAAGAACCGGCTCTTCTATTACCTGATAGCGGCCTTCACGATGTTCGTGCTCGAAGAACCGGGGCACCCGGTCGGGATGCCGTTTCCCGGGGGTTTCACGGTCGAGCAGCGGGGCAGGGACTATTACTGTCTCGTGCGGGACAAGGAGAAGGATCTCTTCTGGTCCATCTGCAACTTCTGCCCGGCAAAGCAGACCGAAGAACCGGCCCGATAATTGTTCCCGTATGAGATGAAGCGCAAATCCGGCGATCCTGCCTCACGAAGGTACTCGTGCCGGAGAAAAAGGGTCTCTCAAAGGCATTGCCTGCAGGCCGACAGGCAGTACAGGATGGGTTTTGCAAGAAGCACCCGGTATGCCGCTTGACAAAGAGATTTGACCGGCCTGGTGCGGGAGCGTGTCCGTTTTCTCCCGGCAAAAACCAGTGCAATGAAAAAAGCGCTGTGCAGAAATCCTTGCCCGGATTCCTGGTAACCAGGTGCGGTAAAAAACTTAAAAATTTCCCGATACTCGAAACCATGCCATCAACCTGGCCCCTGTGCCCCTGACGGGGGACAAATGTGCAGGGGAGAGATGCCTCCTGTCCTGAGAAAAAAGGTATTTCAGAGGCAAAAAAACCCTGTTCCGGTTTTTGTTTCCCCTTTTTTTTTGGAAGGTAAAGCATATCACCCCCTGCCCGGAAAAAGGTATCTGTGACAGAGAATTCCGGGCTGATCTACACCCTTGCGCTCTTCAAGCAGCGGTATTCACGGGGGACGACGTGGACCCAGATCGTGCTCAACTTCGGTATCATCACCGCGAATGCAAAGCTCTTCGAGGACTTCTTCTCCATCCATCTCGGCAGGACCCTTGGCATGGTTATTGCTCTCTCGGTGCCATGCTCTATCCTCCTCTGTTATATCATTGGGCATTTTGACGAGAAGAGCGGGTTCTGGCAGATCGAGAACAATCTCAATTACCGGGTCACACCCTATTCGGAAGAGATGCTGAAAAGTATCCGTGAGATTAAAAAACAGCTCGAAAAGAGTGCCTGAGGAGGTCCGCTCCCTGTACAGCCTGCCATCTTTTAACCTGACCAACTTTACCCGCTGCTCCCGCTCCTTCCCAAAAGCAGAGGAGGATACTGTGTCCCGTACGTCACGGACAGCACCAGGGGGTGATGAGCCTGTGTACATTCATGACCGATGGACAGCGGCTAAAGACATCAATAAGAAAAAGAACGGTGGGAAAAAGTCTCTCAGTCCAACGGTATTGTTTCGAGTTGTGACACGAGCTCCCAGATCCGGGTCCGTGCGTGGATGGGCATGTTGGGATCATTGGAAATTTCATCAATCCTGGAGATGGCTTCTGCGGCGCGCAGCCCCATTGCCTTGGCTTGGTTCAGGAGCAGCGTCCGGGTCTCATCAGCAACGCGCCGGATATTCCTGGGTATTGAGTTGTCTTCCTGGATGTGCTGCAGCATCAGGATACAGTTTTCCATTGTTTTTTCAGGGTTTGGCATGGTATCACCTACCTGTGTACTTGTAGTTAATATGTGCAACCGACATATATAGTTTAAATATCGATCCGACGGTGATCAGATGCCAGCGCGCAAAGAAGACGAAATCATGGCTGAATACCTCCTGAAAGGAGGAAAAATGCTTGAAAAGTCCTGCAAGACCTGTGGCTGCCCCTTATTTGAGGTCAAAGGAAAGACACTCTGTGTCGTCTGTGCAGAGAATGAACCCGCGAAAGATGCGAAGAATGTACATGGTGGAAAAAAACCGGCTGCACCCGCGGTTGCGGAGGCAGGGGCCGCGACCCGTATCCAGGATCACGGGCATACCTGTTCCTGCGGTGAAGACCATGACGAGGATTCCTGCACCTGCGGCGATGGCGATGGAGGTCTTGCCGAGGAACTTGCATTCACCATCCATTCCCTGTGCGAGCGGATCCAGAATGAGAAGGACCCCGAGAATGTCCTCCTGCTGATGAATGCAGTGAAGGAAGGGACCGAGGCGCTCGAGATTTTGTGCAAATTGTGAAGCGACCGCTTCGCCAGCCACTTTTTTTTATTGACCTGCAAGTATTTAACCCGGCCATTCGATCCTGATCCATGCAACCGGGCAGCCATGTCCATATCATCAGTGCGGGAGAAACCATCCACACGGCCTTCCCGGCGATCCTCCGCATGCTCCCGGGCATCACCCGCGTGTACGTGGTCGCCGGGAGCGAAACGTACGGCATATCGCAGAACCTGCCGATCGAGAAAGAACGGCAAGCGGTCCGCCATGCCGTTGAATCCTTGAAGGATATATCCGCCTCGCTGGAAATCCTGTTCGCCCGCGAGATGGTCTTTTCCCCAATCCTTTCGTCCGCCCGCACGGTGCTGACGAAGATCCGGCGCGAGAACAAACGAGCCCGTATCACGTTCGATCTCTCGGGCGGGTCAAGGGATCTCTGTATGGCGCTCTTCGC
>CAZCZK010000079.1:0-10682 GCA_964503195.1 uncultured Methanoregula sp.
CCAAAAAGGGAGATATTAAGGACAAAGTCAATCCCTTTAAGAAATGCGGAGATACGTGTTTCCTTCCGGATTCGTGAAATCTCAGTTTTCCCGACCAATTCCCCATTTTCCCCCTATTTTTGAAACCTCCGTCGGAAAAATCGACCTTCGTAATCGCGTTCCGGTGGCCTTTCCGGGCCTCGGATGGGTAAAATAGGTGGCAATAACCGGCATGATATGTGGGGCTTTGGTGGCAGTTATACAAGGTATAATTCTGCCGTATTTTGGCAAAAAGGGTTATTATAGGGCATATTCTCCACAGGGAAGAAAAAAGAGTGTTTTACGGGGTTTTCGGGTATTGTCCCGGAGATAAAGGTAGGAAAAGGAGCCCGTATAGGGCTTATTTTACCTCGGGGTCAGGATCCCTCAACCATCAGGAGTCTCCGACGGGGAACAATTCTTGAAATCGGTTTTTCCGAAGTAGACATACGCGTAGGTCTGGTTGTGTGACAATTCCCTAGAGGGATGCATCGATTACTCTATCTGTCTGGCACGATGCAGGTGCAGGAATATCCCCTGACTTCCGGTTATCGGTCACCTTCAAGCGGTGAGGTTTTTCCGCTGAACAGGTAATACGAGTCACCGGCTGTCACGATCAGGTCCTTTAAGTCCGCTGACCCCGTTTCCAAATCGGTGTCCCCGATGAGCCCGAAATATTCTATGAAGAAATCTTCCCGCGATGCTGAGATGGGCTGATTCACGACAAAGAAATACCCTGCAGTATTATTACCGGTAAAAACGGTTCCGGGAATCTTTTGCAGCATGGTTCTGGCCGGAGATCCAGCATGGTCCTGGCTGGTATTCCGGAATCCCAGTGCTACACCAGCGGGATCCAGTTCAGCAGCCGAGATCCTCCCGTTTCGCTTCAGGTACTCAAGGAGCCGGTCTCGTGCAGTATCAAAATCATCTTTCCGGTTGAAATACCAGAAAACAGCTACACGTTTTCCTGACGAACCGGCATGGGAAAAGACGAGATAACTTGTCATCGGGGTCAGTTCGGGAAATCCGGGGTAATGTCCGTGCATCACTTCCTCAACACACAGGTCTGGCTGAATTGGATGATGTCGGCCGGTGACTGAACAGTTCTGGATGGTGATGCTCTGTGGGGAAACCAAGGTCGCGGAAAAATCCTGGTCCGGCGGCAGGCCCGGACCTATCGGACTTGTCAAGAGGAAAACTAGGCTTGCAATTATGATACCTGCCAATATCAAAAACACAATCATCAGGAGGATTTTTACCTTCTCGATTGTTGCTGTCATAGGAATAATAAAAAATTGGGTATTATTATCTTACATATGTATTCATTGCCCAGTTCCAGTTGTTATACTGGATCCAGTGGTAGCTGTAATTGGTGGGGTCCCCTGAGATATACCAGGTATCATAGAGTTTCAAAAGCTGCGGCACGGAATTCATGTACCCGATACAAGCAACGCTGTGATCCCCGTATGCATACGGTCTTCCTGCACCGGCTCCCCCGTTCCACATGCTCAGAACGAATGGTCTTGAAGCATCGATTTCTGCTACATCCCTGTTCCAATTCGGAACATAATCATCACTTGCCCTGATGGTATAGTACTGGTAATGGTTTAGGACCATGTTGATACCATAGCCGATGTTGTACGGCCAAGTCAGCCCGTTGGGGTTGGTATTCATCCTGTCAGCCAGTTCATTGATCAGCGTAGTCCCGAGAGGCAGGCACGGGTAGCCATGAGTACTCCGGTATCCTACGACCATCCCGGCTGCGGTCGGAGCACAACCCCGTGTCCAAAAATACAGCGGAACACCCGAAACCGTATTCGAGTAGAGAGTTGTCGCACGAATGACGGATAATTCTGCCGTTGCTGAAGGATCGTTACTGTGGAATTTCCGCTGAAGGGACCATGATCTCTCAAAATCCTTTTGTTTTTCTTTCTGGAATTGTATCAGCTGCGCATTGGTGACAGTATCCGGAATTGTATTTGACCTGTTCGAAAAGTCAACAACCTTGTTCGAATGTAAATCAATGTACATTTCTTCTTTTTTCAATCCCCGGGAATCGGTCGTATCATACTTGTGATAAAAGTCCAGGCCTCCAAGATATACTTTTTTCTCACCGGAGATGATCATTCCTTTATTGGATGAAACGGATTCCGCAGTTCTCTTCGCACGTTCAGTTACACCCATTTCCGATCCGGGTATTTTTGCCCGTGAGAGAGCCAGGACAGGATAATTTTCGGTTGTGGCCGAGATCAGGATGTATCCTGCATCCTGGCCATCAGCAAGGACCGAAAATGCATAAGCGGTTTTTTGATCGTTCAGGTCATAATACGTGGATGATAACCGTACTTCTGCCTCTTTCCAGACGGAAAGGTCTTGGTCTTTTCCTGCAAGATCCCTGACATTAAACAAGGCAATTGCCTCGGCTTCTTTGAGATCAACGAATTGTGACAGGATCTTTTGTCCTCCCGTTCCAGAAGCAAATGATGAATCCGGAGGGCTGATTTTATTATCTCCGGCACTCACCATCGGTACCATCGCCATCGCCGCCAGCAGCAGTGCCAGCAGGACGACGCCAATTTTTCCGTATATTCATGTTTTTATTACCTCCTTTTTAGAAATCACAGAGGCATGATCCCAAAACTTCATTATCATAGAAGATAATTGTCTCATGTCTACGGGCAGGCGAGATTCATCTGACTTACAAGGAATGGTGAATCCCGTCCTACGTTTTTCCAGTTATTCTTACGATCATATATAATCGTAAGATGCGGGTTGTTCGATAATGATTTCTCTTAAACAATGTCGAATGAAAATTTTAACGCCCGTATGAAATTATAACAGCATTAAAATTTTCAATGATGTTGTAACAATTTCCAAGAATTTCTTAATAAAAATCGATTTAAAAAAAATCAAAGGGGTGAGGTATTCAATCAAATCCCTATCCCCGTAATCATCCCGACAATCTGCTGCGCTGTCACCGGGTCCACGACACGGGCTAGGACCAGCCCGGCCATCCCGATGAAGAATGTCCAGAAGACTTTCTTCACTTGCTCATTTTTCCCGAAGGCCTCGATCGCGGCATCCGAATAGTACGGGAATTTCCGGGAATCCGGATATCGATATAAATAGTACCGGAAGATATAATGGTCGAAACATCCGGATATTCCTCCATGAGACGGATGATTTTTATCAGTATCCTCCTCGTTTCTCTTGCCCTGATTGCCGGTTGTATTTCCCAAACTACAAATCCGTCACCTGTGACCGGGGCCCAGCCCGCGACTCCTGGTGATCCATCGGTACAGTACGGCGAATCGGCACTTGCAATCGCATTTAAAGCCGATGAGATTTCAACTCCCTCCTCCGAGGCAAAGGACCTGTTCCTCAAAGGACTGACGTACTCGACGCAGCATGCCCGTTACAACGAATCGCTGGCGTTTTTTGATGCAGCGCTCGCGATCGATCAGGATTTTACCGAGGCCTGGGTTGCCAGGGGAGTTGCCCTGCACAATATGAGGCGCTACGATGAAGCGATCAATAATTATGATAAGGCCCTTGCGATCAACCCAAACGATGCAGGAACCTGGTCTGTGAAGGCTATTACCCTCCGGGATCGGGGAAAGCCCGAGGAGGCTGCGGAATGTAACCGGAGAGCCGCTGAACTCCATCCCCGGTACGGGAACAACCCGCGACAAGCAGTCACTACGCCCCCGGTCAAGTCCTGTGATGGTTTCTTGCCTCCTGTCCCGGCAGGTGGGGATGTGTACATTGGGGAAAGCTGCCTCAATGTGAGCGCCGGCGTTGCTTCCGGGCAGGTTATTTCATGGTATAAAAACGGCCACCCCGGAAATACCCCCACGGAGGTAAACCGGATCGTTCGCGATGCACAGAATTTCTTTGTAGATCCCGGGGAATTTCTGGGGTATGAAGGACCCTGGTACGTCGGGACCACGGATAAGGTCGCATTCGTTATCAGGATAGCGGATCTGCGCCTGCAACCCTGGGATAATTCAACATTACCCTCCGACGCTGGGAGCCGGGGGACAACGACTCAGGTTTCATTCGAGGGTTCCGGTAAAATCGACCCCGGATTACGGAGAACCATCGATGCAACAAACTCGACCTTCGACTTCTGGCGACCTTTCGAAGATCGATGAGTTCGGGAAGAATGAGCAGGTGAAGAAAGTCTTCTGGACCTTCTTTATCGGTATGGCCGGGCAGGTCCTCGCACGGGTTGTGGACCCACTGACGGCTCATGAGGTTGTGGAGATTATTATGGAAAATATATCAATAATCAATGGTATGCTACTTACTCCTCAAGTGGTGGGGACAGCGGAGCACCGGTATACGAAAAGTATTCCACGGGTGAGACTGTACTTGTAGGTATTCACATGGGAAGATCGAACGGTACCGGGTATTCAATTTTTTCACCGGTGCAGGGCATCCGGCGCGATCTTAACTGGATAACTCCGCTGACCGGGTAAAAAAACCTAATTTTTTTTAAAACCGGTGAAACAGATGAACTGGCACATAATAACAGGGATACTAATCGTCGGGATAATTCTTGGTCTTGTTGTCATTATTCCTTTAAGCATGAAACAAAACGAGAACCCCGAGATAAAAGTAATGGAGTCGCAACCGGTTCCGGAGGAACGGATCATAGCCTCGTTCGGACTGGACGAGAACAACCCGGACCGAACGGTTTTTTTGAAAAACCCGGATCGTTTGGACAGCTTCCTCAACGCATCCGAAGCGGATATCAGCCCTCATTATTACCCAAAAGGGCCGGTTATCGGGTATGGGAAGGACATGCACGGTTCAATTGTCGTGATGATGGATGAATCACAGGAAACAAATCAGACCTTGGTCAGAGAGATCTACGACCGCATTTCCGCAAGGGGAAAAACACTCCACATCAACTGCGTTCCCTGCAAGTTTATCTCAATGGGAATTGTTCATGTTGAAGTTCCCAAAGATACGGTGGCCCTGAACCCGATTAACAAGGGTGTCTGGAAAAATCTAAGACTCTGCGCCGATGAGAGGGCTAGGGGCCAAGCTGAGGGATTTTTTAGATTTGGTCTTCTTTTTTTTTAAATAAATCGCGTTCGAAAATGCTTGACACTGCGAAGCAGTTCCAGAAAAACTCAATAATGCTAACGAAGATCAATCAGTTTTCCTGAACACATACCCTTTCCTGGATACCGGTAAAACGAACAGGCCTTTGAAATCATCTTTGATATAGTGATGAACGATAGTCCCAAGCTTGATCTTTTCAACAATATGATCGTTCTCCAGTCTCGAAATATGCCAGCTGACCGAAGCCCCCGAAATACCTGCGACAGTTCCTATCTCTTTTCTCGAAATCCCCGGATTAGCCATGAGAATCTCGATAATCCTTTGTTCGGTCGGTTTTTTTGAATGCAGAAACAGCACCCTTTCATGGAATGAATATGCGGCGGAATTCTGGAAATATCCCTTACCATTCGCTGACTTCTCGACAACGATCAGATGAAAATCCAGAAGTTTGTTTAGGTGATAGGTAACATTTTTATTGGTTAGATTTGTCATTCTTTCAATTTCTGATGGATTAATACCGGGATTTTCCCGGACTGCAGTATATACAAGACTTCTCGAGGCATTGTCGAGGAGTTCTTTTCGTTTTAATTTTACCAGTCCGGAAATTATTGGCAGATTACCCGATACCAGGAGTTTGAAAAGGCAGGCAAGGAGTGATAAAAACCCGGTGATGGCCAGGATCAGAAGAATTGCCGGGGGGAGGGCTGAATAATCGATCTGTTGCGGTTCCGGTTCATCCACGAAGGGACTGGCGGAGGGTTCAGGAATATAATACAGGGCGGAATCATCCGGTGAAATGTCGTGTGCAGGACTGACTTCATATCCTCCGGTCTCAATGGCCGGGACCGGCATTGTCAGAATAATTACCAGTACCAGAAACACGGTGATTCTTGTTTTTCCTGCCAATTCCCGACCCTTCCTTCAATAGAATAATAATCTGAATAACTGGGTTTCCCCGGCTGTTTTTTCTGCTTCTATGACAACATACCAATCCCCACCGGTAAGATCCCTGTCCCGTGAAACCTGCAGGAATATCCTGCCATCCACGTTCCCGTCGGATGCATCATCGTAGGGCCCCATCATACCATCGGGACCAAATATCGTGATTTTCAATGAACTTTTTGGATTTAACCAGGTAAGATCGCAGGAGATATTATTCAGTCCCTCCGGCAGGTTCCTGCGAAATGAGAGGGACTCTTCTTTTTTGATATGCCAGTTCAGGGAGCCTACAATTCTATACCCATCACGGCTGATAACTGCATTTTCAATTCCATACCATTTTTTTTCCGTTACACTTAACGCGCCTAGGTTGAGCGGGCCGTTTTCTTTCCAGATAGTTGCGCCGTTGGGCAGTGACGGGTAATCGTTGCCCCAGTATACGGTCTGGTTGCAGAATTCATCGAACGTTTCCTGAGCGGTATTCTGGCGCATGATCTCAAGTTTTCCGGGATTTACGATCTTCAGATATTCCCCATAGGTGATGTTTGTACCGTACAACTGGTTTATCCGATCAATCTGATCGTTCACGGAAGGATCCGGATTTCTCTCCGCAGCGGCAGCACCGGAAATAATGATGCAGAGCGCTAACAGGAAGTAAAGAACTCTGGTTATCGGAGGGCCTTTTATTGTCACTAATATGCTCTCCCGGTAAGGTCCGGATTATTCTGCTGTTCGCCAATAATTACAAATCATATTCATATAGTTCTATATAATTTTTGTTCCCAAGGTGTCTACATTGGATTTACCCGGACGTATCATCCGATTCGAATTGTTTTTTAGGAGACTTCGAAAAAAAGGGTGGATCTTTTTTATTTCAGAGTGTCATGGTATATCTGGACCAGGTTTAAAATGGCCATAATCTGCCATACGACCAGGTGTACCCGGAGGTAGTCGGATTTGTTGACTGGCCTATGAGTTTGGACTGGTAATATACACCATTCCGGGGATAGGGATATTGATCAGAAATGGAATGCTGGCTCATCCCGCCGCTCCCCCAATATTGCTGGTAATAATCAACCATCCCTCCGTCTCCATACAATTCTGTCCTCAGCAACAATGTCGTGGAATAGCTGCCCCCTCCGACCATCCCGGTCCCGCCGTGAATAATTGAAGAGCCGGATCTGCTGAGATCATAAGCGGATAAAATCATGGCAGCCATCGGGGCCATCTTCGTCCGGTGGGATACCAGGGCACTGAGTTTGTCCAGTACTGTATTGTCCCCACCCCGGACTACATATCCGCTTTCGTCCGTCTCGAGGTCTTCGAGTCCGAATTCCCTTTTCTCCCCGCTGCTGATTTCCCTGAGGTTGAGCGGGCCATTCTCATCCCAGACAGATGCCCCGTAGGGAAGCTCGGGATGGTCATCTCCCCAGTAGACAACTGTGTTTGAGAATTCCGTATACTGTTCTTCGGGAAGATTCTTCTTCATTTCTGCAAGCTGATCGGGAAAGACTTTTCCCCAGAATTCTCCGTAGGTTATTTTCGTCCCGTACATTTCCTTGATCATCCCGATCTGCTTCTCATCGGCGTGCGCTGTGACTGAGAAGGCACTGGCAATGCCGGACCCTGCTAGTATCAGAAGCAGAAGACCGGCGATTGTCACGAGTTTTATTTTGTTGCCGTTTATCATTGTTCACTTCTTTTTGCTTTTCCCGTTTATTCGCGAATCCGGTGGAAAATCATGCAGGATCCTGCCGGCTCTGATAAAGGGAAACCCTTGTCATGGTCCTGAACCATGCGTGGTCTCTTATCATTCCTGTAAACCGTATCATCCATGAGTAATACCTGATTCAGAACGAGTTCCATGGCGATTTTTTCATGTTCTGCAATACAAATCATGGTACATACCCGGGTTGCTGGTTCACATTTCCCACTTTGAGATATTATAAAATAAGCATTATTCCTAAAGTGTCTACTCAGGTTCTCGCTCCCATCTGTAGACACCTTTGGAATAAACACTAAATAACGTAAAAAATATCTTATTAATATGAATATCCGGAACTGTTTTCCCGAGCCGGAACACCAGTCGGATATTTTGAAGAGATTACCTCCGTCATACTTTTTTCTTACCGTACTTGTTATCCTTCTCCTTGCATTACTTCCGGGAGTAAGCGCAGAAGAACGGGTCCTTGTCAACTATTCATTTATTGATGAAAACAGTGTTTCCATCTGGGATCCTCCCGTACGGGTATCGCAGTATGGCCTGAGCAATGGTCTGGTCGCCTATCACAAAGACAAGACAGTATATATCTGGGACAGTAAAACCGGAGGGAGAAAAACGCTGGAAATCCCTCAGGAGTCTAATTACAATATCAACATTGCATCTCTTGATATAACTGACGGGACGGTCTATTACGTACTTAATAAAAAAAAGGGAAGATCGTTATTTGGTTCTGAAGGCGGATTATATTCGTACGATGGGATAAACAACACGTTAATTTCACCGTTTTCCCATCATGATATCCTGAACATTATTGCAGACAATAACCACATTTTAATCCATGATGTTACTGATTATTATAACCGTTCAGATTGGGGGCAGGACTCGGCCGGGGACCTGCTTGTCTATACGCCGGGAAACAATGAGATTACCTTGGTTGATGACCTTATCGAGCTGAGCGATCCGATCGGGTTTGGCGGAAATTACAGTATCACGATGGCCAAGGGCATCTGCGTTGCCGGTTGCAAGAATATGACGCCACGTCTGCCCATGGATGGACTTACCGTGTTCTCTCTTCCCGTCCAATCTCGTGACCGTTCGGTCACGCAGATCAGGATCCCCTCCGGAACTGATATACAGCTCTCTGAAGAGAAAGTCGGATTTGATCCGGATTGTTTTTCTGAGCACTATTTTGTATGGTCAAAAACAACTGGCAATATCACATCCGGGTATCAGAGTTCCCTTTACCTTACGGATCTCAGGACCCTGAAGAATGTGGTATTAACAGAAACGAATGGTTTTTTGAGCCATTACAGTTACGCGGTGGACGGGGATTTCGTGATTTATGGCCGGACGCTGTACCATATCCCGACCGGCAGGAAGACAGAATTATCGTTCAATGGTGACTTGGACAAATTGTTCGACAGCGGGCTTGGGGAACTTCTGAACAACAGGACATCAGAGATCGATATCGTACGGTTCAATGACGAGGGACTTCTTATCAGGACATATCCGAGAGTGGAGGATGTGGATTATTCCGGGAAATCCCAGCTCTGGTTTGCAGACCTCGGGCCGGTCATCCGTACCGGTGGAAATGCCCGGGTAATGATTCCTGAGACGGTCCCGGTAACCATACAGAAGAATATGGCGAAAGAAACGCCGGTATCCGTGATGATACCCGGTTTCGCGCTTATTGTTGTGGGGATTTTAGTGTTATTCAGGAGCAGGAAGTAGCAGGCTTATCCGTGTCGATCCGGTGGAGAAATCCCCCAACTCGGGTTTTTTCCGGAGGGGGTGACTTCCCATGATCCGGAGCGGGAGGGAGCGGTGCGGAAAAATAGCAGGAATATCCCGCAGAATTCCCCGCGCATATCTTTGTTTCTCTCGTAAATTTTTTCTTCCGGGCAATCCGGGTCGATTCTGTTTACCTTTTGCCGATCAAAATTTGAAGTGTTTTTTAAAAAAGACCGGATGTGTAGATGAATTGGAAATAAACCCTATATATCTCATCATTGTAATCTCCCATGTGGACAGACGGAGGTTGTCCCGGATAACCCAACCGGAGAGGAAGCACTATCGCTATCATAACCCCCCCCGTCACCAGGCGCCGTCAAAATATCCGGTATGTATCGTTCAATCGGTGCCAGCTCAAATGTTTCTTCCCCGGCCGGGTTATGGGTTGAATTGTATACCAGGATATGGACCATATGAGATCGGTTCTGATCCTGGTTTTGCAGGGAAAAAAATTCCGGGGCCGGGGTTTTGTTCACCCTGGGTGTTGCCCGCTGGATCTCCCTGTCAGACCTGTACAGGATATGTATGATCTTCCCCCCGTCAGCTCTTCCCGGCCCCCGCTGTTCAAGGTAATATGTCGTAGCACCAACGGAAATCCTTCCGAGCAGGACATCATCGGAAACAGTAAAAAACGCATCTCCGGTCTGGCTCCCGATAACATGGCCTGTGTATTGTTTTATAAGGGGCCGGGTCTGCCTGAACTCCCCGCTCTCATTCTTCACGATCCATACAGCATCCGGGGAGACCGGGGACGGAACAGAAACCAGGTGTATCCGGTACAGGGAATCCTTATGGTAGAGATTGCCCTTGATCCCGAAGATGACTTCATGGACGGCATCTGCATCGTTCATGAATGCAGCAGGATCAACAGTAACCAGTGCGTATTCTGACAGGGTTTCTGACATGTTCGGGGCATTACCCAGTTCTTTCCCAGCTGACAGATCGTGAAAATAGTTCATTTCAAGAATTTCACGTGAGGGAACAATACCGGAAGCAGTCTTTTCCGGAAGGAGCACCATCATGACCGCTGCTATACCCAGGGATCCAATCAGCAGGAGGATCAGTACTGGCCAAAGGTGGTTTTTCCTCATTCGCTTTTTCCCCTAGTATCCATCATGCACCAACCTCAATTGAACCC
>CAZCZK010000080.1:0-10482 GCA_964503195.1 uncultured Methanoregula sp.
CATCGGACTGCTGGAAGACAACCCCGACCTCTTTCCAGAGGCCGGCCTGTTCGCCGCCGGATATGATCCGCCCGTTTACGCAGATAGTCCCGAGTGAAGGGAGCAGGAGACCGTTGAGGTGCTCGATCAACGTAGATTTGCCGGAACCGTTCGGGCCGCAGATGGCTACGATCTCGTTTTTCAGCACGTGAAAACACATTTCGTGAATTCCTACGCTCCCATCCTGGTAGGTATGGCTTGCACAATCGACATGGATCAGTTCGCGTTCATGGTCGATTGGGGGGCAGTGCGGCGCGTCCGGACTCCTGCGGATGATCGTCATGTCCTCACCACCCCCGGTACGGCGAGAAGGAGACAACAGCGGTCACCAGTGCAGCGGTCACAACCAGCAGACCGTATTCAGCATTGCCGGGCCGGGGAACTTCTCCCGACAGGGGATACGACCCGGTAAATCCCCGGGCGATCATTGCCTTGTGGACTCGTTCACCCCGCTCAAAAGAACGGATGAAGACCAGCGCAAACACACCGGCAAAGAGCCTGCCCTGCACCCGCAGGCTGTGCACGAGACCTCCGCTCCGGGACCGCACGGATTTGAAAAGCGCTGCCGTCATGGCCAGGGTCAGGAAGATGAAGCGGTACGCCATCAGGAAGATCTGGTCGAGCGGCGCGGGAAAGATCCGGGAGATGATTCCCGCAACGTGCTCGTACCGCGTGGTCATCAGGAAAAACAGCGAGAAGGTGACCGTGATAAGCGCTTTTAGTAGGAGCGTAACAACCAGCAGGACCCCGTTGTCGCTCAGGGCCAGCGTGAAGCTGCCGACAGTCCAGGAGAAGAGTGGTATGCCGGGCTCACTCCACATCAGGAGCCCAACCAGCGAGAGGACGAAGACGACCGGGAGAGTGTACCAGGCAAAGAGTTTTCCTGCCGGCAGCCCGGCGAAGAGATAGAGGAAGAGCACGATGAAATAGAGCCCCAGGAGCAGGAGAAGACTGCGGCTGACCGTGACGAGAAGGACGATAAAGAACAGCAGGCAGCCTTTGGTCCACGGGCTCATGCGGGAGAAGAGCGAGTTCCCGTTTTCTGCATAGTACGTGATCAGGTCAAGGTCCGGGATATGCGGGGAGAGGACCGTGGAACTCATGGGCATTCCCCCGGTACCGGTACCAGCATACGGGCCATCATGCCGGCCCCCGCCCGTGCCCGAGACACCCGGTATCGTGCGTGATCTCGCCACAGACTCCCTGGCTGGGGTGCCCCATAGCCTGGCACATCCGGTCGATCGCGTTCCGGGAGACAAGGCTCTCGAACCGGGAGACTTCAGTGCATGCCTCCTCATCACTCAGGCCGTAATGGGTCAGGGCCAGGGCAAGGATACGGTGCCTTTTAACGAGAAACGCGGCATAGAGCCGCCCGGCTGGAGAGAGGCTGGCCCCGTGATACGGAGCAAGGGTGATAAGGCCGGCATCAGAGAGTTCCGTTAAGGTTTTGGTAATAGTGGACGGGTCAACACCAAACCGGGTGGCGAGATCATTTGTCTTCACCAGGCCGCTGCGTTCAAAAAAATACTTGAGATAGGTCACTTTCCTGGGGGACAGGCCCAGCCCGTCGAGGATCTCCATAGGTACCCGTTATTTGCCGATCCAGATGAATGTTTGGTATATATCCAAATTCAGGAAGGGATCCTCTCAAAAGGTCCACTCCGGGTTTTTTCGGGAGCGGAAAAAATCCTGAATTACCCAGATATAGTCAACTTTATATGACAAAATGTCATATATAACGAACAAAGTGCCCCCATGAAGAAAAATACCTTCTACCTTGTTGTCGGGTGTATTGCGCTTGCCCTGCTTGTTATTTTCTGGTATTCCGTTGAACTCCATATCCGGTTCCTTGTCGAGGCTGCCTTCATTCTTGCGATCGCAATCATCTATGCAGTCCGGAAAAAGGTTACCGATATCATCGAGGACGAACGAACCGCCAAGATATCAGAACAGGCAGCACTCAGGACATTCCAGGTATTCTGGGTAGTTTTCTGCGCTGTCTCCATCGGGGCGGTCATGCAGATGCTCTATGTCCCGACATTTCCCCGGGAACATCTGTCTGTCCGGCCTCCCGAACTGCTTGGTCCCCGGCTGATGGGGTACTTCCAGCTGGGACTGCTCTGCCTCATGATCTTCCTGTATGTCGGGTTCAGGATCTATTATGCCCGGAAATACGGGGAATGGGAGACCGATGAAGAATAAGATCAAAGTATTCCGGGCAATGCACGATCTGACGCAGGAGGATCTGGCGCAGGCTGTCGGGGTAACACGGCAGACGATCCTCGCCATCGAGAAGGGCAAATACGTGCCGTCGCTTGATCTTGCGTTTAAAATTGCCCGTAACTTTAATGTGACGATCGAAGAAGTTTTCCAGTACGATACTATATCCCTCATGATCGATATCGATTGAAGATCATCCCTTCAGCATTTTTTCACGTACATCGTTTGGCATCCCGGCTCGTAACACTCTCCGATCGCTTTGGGGTCCCCCGACTGTTTTTGTAAATAAAACCAGTAAAAACAAAAAGTATATATGACAAAATGTAAAACATACTTTACATAATGTGCGTATCCTCCTGCACAAAGAGGGTGAAGAATGCCACACGATAATCCCTTCATGGTGCGATTCGCACCAGTACCTGGAAATGCTGCCGGGCATAACCGGTCCACCACACGATCGGAGCGATCGGCTCCGGGACCGTATCCCTTGGTCATCGTCTGCATCCTGCTCCTTATGACCGGCATCTCTGCCGTGAGCGCTGCCTCGATGTCCGGCAATACCGTAACGGTGACCAATTCACAGGATGCTGCAGCGCTGGTGTATGTTTCCGGCTATGAGATTTCTCCGGAAGTTTTTTATCCGGGTGAGACCGGGACAGTAACCGTCCATGTGACGAACGCAGCCAACACCTCTGTTTCCGTTTCACAGCCGAACCTTCTCGATCCGAATGTCAGGGTGGTGAACCAGGGGGCTTTTGCCACCGCAACCTCCATAGGGCCCGGGGAGACCATTGATTATAATTTTGTCATTACTGCAGGCAACAGCGACGGTACCTATTTCCCGCTCTTCACAACGTCCACGACGGTCTATGGCGCAAAAGCGATCCACTCACAGATAAAGATAAAGATCGATTCCACCGATGTACGGGCCAGCATATCAGTAAAGCCCGACACGTTCTCACTCTCGACAAAAGACAGGGTGAATGTCAGCGTTGTCAATCCCCGTACCGGTGACATCAAGAATGTCCTCATCGTCCCTGAAGTGAATGGTGTTACGATCTCACCGGATGAAGCATTTATCGGAACCCTGAAAGCGGGTACCTCCGTCCAGGTACCTTTTGCGATCACGCCGGAAAAAGCGACGGAGGTTACATTTCACGTCGATTATTATAACGGCGATAACAAGCACACCACCAGTGTCGTACTCCCGCTCACTCTCGGCGAGAACAAGAAAGGCGCCGAGATTGTTGTGAATAATATCGAGAGTTCGAATTCGGGAACCACGATTACGCTGAAAGGTGATGTAACCAACAACGGGCTCACGGATGCCAGATCCGTCCTTGTGACCGTGGGGAGTCCGGCTACACCCATCAACCCGAATCCTGTTTATGCAATAGGAAACCTTGAGCCGGACGACTTCTCCAGCTTCGAAGTGACTTACACACAGACAACTCCGGGAACTGTTCCTATCCTTGTTGAATATAAGGACAGTGACGGCAATGACTTCACCGAGAAATTCACCTATACTACAACCAGTAACGGGGCATCTGCGGGCACAGGTGCGGTACAGGGCGCCCCCGGCACGGCGGGACAAGGTAGTCTGGGTGGCCAGCGGCCGGGCGGTATGTTCTCGTTTGGTTCCGGCCTGCGCCAGGTCCCGGTCATCCCTATCGCGCTCATCCTCATCGCTGTCATCGCGCTGGTCATCGCGTGGAGAAAGGGTCTCCTGAAGCGGCTGACGGACAGGTTCCGGAAGAACCAGGACCCTGATGAAGATCCAAAGGAGCAATAAACCCGTTGTGGCGGCTGTTATGCAGCAGGTACCAGTAATAGAACTCAATGACGTGAGCAAGATCTATCCACTCCCCTCCGGAGATGTCGTTGCGCTCGACCACCTGTCGTTACGTATCGAACGCGGGGAGTTCGTCGCAATCATGGGCCCTTCCGGGTCCGGGAAGTCCACGCTTCTCAACCAGATCGGCGGACTGGATGTCCCGACAACGGGTACCCTCAGGATCACCGGCAAGAATATCAGGAAGATGTCCGACACCGAACTCACCGATCTCCGGCTCAACGCGATCGGCTATATCTTCCAGAAATTCAACCTCATCCCGCTCCTCACCGCGTACGAGAACGTGGAATACCCGTACATCCTCAAGCACCGGTGTAACGATACCACCGGACGGGTCAGCACGCTGCTTGCCGATGTGGGTATAGACCGTAACATGGCGAAACATAAGCCCGCGGAACTCTCAGGAGGCCAACAGCAGCGGGTCGCTGTTGCCCGTGCGCTCGTGAACGACCCGGACATCCTTCTCTGCGACGAGCCGACCGGTAACCTCGATACAAAGACCGGCGGTCAGATCATGGACATGCTTTCCAACCTCAACCTTCAGGGAAGGACGGTCATCATCGTAACCCACGACCCGTCCATTGGCGAACAGGCACAGCGGATTGTCAGGATCAGGGACGGGAGGCTGGCAGAAGCATGAAGATGGATATCATCCTCCAGCTCTCGCTCCGGAGCATCCGGCTCCACTTCCTCCGCTCGGTACTCGCCGCCCTCGGCATCGTGATCGGTGTTGTCGCTATCGCGTCCATGGGCATGATGGGGGCAAACATGACCATGTCGGTCACCGAACAACTCTCCTCCATGGCCAATGTGCTGGTCGTGAAAGCGGACACCGGCGGGGGTGGCGGCGGGTTCTTCGGAGGTGCGCCCGGCGTGTCCACATCCGGCAGGTCGTCATCCACGTCAAGTACGAAAGATTACCTTACGAACTCAGAATTTGACGATATCGAACGCGTTGCAGGAAAATACGGCTCGGTCTATCCACTGTATCAGGACAGCGGCAAGATCCAGGTGGGTGACAACACCGGACGGGCCACCATCTATGGTATGCGCGACGAGGACATGGCAACGGTCCTTACCATTGATGAAGGTGCACTGCCCAATACCGCCTCCTCCATTGTTATCGGCCCCTCGTTTGCCAAGCGGCAGGATCTCACTATTGGCAGCCGGGTCACTATCGGAGATGAGACGCTCAACGAGTCGGTACAGAAATACCGGGTCGTGGGAATCCTCAAGGAGAAGGGCATGTCCATGGACCTCAACAGTGACAGCGCAATCATCATGACGGAGAAGTCCTTCACCGGGCAGTTTGGTGGTGAAGGGGAGTATGGTCAGGTCAATGTGATATTAAACGACATCAATGACGCAAATACTACAAAAACCGCGATCGAGAACCAGCTGAACCGCAAGGATGATGTCGTCTCCATCCAGGACAGCAGCAGGATGATGGAGAGCATCACGTCAACGGTCGGCACGATGACGACCTTTGTCATGGCCATTGCCGGCATCTCGCTTCTGGTTGCCGCGACCTCCATCTTCAACGTCATGATGATGTCAGTAACCGAGCGGATCCGGGAGATCGGCATCCTGAGAAGCATCGGCACGCAGAAGGTTGAGGTACAAAAGATGTTCCTCTATGAGGCGATCATCCTCGGGGTAGTCGGCGCAGGCATCGGGGCGATCCTGAGCGTCATTATAGGCTGGCTCTTCGTGCTCATCATGGTAGGTTCAACGGACTATTTCTTCACCTACCAGAGCCTTATCTACGTCCCCATGGCAATGGCAGTGGGTATCATTATCTGCGTCGCCTCGGGGGTTTACCCGGCCTGGAAGGCGGCGGATCTTGACCCGATTGAAGCGCTGCGGGCAGACTGACAGGGTATCAACGCTTATTTTTCTTGTTTGTTCCGGAGGATTTATTCGGACTGCGCTCTTCCTGTTCCATTGCTTCCTTTGCTTTTTGAAGTGCCTCTTTCTGCTCCTCGCTGACCGAAGGGTAGGCCAGGTTCAGACCCTCGATCGTATGGTTGATGACCGAGACCACGGCAAAGCGGGTGAACCATTTATGATCGGCCGGGATGATGTACCAGGGTGCCCAGGGAGTACTCGTGTGGTTGAACATCTCCTCATAGGCATCCATGTAGGCATCCCAGTACCGGCGTTCTAGGACATCGTTTGCCGAGAACTTCCAGTTCTTCTCCGGCTCTTCAATCCGTTCAAGGAACCGTTTTTCCTGTTCCTCTTTTGAAACATGTAAGAAAAATTTCAGAACCACCATACCATTGTCCGTAAGGTACTTCTCGAAATTATTGATCTCCTCGTACCGGCGTTTCCAGATATCCTCACCTTTCAGGTGCGGCGGCAGCTGCTGGCGGTCAAGGAACTCTTTATGGACCCGGACAACCAGCACTTCTTCGTAGTAAGAGCGGTTGAAGATCCCGATATGCCCCCGGTTGGGAAGCTCCCTGAAATTCCGCCAGAGGTAGTCATGGTCGAGCTCTTCGGCGGAAGGTACCTTGAAGCTTTTTACCTGCACGCCCTGCGGATTGACCCCGGACATGACGTGCTTGATGGTACTGTCCTTTCCGGCAGCATCCATTGCCTGGAAGTTGATCAGGAGAGCATAGGTGTTCTGGGCATACAACTTGTCCTGCTCCACCGAAAGCTTCCGGATTCCGGTCTCAAGTTTTTTCTGCGCATTCTGCTTTGATACCGAGTCATCGACAGAGCCGGGGTCGTACTCTCGCTGGAGATCAATTTTCCGGCCGGGGGGTACTCTTAAGGTCTCTACCAGTTTTTCAAGTGAGGCTGCCATGGTGCACCGTTTTACACGAGAATAGGGAGTACTCCTGCATGAATCCTCCTGAAGAAACCCCGGAGGATTACCCGATGGCACATGAGCCATACATTACCGTGACGGGGCGAAGGGAATCCGGTCGATCTCCCCGGGATGGGGAAAACGGGGATCCTCACCCGCAGGTAAGAATGGGCGAGCATCAGTATCATAGCGTCAGCGTGCGGATGACCGTGTCTGCGAACTCTGCTGCCGCCGCAGGACCATTCGCCGTGATGATCCTGCCATCGCTCACAACCGCCCGGTCGAGGAGCACGGCGCCTCCAGCCTTCATCTCCCGCAGCGCGACAGGGCTGGCAAAAACAGTTGCTTTTTTCCCGTTGAGAATCCCTGCTCGGGCGAGCGCGACCGGAGCAAGGCAGATTGCAGCAACCACCCTGGCAGACCGATGGAAAACGTTCACCATCGCCCCCAGTACCTTGTCTTCCCAGAGATACGTCTGGGCCCCGCCACCCCCGACGATAAGGATCCCGTCATAGGAAACGGGGTCCACTTCTCCGAAGGACAGGGATGCATGGACCTTCATACCCAGCATCCCCGTGCAGGAGCCCGGGCGGGTTGAGGCGATATCATATCCGATGCCAGCCTTCCGGAACGCCGCTGCCGGAACGGTGCACTCTTCGTCACGGAATTTTTCCGGCGCAATAATGAAAAGGACCTTCATACAAGCGTGGTATCTGCTTGTGATATAAGAGGGTTGCGACAAGGCGGGACAGGACAAAAACTGCAGGAATACTGCTATTGGATTAAACGAATACTCCGGGCATAGTCTCTTTTTGCTCTGGAGAAATCATTTGAGAGTAACCATGACGCTCTCGGGGGCTCTGCCCCCGCCGCTCTGGCATTCCCCGCTTTGCGATTGATCCGTATTTCCGGTATTTTATCGTGGAGAAATTCCACAGTCTGGTAATACCAGGGCATCGCAATGCTCGATTGAGCCCCTCGTGGGGGCAGGGGGTTGGCGCAAGGGGGGCGATCATCACGTAAAATGTGGATTTCTCCGGAGCGTCGCTATTAAATCTCTCGACGATCACGTTCAGGAACTCCGGCCCCATTGCAACCGGGGAATGCCAGAGAGGGGTAAAAAACCGTTGTTCATACAACCGTTCACCTCATGAGGCTGCCGGGAGGATCAGCCGGTTTGTTCTCTCCTGCGCGAAAAAAGTTCCTTCAACCGGATCAGGTCCATTTTTTTCCCTCTGATTGTTCACCCGTGTTTCGTGTCTTTCAGGGTTTACCCCACCTTTTCTTGGGGTAACGGATTTTAAAAAAAAAATAACCGTGCGCAGGCCATGATTTTCCCGCGAATTCTTTGGCGCGTTTCCGGTTTTATCGCGGGGTAACTCTTTTTCTGGAAATCCGGCAAATTCAGAATATTTTTATACCCCTTCACTTCCACTGGAGCGAACGCCAGACATCGCTTAATATGAAGTTTTTTATTGAGAATTTTTATCGGCAATGCAGAATAGCGAGAGAGAACGCCTCACTTTCCCTTTTTTGCAAACTGCCACATCCACGGTTTATTCTTCCCACCGGGCCGGGACTTGGAAACAGCCGGTTTTTGGTTGGAATTCCTGTCTGTTCAGGTGGAATACTCCCTAAAAGAATGCACGGGAACCTGGAGAAACGGGCACAAACGGGTGTTCGGACCCGAAGCATGAAATCGCACGTGTGTGAGGGCTCCCCACCTCCGGACCCATGGGGGTTAAGGCGGGGCAGTCTGGTGTTTTCATTGATACTTCCCGTCATGGATCTGCCGCGGGGCGCCCCTCCACGAGGGGCAGCAGATATCATCATCGTGGGAAGGGGGTCTCAACCATCATCGCCCTGGCTGAAAAGATTCGATTGACCGGGGAAAACCTGATGTAAGCGGAATTATATGCCCACTGATTCCACCAGTAGTTGCGAGCGATACGGATTATGGATGAAAAACTCGATATGATACGGCACTATGTACAAGGGGTATTCAATCAGCCGGGGTCACATGGGCTGGATCATGTTCTGCGGGTCGGATACCTTTGTGAACTGATTGGTAAAGAAGAGAAGGCGGAGATGGAAGTGCTGCTCCCTGCTGCACTCTTCCATGATATCGCACGGCCGACAGAGAGGGAGACGGGTATGCCTCATGAGGAAGCAGGTGCACAGATAGCAGAACGTTACCTCCGTTCCATCCAGTATGATGAGGAACGTGTTTTGAAGATCTCGCACGCGATACGCACCCACCGGTACCGCTCCAGCAAAAAGCCGGAAACACTGGAAGCACGGATCCTCTCCGATGCTGACAAACTGGACGCGATGGGGGCAGTCGGGATTGCACGGACCTTTATCCGTGCAGGAGAGCATCAGGGAGAGATCAGGGATGGTATTTCGCACATACACGATAAACTGCTGAATCTCAACGGTCTGATGTATACGGAAACAGCACGACAACTGGCAAAAGAACGGCACCAATTTCTCCGGGGGTTTTTGGAAAAACTCGAGGGAGAGATTGCCCTCTCGGACCCGCTCGAGACCGGGTACAGATAGAACCACATGTTCAGCAGGGTTTTTGTTTTTTTCCTGCCCAATACTTTCAGGGGGAGCGGGTTCCCCTGCCAGTATCTGTTCATACGACCTGTGCCAGGAGAAGGAGTTATTCCTCCATAAACCCGCTCCCTTTCCGGATCTCATTGATGAAGACCTGCCCGTACATCACCAGTTTACACTCCCCCACACCACAGATGGTGGCAAAGTGCTCCTTGTTGCAGGGCCGGACCGTGGCCATCTCATGAAGGCTTTTATCCGGGAAGATACCATACGGGGGAACACCTTTTTTAGTCCGCAAGGGATTTCCGCAGGGTTTTCAGATGCTGGAATAAGGCCTTGTCTTCCATAGCTGTTCGTTGGGCAGGTGTATCCGGAATTCTTGCGGTACCGCTTTTTTCCGGCTCGGGGAGCATGATGCGGCACCTGCCTTTCAGCAGTTCGTCACTTCTGCCGGTCAGGCTGATGACCGGGTATTTGTCACCGGTCCGGGCAAGGTAGCCCTGCCGGATAAGTTCGTTGATCCAGGTGCGGTACAGGGCTTTGCCGTACCTCTTTCCTGAACCATGTGCAGGGAGGGAATCAAAACCGTACTCGTGGATCTTTATACTCTTTGAGCCCCGGAGGACATCACTGATGAGTTCAATCCCGAAGTTCCCCCGCAACTGCTGAATACATCCGACGATGAGACGGGATGCATCGGTACAGTCAACCATATTTGGCGGATGGTCACAGGTATCACACAATCCACAGTTCTCTTCCGGATATTCCTCACCGAAATACTCCAGCAGGTACTTCCGCCGGCAACCCGTGTTCTCGCAATACTCCGTCATGTCCTGGAGTTTCTTGAGCCCGGCGCGCGGGTATCCGGTCCTGCTCCCATCGTGTTCGAGCATGGCGCGGATTCTTGCAGCATCGGATCGGCTGTACAGGAGGATGCATTCACTGTACTGGCCATCACGGCCGGCACGGCCGGTCTCCTGGTAATAGGACT
>CAZCZK010000081.1:0-10239 GCA_964503195.1 uncultured Methanoregula sp.
AGGTCCGTGGTCAGCATGCCGGGCGGGCGGCGCTTTGTGGTATCGTGAGCTTCCGGCACCGTGCCGGTGACCGGCTCACCCTTCGGCTTCCACTGGTATGCACCGGCCGGGCTTTTCGTGAGTTCCCACTCGTTCTCGAACAGGACCCGGAAGAAGTTATTGCTCCACTTCGTTGGCGTGTTGGTCCAGGTGACCTCCAGGCCGCTGCCGATAGCATCCCCTCCCTTGCCGGTGGCGAAACTGCTCTTCCAGCCGAGGCCCTGCTCCCCGATACCGGCCGCTTCAGGTTCAGGCCCCACGTGGGTCGCGGGACCGGCACCATGGGTTTTCCCGAATGAGTGGCCCCCGGCGATGAGCGCAACCGTCTCTTCGTCGTTCATGGCCATGCGGGCAAAGGTCTCGCGGATGTCCTGTGCTGCTGCGAGGGGATCGGGCTTTCCGTTCGGGCCTTCAGGGTTGACGTAGATCAGCCCCATCTGCACGGCCGCGAGCGGGTTTTCAAGGTTCCGTTCGCCGGAGTAGCGTTTGTCATCCAGCCACTTGTTCTCAGAACCCCAGTAAACATCTTCTTCCGGCTCCCAGACATCCGCACGACCGCCGGCGAAGCCGAAGGTTTTGAATCCCATGGACTCCAGGGCCACGTTTCCGGCAAGGATCATGAGGTCAGCCCAGGAGATCTTCCTGCCATACTTCTGCTTGATCGGCCAGAGCAGCCGTCGCGCCTTATCGAGGTTCACGTTGTCGGGCCAGCTGTTGAGGGGCGGGAAACGCTGCTGGCCGGCACCGGCACCGCCGCGGCCGTCTCCGGTACGGTACGTGCCGGCGCTGTGCCATGCCATGCGGATGAACAACGGGCCGTAATGACCGAAGTCTGCCGGCCACCAGTCCTTCGACGCGGTCATCAGCGCACGCAGATCCGCTTTTACGGCTGCCAGGTCCAGGCTTTTGAACTCTTCCGCATACACGAAATCACCGCCCATGGGGTTAGAGAGGTGCGAGTGCTGGTGAAGAACCTTCAGGTTCAGCTGGTTTGGCCACCAGTCCCGGATCGATATGCCCTTTCCGGTACTCTGTTTGTTTCCTTCGCCCGTTGCCGGGCTCTTGCTGTCGTCAGTCATGATCTCATCTCCGTTTTCTCGATCTGAAGTGTTTTTGTTTTAAAAAGGGCAGGACCACACGGGTTGGCAGTGAATGGGTCCAAGTTGTCACCAACCGACATTCCCTGATCCGGTGTGAGGATGTTCCTGGCCATTGTTGATCAAAACTAGAATTACCCCGGTCATAGTTAATAAGATAGGGGTTTGGGCAGAACTGGTTTCAAGATTCATATCTGGCAGTTGCAGCGCCGCTGCACGATTCACCAGGTTCGCCCTGCCGGCATCTGGATTCATCAATGCTGGTGACAAACACTGATCCATGAACGAGAACCCGATGAACGTCTTCCAGGAAGAAGCCCCCGAAGTGGCCGCGGCCTTCAACGGCCTCATCATGTCACTCGTGGCGTCAAAAGGAATTGACCAGAAGACCAAGCAGCTGATCTATATCGCCATGAAAGCCTCCATGGGCGACATCATGGCCGTGAGGGCACACGTCCCCATGGCAAAAGCCGCAGGAGCGACAAAAGCGGAGGTTGTCGACGCAATCCTCATGACCCTCACCGTTTCAGGTATCCGGGGTGTCGTTACCTGCCTGCCGGAAGCCGTGAAGCAGTTCGAATAACCCTTTCTTTCGCACATTCTCCCGGGCCCGTTTCAGCGTCGGGGATATGAGGCATTCCATTGTACCCTGACATTCCAGGACTCCTTACCCGGGAAATATCGTCAACGAAGGGGAGAAACCAAATCAGGCAAGAATTCAGGAAAAAATCAGTGTTTCCTCCTCATTACCGTGGTTACACTCCCATTCTCGTAATCAGCCCGGCAACCTGCTGAGCTGTCACCGGTCAAAACCCCGCGAAGACTAAGCAGGTTGCTGGTACGGATGGATCCGGAACATTTTTTTTTGAGCACTGCTCGCTTGAGCGTCCTGACTGAAACTCATCAGTGCTGCACATGGCTGCCGTCGCAGAACGGCTTGTTGTGCGCTTTCCCGCACCGGCAGAGGGTGACCCGGTTCCTGACCGTGTAGGGTTTCCCGTCGGCAGACACGATGGGGATTTTGCCCCGCACCCAGAGTGGCCCGTGCTCGCCCTTTGCAGGATATTCGACGACCACTATCGATTTTTCCAGGACCGGCTCGAGAAGTTCCCCGCTCCTCAGGTCCCGGATCACCAGCCGGCCGGACGGGCAGTTGCTGGCCTCTTCGATAGCAGTATCCCGTGCTTCCGGGATACCTGACTGTTCGGTGAGGTTCCAGATCCCGCCGGCCCGCATGCAGAACCGGGCATGGACGCAGAGCCCGTGATAATCGGTAAGCTCCAGCGTTGGGCCCCGGATTATTTCCGGGTGCCTGAGGTACGGCTCGTTTCCAGCCGTTTCGGTACCATCGAAGCGGGTCTTGGCATGGGTCCCGTCGCAGAACGGCCGGTTCTCGGAATGACCACACCTGCACAGGGCATACTGCTCCTGTACGGGATACCGGTCAACGACCTTCCAGGTCCGGCAGTACCCTTCATCATCATTGCATATCTCCGCAACAACGATGGGGACTCCTCCCGTCACGATGTACGGGCCGTTTTTCGTTACCGTGATCTTCATGGAATCGGTTTCTGGTTTTTGGGTTTTTTGTGATTGTTTTGTCATTGCGTATTTTCACCACCCGGAATTATCGCCGGACAAGCACATCGCCGCCACCGGTTTTTCCGTCATACACCGGTTGATCATACGTCTTGATCAGGCGCTGCTCCCCGGCAATTATTTCAAACATCTGCGCAACCGTTATTTCACTTTTTCGGGACAACCAGTCACCATTTCCTGAAGCCCGTCAGGTTCCAGAACCGGCTCGGAGATCATTTTCCCGGTAGTTACGTCTGTTTCATGAGATCTGCTACGATATCCATAGTGGATACACATATTTCGGACGATCCTGAAGGTTTTGGTTTGATCTCAATAATTGCAACAAAAAACGGGCAGAGTGTTCATCATCCTCAATTATCGGAGGGATAGTCGGGCGACTTTTGGGAAAAATTATCCCGGGAGGCAAGGGGAAAACCCCGGCCATCTTTTTTCAACAGCAACGAGCGTTCCGTGAGAGCGCTCTGCGGGGAGTGGGCCCTTGCAGCAGCTGGCGCCCAAACAATCGACAAGCCCGGGGCGTCATCCAGCCACGAGAAAACTCCCCAAAAACAGCGGGGTGATCTGACGCGAGCCGGGGCCTTACGCAGGGACGAGTGACCATGACCGGGCGTCCAGGTTCTCGGTCCGGTTCATTTTCACCCTGCCTGCACGCCTCTTATATCGCATACCGGATCAGTACACGGGTAACGATGCCCCTCCTGATTGGAACCTGCCGGAGAGAGGAGACAATAACAACTAATACCGGCGAATGCCGGTTGTGACACGACCGGAAGGCTGCCCGCGGATCTGACCGTGCGTACCCCCAGGCAAAACAGAACCGCCCATCCTATGAACTTCGATGATATCGACAGCTTTGACGACCTGGAGACCGTGTCTGCAGAAGGTGTCTGGCAGCATTTTGAGCGGCTGGCGGCTTTCATTTTTGAAAAAAATGAGTTCTCCGTGAACGTCAACACCGTAAAAACCCTGAACCGACAGCGAAGACAGTATGACGTCATCGCCCGGCGGGGAGCCCAGACGTTTCTCGTCGAATGCAAGAAATGGGCGGGCAGCCGTTACCGGTTATCAGCACTGAAACGGGCTGTCCTGCAGCATAAGGAACGAACCGCATTGTATGAAATTGTCATGCAGGAGGATGCCGTCCCCGTCATCGTCACGCTCATTGAAGAGGAGATCCTGGTGTATGAAGGAGTTCCCCTCGTGCCGGTCCTCAGGCTTGACGCTTTTATCCGTGAACTTGACAACCATGCAGAATGGCCTTCCCGCTCCTTTGATGAAGAAGAGTTCTGTTCTGTGGAAGACCTGCCCGCGGAGCAGGGGGACTTTTTTTAGCACCGGGGAATCGTGAGGGATTGGGCCGGACCGGGCTGACGAGGGTGAGTGCGGGTGACCCGCTGGCAGAGGTAAGGGTGGAGGGGATCCCTCCTCCCGCAATCATGGGACGGGGCAAAAGGGGGATGAGTACTGGAGGGCACACCGTCTCTGTCGGGGAACCCGGGATAGGAGGCCCTCCCTTCAAAAACCCTGCTGACTACCCCCGCATCCAGCCCTCATCGAGCAGAACGTGCATCCGGTCTGCGTTCACGGTGAGCACGAACCGGTAGGTTTCCGGGCAGACGGAGCACGCCTGACACGTCACGAGGCCAGACGGGATCTTCTGCACGTTCCTGACCTCGATCTCGTACACCGCCTGGTAATAATGCGTGAGGATCTCCTCATCGGTAGGTGCCCGTATGTACACCCGCCCGGAGTTCTCTTCCCAGACCTGCCATGGCGTCTTTCCGCACTGCATCGGCTGGTAGTGGAGGGATACTTCGGAACCGATCAGGTACTGGCCGATCTCGTCCCATTTCCCGTCAATCACCGCCGACTGGACGATCCCGTCATACGTCAGTGTGAGCTGCACTGCGTGCTCCGTGATGACCTGGGCAGTCATCGCTCCGGACCGGTTGCCATACCCTGCGTGGCTGCTCTCGAAGGTGTAGGTGAGGTTGTGCCCGACCGGATCCGACCCGTCAGGAACGTCGCTCGCAAACACGAGACCGGAACCGTCGTACGCGTACGTAGGCGCCTGCCGTATCCAGGATTCGGCGAGTGCTTTCCGCTGGTTCCCGTCCAGGGTCCGGGTAAACTCAACCGTCTCCTGGAGTTTCTTCCGGATCGCTATGAGCCCGGCCGGCATGTAGTCATTGACATTGTACGTGGTCACGGTTTTGGACTTCCCGTTCTCCGCAAACGTAATATCCGCAAACCCGACGTCGGTGATGTAATTCTGCCCCTCGTCATACCGGTCATCGAACGACGCGAAGTTGTTGTCGGTAAATACCCGGACAATCCCGTTGTACTGCTCCGGTGTCAGGTTCTTTTCAGACCGTGCGGTGATGTTCCCATCAAAAGATTGTATGGTGAACCTCGCCACATCCTTTGTCACCACCAGTTCCTGGATCGCGTACTCCGGCATCACAAACCCGCCATAGAGCCTGTACGTTATGACAGCATTTCCCGGGCCGGGGGCCGGGGCCTGCGTGCATGCGGCTGTCAGCGCCGTTGCAACGAGCAGTACGGCGAATATTCCGGATGTTCTCTTTTTGTTCATGTTCTTTCTCCAGACCGAACGGTTCTTTCCGTTATCCAAAAATGCACCGGGGTTGTTCATAAATTTTCTTCGGGAGGCAATCACGGGGGCGTTGTTTGTTGCCGCAGGCCTCAGGAATTTCGCGAGATCCCCGGGATTTTTCCGGGCCGGGGGACGTCCCGCTCTCTCACGCCGGCAGGGACCGCGGGATACGGGCAAGCCGTGACAGGGAATCGCCAAACCGGGCGTTCCATAACCACGAGGAGAACTATAAACCCCGTGCAGCGTAAGGATCCTATCGGACTTGTGAAAACCTCCGTTATCCTGGTGCGTGGCGTTACCCCTTCCGGTACCAACAGGCTGCCCATGGCCCGGTTCCGCGAGGTGCTCGAAGAGGCCGGCTTCGCCCGTGTCCGCACGTATATCCAGAGCGGCAACGCCCTTGTTGACACGGAACTTCCGGCGTCCGAGACTGCAACACGGATCCAACGGTTGATCCGGGACGAGATCGGCCCCGATCTCACGGTGATCGTGCGGTCCGGGGATGAGCTGGAAGCAGTGCTGGAAGAAAACCCGTTCAGGCACGGCTACGACATCTCCCGGGTCTTTTTTGTCTTGTTTAAAGAACAACCTCCGGCCGAAAAGGCCAGATAGCTCGGGTCACGGGACTATTCCCCGGAAAAACTTGCCTTCAAAAACCAGGCCGCATACCTGTACATTCCCGGCGCGTATGGCAGGGGAACGCTCTCCGGCACGTTCCTCGAGAAGAAGATCGGGGTCCCGGCAACGAGAGGAATGCCAACACCCTGACCCGGCTGGTCGCGATGAGCCGGGAGTGACCTGTGCACGGGGGGAAACGCTGATTGCAGGGCGGTACCCTGGGGAATCCGGGGTACGCCGGTACATGAACATGCATCCCCGCCTCCTGATCCTGCATTCCCGGACGTCAGTCTGATGCCCGGACCATGCCCGGAAATATCCCCCTTTCCGGGGCAGGCAAAAACGAAAGGAGGCCTGTTTTCCCGCCCGGGCTGCATGTCACGGGAAGCGGTTCTGGCACGGGTATCCAGCAGCTGCTGATGAGTATATTATCCCTGCGGGACAACGGGATCCGGTGACTGTATGGACACTACCTACCTTGCCCTCAAATTCCTCATCGGCGGGGGAATCGTTGTCGGCATAACCATCCTCGCCCAGCAGGTGGACCCGAAGTACGGGGGTATGCTTGCAGCCGCTCCCCTCCTGACAACGCTCGCGTGTGTCTTAACGTATGCAGAAGCGGGTCGGGTGACAACACAGCAACTGGTGCTGTCTGCCTTCTGGTTTGCCATCCCTTCCCTCCTCTTCCTCCTGACCCTCTGGTTTCTCCTGGCACACTACCCGCTCGCTTCCAGTATCGGCGGGGCATTGTGCATCTGGCTGGTCGCGGTTGTTCTGATGTACCGTCTCCTGGCCATGGTATAATTCCCAACAATGGGCAATGAACGATGTACTGGATAACGCTGGAGGAGTACGCCGTCGGTGCGATCCAGCCCGGGGACCTGCATTCCATCAGTCGAATCCGGGCCCTTTAAGGCCCCGGATTGCCTCTCAAGGAGGGCCAGTTCCGGAATTATATGCACAAACCCCCTGTTTTTGTCCACGGTTTTCCGGGAAGCGTCAATTTGATACGATTTACGGCGAACCGGATCAATTTCCTTGGAGACTCTTGATCCTTAAAAGACGCTATTGGACGGGCGATCTCATGGCGGATCGACCTACAACAGGCTGAGATGAAAAGAGGGACTTTTTTCCGGATTTGTCTTACGTCGGAACGTGCATTTTCTACGTCGGTGGGTATTGGCCGTTTTGGGGCACCCTGCCGTCTGTGTTCTTCGGACGGGGCACTGCCGGGGAAAACCGCTGAAGGCTAAAACTTGTGAACCCGTTCAGGTTTTATCCTGGAAAGGATTGTAGATGGTCAGGCCCGGTACCTGATGAAAATCGCTCTCGTTCCGTGTTACCAGCGTTGCATCCAGGGAAAGGGCCGATGCTGCGATAACTGCATCAGGAAGTGAGATGGTGACAAGGGCTCGCAGCACTCCGGATCCTCAGCAAACACTGATGCATTGCATGCCAACCAGAAAAGACTCAATTCCCTGACACAATACCTTGATCTGGTGACCGGCTATCCAACACAAGCATTCGATCAGAAGACCTTCTGTTTCATCACAGTATTCCCGCGGGGAAGGTCCAATATCGCACCATGCGGCCGAACCGGAGTTTTTCCTACCGGGATTTCCGCACGGTTTACGAATGGCTTGAGAGTGAGATCGGGTACTACCCATTCATCTTTTCCGTGGGAACGGATGAATCAGCAATACGCATGACCGGATATGATGACAACTGGCGGGTCTGGACGGGATGCAGATCTGTCGGTGGAAAACGCCGGGACCTGTACCGGAACAAAGGACAATTTCCCAATCTTGCATTGTTCTCATTTGAAAAGATCGAAGGGACTTTCATGGATTTCCAGAGCTGGCATATTGCGCTCAATGCTGTCCTGAACCAAAAAACAGTGACTGCTGCAGAAAGGAACATGATCTTCAAACCTTCATGGGGCCGGGCCCGCTGGATCCGTGCTGCCCGGAACGGTACTCACGCAGTCCAGCTTGTTGCACCGGTGCTCCCTCTTGAGCAGGCAACGAGGGTGTATGTTCGGAAAACAGAGACCCGGATAAGTCTGCGGCAGATGGGATTTCCTGATCCCGAAGTGAAAAGGGTTCCGGTAGTGCGGTTTTACTCCAAAGGGAATTGAACAGCCCAGCTCAACCAGCCTGTTCCTCGGCCCAGTACAGGATTTCCTGTGCAAGCCGGATGGACGTGTGATACTCCTCCCTGGTAACGGGGGGTGCAGTCCCCGGGTAGCGTGTATCAGAAGCAAAAGACGTGAGCGTGACCGCATCCCACAACGGCAGGGGAATTTCAACGCCCTTCTGTTCAAGGCCGGACAAGAGGGCATTGATATCATGGGTATACTGGTAGGGGATTTTATGGGAAACGAAGACGGCCTTGAGTGCTTTTTCTGCTGCCTGCTGTGCCTGGAAGCAGAGGTCTTCGTAGAGAACACCCGGTGTCCCGGCTGTTGCAAGGGCAAGGGAGCTTTTCGCCCGCGTTATCCATTCGGTCGGGTTGTCAGGTGACCGCTTCTTTCCTTTCATACACGACCCTGCCTTCCCGAAGTGCCGGATACAGGACACTGAACTGAGAGTTACGGTTTTCCTTCACCTGCTGCGGTGTTACAATGACGAGATCGATCGACCGGGTTATTCCCCGCATCCGCTGGTAGATCAGGCCGGCAACTTTCCGTGCATTATACCTGCCAGTCTTGATGATGAGCAGATCGAGATCGCTGTGCGGACCTGTAGTGCCCCGGGCGGTGGAACCGAACAGTATGACCTGTTCCGGTTGTGCAACCTCTACGATCCGGCAGACGATCTCATCGAGCTCAGCATTACTGAAGGCAGAGATCTGTTTCATGATTACACCCGGATTGCTGATGATCCATTGTATCTGCGTGATGATATAATCGCTTTTCGTTGAATTCCAACCAGTTCGGGGATTGTCTGGGGACTGAACCTGCAATAAAACGGAATCCGGTTTCGTGGATCGGGCTTACGCCAGTACTGGGCACTGCCGGGGAATAGTACTCCTGAGGCACTCCGTCTCCTTCGGAGAACCCGTGGCATGACCCCCTCCCGGCTCTCCCAAATCCGGGGAATTCGGGAAAAACGGTACAATGAGGAGATTTTAGAGCCCGATACGGGCCCTGTCTGACATTTTTCTGCCATTGATCAAAAACCGGGCTAATAAACGCTATTGGACGGGCGATCGTTTTTCAAACGGGCTATGGTGGGATGGAATGGAAGGAAGGGCGGTTTTGGGAACAGGTCTTACGCCATCGATAGAGGGGACGATTAAAAATTTTTGTTTTTGACCTCTCCTGGTTCAATTCAATATCCTATAATGGTAGAAAGATAATCATGTAGACAAGAAATCATTAACGACAGGTGCACTCCCGAACATGGCAAAGCAAACCAGAGTCGTTCCCGCAGCCCGGCCCTTTCTCAAGTGGGCCGGAGGAAAGACCCAGTTACTGGACGAGTTTGCAAAACGCCTGCCCGTGGAACTGAAAGAGAAAAAAATTACGAACTATGTGGAGCCGTTCATTGGTGGCGGAGCGGTTTACTTCTCTCTCCACAGGAATTTCTCTTTTGATACCTGTTACATCTGCGATGCCAATGAAGAGCTGATCCTGTCCTATCGCGTGATCCAGAAGTCAGTGAAAAAACTGATCGCGGAACTGGAGACGCTCCAGTCAGATTACCTCTCAAAAAGCGAGGAGAAACGGGAAGAATTCTTCTATGAAATCCGGGATGCGTTCAATAAGAACCTGCCTGGAATCAACTTCAGGAAATACAGTTCCCCATGGATCGGACGGGCCGCCCAGGTAATTTTCCTGAACCACACCTGTTTCAACGGTCTTTTCCGGGTAAACCGGCACGGAGAGTTCAACGTCCCCTTCGGGAAATACAAGAACCCGGATATCCTGAATGAAGACAACCTGAACGAGGTGGCAACGCTGCTGAAGACAACAAAGATCCTACTGGGGGATTTCACCCGGTGCGGGAAATTTGTCGATGATCAGACGTTCGTGTATCTGGATCCACCCTATCGCCCGCTGAACCAGACGTCTTCCTTCACCTCCTATGCGAAAGACGGTTTTTCCGACTCGGATCAGCGGCGTCTCGGGGAATTTTTCCGCCAACTCGATGCGAAGGGCGCAAAAATCATGATGAGCAATTCCGATCCCCGGAATGAGAACCCGGATGATACGTTCTTTGATGATCTCTTCTCGGAATTTTATATTGAGCGTGTTCCTGCGAAACG
>CAZCZK010000082.1:0-10188 GCA_964503195.1 uncultured Methanoregula sp.
CAGAGGGTATCAGGTACCAGTCAATCAACTTCGGGACGTTCATGTTTGACGTTGCAGTGAAGGAGCACATCGTCAAGGACCGCGACCAGATGAGGACGCTGGACCGGACCGTGCAGAAAAAACTGCAGCAGCGCGCCGGCCAGGCAATCGCGCAGGTCCCGGGAAATGTGCTGATCGACACCCATGCATCCGTTAAAACACCCAAAGGCTATCTCGCCGGGCTCCCGGAATGGGTGCTCCGCGAGATTATGCCGGATTGTATCGTGCTTGTTGAGACAGATGATGACCAGATCCTCATGCGGCGTCTTACTGATGAGACAAGGACGCGGGACAAGGAAGGTTCCCGCTCGATTGCTGAACACCAGCAGTTCAACCGATCTATCGCCGCCGCATACGCGATGCTGACGGGATGCACCATAAAAATTATCACGAACGCCGACTTTTTACTCGACCGTGCATCGTCCGATCTTACAGAAGTCCTCAGGTGAAGGGATGGATCTTGGAAAGGTCTGGGACAAATACGGCCTCTGGATAGCCATGGGCTTCATGATGCTCGTGATGTGGGCATATACCATCGAATGGCTGCGGGTTGGTGTCGGAAAGGCAATCGACAGCATACTGGCACCACTGGTCAACGACTTTGGAATCCCGTTCTATATCCTGATCGTTATCCTTTCGGCATTCACCGGGCTGTATTCCTCCATCCTCCAGAAATACACCATTGACTATGAAAAAATGACGGAGTCGCAGGAACGGATGAAGGTGTTCCAGACCGAGTATCGCGAAGCTACGCTCTCCCAGGACGAAAAAAGGATCAAGAAACTCGAGGCCAGGAGGGACCGGGTCATGAAGGAGCAGATGGAGATGTCCCAGCAGCAGTTCAAGCCGATGATATATATCATGGTGCTGACCATTCCGATCTTCTTCTGGCTCCTGTACCGGCTTGCGCAGACTACCAGTACCATAACACTGCCGTATTATGGGATGCACGCCCTCACCGATCCCATCATCTGGGTAGTCCCGGCGTGGATCTTCTGGTACATGATCTGTTCGATCACTATCAGCCAGGTTATCAGGAAGGCCCTGAATATCGGGGGGGTCTGATGCGGATCACCGTGAGCGGGCTTCCCGGAAGCGGGACAACGTCTCTCTCACGCTATCTTGCAGAACGTCATGGGTTTACCATGATCTCGGCCGGCGAGGTCTTCCGCCAGCTTGCCCTGGAGCACAACATGGAACTGGCCGCGTTCGGCCGCCTTGCTGAAGAGGACCCGGCCTTTGACCGGATGATTGATGCGCGCCAGAAAGAGATTGCAGCCGGGCGCGACAATATCATAGTCGAAGGGAGGCTTTCCGGCTGGATGATAGAAAACGCCGATCTCAAACTATGGCTGTATGCCCCTATCAGCTGCCGGATCAAGCGGATTGCAACCCGCGACCAGGTTTCCGATGAAAAGACCGCGGAACAGCTTACCCTTGAGCGCGAACGGTGCGAAGCCGGCAGGTACCGGTCCTACTATTCTATCGATATCGGAGACCTTTCGATATACCACTTGATCCTGAATTCAGCGCACTGGCATGTTGAAGGACTGGGAGCAGTCGTGGATACCGCCATCACCCACCTCAGACCTCCTGAAAACCCCTGATGGTCATTCTTTTCTTTCCCTTGGATTTTTTTCCATACATCGTGTGTTCTGGTATTTTTCACGAAACGTGTATCAGGGAATCGTTTAAACGGTAATACGGGGTATGATTGCTGGTGGCAGATACGATTGCGGTGAGGGTTGTCCCCATGTGGGACGTGGAAGAGATAGCTGCTCTTTATAAGGCAGGAGGCTGGTGGAAAGAGGAATACAAAGCCGAAGATCTCCCCCCCCTCATCCAGGGAAGTTTTGCGTTCGCTGTCGCAACAGATACAGAGACCGGTCGGGCGATTGGCATGGGCCGTGTCATAGCAGATGGTGTATCGGACGGGTATATCCAGGACCTCGTGGTCTTGCCGCAGTACCGGAAGAGCGGGATTGGAACGCGGATTGTCAGGGTGCTGGTCAGCTGCTGCCGGGAATCTGGCATCACCTGGATCGGGCTCATCGCCGAGCCGGATACGGAAAAATTCTACCGCCCGCTCGGGTTCTGTCCTATGGAGCGACACGTCCCGCTTATTTTCCAGGGGGAGTCATGATGCTGAGCCAGGACGATTTTGTGCCCGTCACGCTTGCCGAACGGGATTTTTTTACCCGGTATTACGAACTGCACCCGCAGACCCATAGCGATAACACCTTCACGAACATGGTCTGCTGGAACCATTTTGCCCACTACACGTATGCCCGTGTTGAAAAAAATGTCATCATTGCCAGCACCATCGGCAGTGTTACCCGGTTCCGCCCGCCGATCGGTCCCCGCAATCCGGCACTCCTCCGTTCGCTTATCCGCCTGGCCTCGGATGTAAGCGATACCGAACCGGTCGTCCTGATCGATCCCGATACCGCCCGCTGGATGCAGGAGGTCTGTCCCGGGGTAAACCTTGTTCCCGACCGGAACCATTTCGAGTATGTTTATCGCGCAGAGGATCTTGCGGGTCTTCCGGGAAAAAATTACCTCACTATCCGCCGCCAGGTGAACAGGTTCAGGCGCAACTGCGCAAGCACGGTGGAACCCGTATCCCGCGATAACTGGGAGGAAGTAAAACGGTTCCTGATCGAGTGGTGCGAGTGGAAGGGGTGTGAGGATGGTGACCCGGTGCTCGCGCACGAGAAGGATGCGGTCTTCTTTGCCATTGACCATTTCAATGAGCTCTCCATCCGCGGTCTCGTCATCCGGGTATTCGGGAAGATAGGAGCAATCTCCCTGTATGAAAGGCTGAACAGTGACACGGCGCTCATCCATTTCGAGAAAGGCCTGCCAGACTGCGACGGCATCTACAAGGCCATCAATAACGAGGTGGCTGCGCGGCTTGCACAGCGCTTCACGTACATCAACCGGGAGAGTGACCTCGGGGTTGCCGGCCTGCGGGAGGCAAAGATGCGGTACCACCCGGATCACATGGTCGAGGTATATTCCCTGAAACTCGATTCGTGAGGGAACCTTTTCAACAATCCGCTGTGCTGAACAAGAGTCGTTCAGATGGTTGTAATATAGGCAAGGACACCCGAGGCAATGATCCTGACAGCAATGGCGGCGACCAGCATCCCCAGCACTTTTCCCATGATGTCGGTTACCACGTCCCCGAGGATGCGCTGGATAGGCTCTGCATAATAGAGGATGAGCCAGGTGGCAAGGAGCGAGAGGGTGATTGCGATGAACGTGATGAGGAGTCCGTAGTCCTTTGACAGCAGCATGACGGTTGTGATGGTGCCCGGCCCGCACAGGAGCGGCGTCCCGATGACCACCCCGGCTGCAGATGCCGTATTCCCCTTGGTATGCCCGAGTTCGATCCCCAGTGCTTCCTGGAGGCCGAGAAGGAACAGGATGATGCCACCGGCGATCTGGAACGCCGGGAACGTCAGACCAAGGATCGTGAAAATTGTCGTATTGAAGACGAGGAACACATACATCAGGCTGCCGGCGACGGTAACGGCGATAAAGGCCTGCCGGTGGATCTCCGACGGTGTCTGGCCCTTGGTCATTGCCGCAAATATCGGCACGGACAGGAGCGGATCGAGGATAATGAACAAGGCAGCAAAGGAATAGATAATTCCGGGAAGTAAGTCCTGCATGGTCTGATGGAGAATATACGCTTTCATTTGGATAAAAATGCAGTGTCCCCCTTAAAGGGCCTGGAT
Organism: uncultured Methanoregula sp.; assembly: GCA_964503195.1. Classification (GTDB taxonomy): domain Archaea; phylum Halobacteriota; class Methanomicrobia; order Methanomicrobiales; family Methanospirillaceae; genus Methanoregula. The sequence goes on from CAZCZK010000082.1 coordinate 3,783, forward strand.
ATAAACCCCCCCGGTGCCCTTTTTTTCGCGTTCAGGCAATCTGGTAAAAACGAGGTTTTCGCAACCACCAAAAAGGCTCCTAGAGCGTGAAATACATAGTCAGGATCGCTGCAGTCGAAAGCACGCCGCCAGCCGCAACAAGGCGGACTTTTCGTTCAGCAACAAGGATCCCGGCTGCCAGAATCGCAATTTCTATCATCAGTACCGGTGTAAGATCGAAAAAACCGATGTATTGCCCAATACCAGCGGCGATGGTAACGACCCCGAAAACGGAAGAAACCGTGGAGAGCAGGATCAGCGGGACGGCGATCCTGCTGCTGAAAACGGATTCAAAGAGCGCGAAAAAAACCGTTTGACAAGGTGAACCGGTAGGCACCGATGAGAGCGAGAGGAGAACGCAGGATGATGAGTGAGCGACCATCACCCACACGATGAGAGAGCCGGGGCCGCTCAGCTTCGCCGCGACACCCGGAACAACAAAAATGCCGGAACCAACGGTCCCCCCACCCCGAGGCTGACCAGCTCAACCAGCCCTGGGGACCGTCTGTATGTACCGTCATCAGCCATCCTTTCCGCCTCCCTTTCCTCCCCAGCGTCCATCAGGTCCCGGTGATACCGGGGTACGGTTCGGTTCCGGTTCCTATCAGGTCATGGTAACTTTCTGTTGAGTACGAATGGTATCTTTCCCTCTCTGTTTTTCCCTGCAAAAGCGTCCTGACCCTGCATTGTCGGCGCGGGTCCTCCGGTTACGGCCGGTTGAATAGAGGGTCCCCCCTTATCAGAGAGAACCGGGATGCCGGGAGATGGTGCGGTGCACCAAACCTATATTTCTGACCGCAGTTTATTGTGTTGTACGGGATGATGATGCAGTATTTCGCGTTCAGGGCCCTCATGACGGCGGGTATCGCAGGAGTTCTCGTCTGCTTCTCCTGTGCTCTCCTCGTACCCCCTGCAGCCGGGGCAGATATTGAGATCGAGAGTGTCATGGGTGAGCCCGTTGTCTTTCATGGTTTTTCCTACGTTGGCGACTCGGTATACCTGTTCCTCACCGGCCCGGGCCTGCCGGTAAACGGCGTCACGCTCACGGATATCTCCCAGCGGGCTGACCAGGGCCATTTCACGGTCGTTGATGTTGACAGGAACCAGGAATGGACCTACACCTGGAAAACCTCCCGGATTGATTCAGAGATCGATGATGGAACCTATGTAGTCTACGTGACAAATGAACCCAGAGACCTCTCGCAACTCGGCGACGAAAGAAGGTACAAAACGATCTCGGTTTTTCTGAAGGATTCGGGGGTTTCGAAAGTATCGATCAGTGCGCAGCATGTGTATACGCGCAACCCGGAGGACCTGGCCTCCACCCCCACTCCGGTGCCTTTGATGAACACAACCCCCGTGACCCCCACGGCCACCCTGCCGCTCGCGGTGGAAACGGTCACGGTAACCCCTGGCCTGCCAACCGTTCCCACGACCCGTGCAGACACCGGATCCTCGGTTGCAGTGATCGCCCTGATGTGCTGCGGGTACCTGGTCTCCTTGCAAAAAGACCGTCACTAATCCCCAGGGTAATCTGTTCAGAATGTCCGTCGGGTCCATGGGAACATCTGTGAACCGGCAGGTTTCAGACCATAGGGGGGTTGAAGACCTCGCATCCCGAAGAACTCATCTGATAGCACCGTATCCGATAGAATGGATCCTTAACAATTCTCCGGGTTTTCAAGGATTCTGCTGAGTACTTCCTGCCCGCTCCTTCCCCTTCATGGAGGGACAGGACCCCAAAGATAACCTGAAAGTTTCCTCATGCAAGATAACAAGCTTCAGGTCAACGTCGTTGAATAACGACGTTCCGGAGAACATATCCGCTATTCCCGAATTCACAGCACGAAAACGGTGAGGACCGTCCCAGTCCCCCAGTACTCTCCTGCGCTCTGGAGGGCAGTGCTGCAGAAAACCCTTAAGAGGGTATCAAACCACGGGGATGCCACTATTACGGAGTTGAAGGAACAGGTAACATACCAGTAACCTCAAAAAGCATTAAAACGGGTTATAGGAGTTTCCTGTCAAAATCTCAATATTTCAGACAGAACGAGGAGCGTTCAGACCCCCATACCCCCAATCATGATACCTGCCGCTGCACCCGGAGGAGTGCTCCCCCCGGCGGATCCGGGGAGTGAACAGTATAGCCGGCCGATGGGGACGGGCATCTCAGGTATAGGTGAAAATACCTGACTGCCGGCCGTATCCCGAAGGGGCCTGGTTCTCCCAAAGCCCGGAAAAAAATAGTTTTAGATAAGTTTGAAGATTGGGTGGCTTTCTGCCTTGCACTCGATCCCGAGCTGGCGGGTTGCCTCGAGGACGACGATATCCGTGTAGGCCTGTGCGGTGATCATTGCTTCAACGTTCTCGATAGGTCCGTACATGATGAGGTCTGCACCCAGGGTGCTTGCAATCATGTTGCAGCCGATATCGGGTGCTGACCATGCTGCCTGCTTGATGCCCTCCATACCTCCGAGGTAGTGGTGGGACATCTGCTGGAGCAGGGCGTCCTTGCCAGCGTATCCTGCCTGGAGTACGGAGGGGGTCTTTGAGGTACCCTTCCAGCGCTTGAGCCAGGTCCAGGAGACGGTCATGTTGTGGTATGCACCACCGGTCGGGTAGCCGTGGATTGCCTTGCATGCAAGGATCTCACGGTATGAACCACCGCTGCCGAGGCCGAGCGGGGTTGCTGCAGTGTCGAGGATCGGGCGCTTGATACCGCAGTACTCCGCGATCTCGAGCATGCCCTTCGTCTGTCCTGCAACGCCGCCTTCCACAAGCACCTTCTCCCTTCCTGCTACTGACGGGTCAGCCGGGTTGAATGCAAGCACGATGGCTGCGTCGACATCGCTGTTCTTTAAGGCCTCGATGCTCTCGGGCAGGATGGAACCGTTGATCGAGTTGTAGATCGCACGGCTGGCAATCCCTGTATCGGTCACGTACTTGCACGCGTGGGCGAGTGCCTTTGGTACCGATGAGTCCATCAGGAACGCGGTCTTATTGTCGATTGAATCGAACCAGCTGATGTAGCTCTCAAACGCTTCCCCATACTCCGCAATAATCTGGATGAAGTGCGGGATACCGGTCAGGTCAGAGAGGACCTGGCAGCGGTTCCAGAGGGCCTCTGCTTTCACCTTGTCGATCTTTCCTGTCTTGTCATCAAGCACGACTTCGTGCTTGTTATAGAAGATAGAAGCCCCCAGTACAGTCGGGTACTCTCCGGGCTGTCCACCGATCTTAGTGCCGTTGAAGTCCCAGATACTCTGTTCTTTTTCAAATCTGAACATTTCGTTTACACCTCCGTTATACCAATATCATCAGTTTCTGGTACAGGAACAGCAGCATTACAAATACGATAACGCCTGCCATGAGGCCGTACAGTATACCGATATCCCGTCCAATCTTTCGTCCTACCCGCTGTGCAACCTCAGCATCAACGAATTCGATCTTCTTCTCGATCTTGTCGAGTCTCTTCTCGATCTCGAGGAACTGGGGGTTTGCAGCTGCAGCGCCTACTTCAGCTCCACCGGCTGCCTCTTTGACTTCGACGACGATAGGTTCGCCAGCGAACGCACCCGGGTCACGACCCTTGAGTTCGTTGATCTTCGCCTTGATAGCGCCGAGGTCTTCGCTTTCCATGATATTGACGATCTCCGTCTGTTCCTGGAAGCGCTTGATATGAGCGTCTGTGAGGTTTTCGATGAAGGGAATCGCGCCTTCAGCGCCGACGACTCTGCCGTCTTTGACACCACCTTTGTGGAGTGCACCGAACGTCTGGCCCGAGAGGTGGCCCTTGACTTCAGTACCGCAGAACAATATGAACCTGATATTCGGGTTGGAGATGACGTTGGCGATGACCTTTTCAAGACCGAGGTTTTCCGTCTTGCAGGAGCCGCATAATGCCGCGCCTGCATCGCAGATGCCCTTTTCATCGAGGTGTGAACCCATGGTGACAACAGCCACCGGGCTGTTTGCGTCGCCTGAAATAAAGTCACCCTTGATGAGTGGCCACCCGCTTGCTGGTGATTTCTTGTCTGCCATTTTTTTCACCTCATCCCACCAGTAATACCGGCACCACGATCATGATGAGTGCCAAGAGCAGACCTGCTGTGAAACCGATAACACCGGTTGCTGAGACTGCCGAGTCGATCTTGTTTGTCCTTGCCAGGATCTGAGACTTATAGCGGATATTCTCCACCATATTCTCGATCGCAACCATCCTGACGGGTCCTGTTGATTTTGCTTCTTCTGCCATTTTTTTCACCCCATCATCAGGAATCCGACCAGGGCGAACGAGACGATCAGACCGATCATAAGGCCTTCGATCTTCCCCGAGTAAACCCCGGCTGCAAACTTGTCCCGGTATCCGATATCCACGACCATCTTCTCGATGACCTTCATGCGGGCGGTTATGAGCGCCATTTCGCCGCTGAGCGGACGGACTTCCCCGCCTGCTTCTTCAGCTCCACCGGCTGCCTCTTTGACTTCGACGACGATAGGTTCGCCAGCGAACGCACCCGGGTCACGACCCTTGAGTTCGTTGATCTTCGCCTTGATAGCGCCGAGGTCTTCGCTTTCCATGATATTGACGATCTCCGTCTGTTCCTGGAAGCGCTTGATATGAGCGTCTGTGAGGTTTTCGATGAAGGGAATCGCGCCTTCAGCGCCGACGACTCTGCCGTCTTTGACACCACCTTTGTGGAGTGCACCGAACGTCTGGCCCGAGAGGTGGCCCTTGACTTCGGTACCGCAGAACAGGATGAACCGGATGTTGGGGTTGGAGATGACGTTGGCGATGACCTTTTCAAGGCCGAGGTTTTCGGTCTTGCAGGAACCGCATAATGCCGCGCCTGCATCGCAGATACCCTTTTCGTCAAGGTGCGAGCCCATGGTAACGACCGCTACCGGGCTGTTTGCGTCACCGGAAATGAAGTCGCCCTTGATGAGCGGCCAGCCACTTGCTGGTGATTTCTTGTCTGCCATGTTAGGCCCCCTTGATCAGCTGGAATGCGATGATCCCTGCAATGAACAGTCCAACCGCAAAGCCGTACCAGAGTGATGTGATGTTCCCGCCGATTGCAAGCCCGTGTTCCCTGTTGGGGAACGAGGCAAGCAGGTTACCTTCTCCCGAGAGCATGTTGACGAGATCGTCACTGGTTGCCTCGAGGACGGCGACCTTCTCAATCACCGGTGAAAGGGATTCTCCTGCAGAGGTGATGAGACCGATTACGGGGTCGGCGATGAGACCGAATTCAGGGAGTACCTGTATGTATGCCATAATTAGTGTCCCTCCACTTCAGGAATCGGTTTTGCATCGAGCCATGCAGCTGCATCGCGCTTCGACATTTCCATGTACTGCTGGTAGGTGTATGCCCAGCCGAAGACTGCAACGATCAGTGCGACAAGCGCAGCTCCTGCAGAGATCATGGCAAAGGACATGATTGCGGCAACGACCATGCTCAAAAACCCGCATTCAGCGGCGAGCATGAGCATCCGGTCCTGTTTCCAGCCGGGTCCGAGCGTTGCATTGAACGGGTGCTGGATTGCAAGAGCCCCGAGCAGGAACGCAACAGCGATAAGGCCGCCACCAATGAATGTCTGCTGGTAGGTCGGAAGGAACATCCCCATGACGGAAGCTGACCCGGAGGTCAGTCCTGCGAACGTGAATCCGCCGGTGATCAGTGCTGCAAATCCCATGAGGGAGAGTGCACCGACGACTGCCATCTCAGTGAGTGCCTGGACCATTGCCGGGATCTTCATGTTCAGGATGTTGTTGGAAACATACCCGAGGATGAAGCCGATGACGGCTGCCAGGACGAGGGCAACGATGGGGGCTGTGGGTATTCCGGCTATAACGCCGAACTTGGTTGCAAGGAGCATAGCGATGACTCCCGAACCGAATGCGATCATACCCGCAGAGGGGACACCGGTACCGATACCGTAACTGCAGAGCACCTTGATGGTGTGGCTTCCCCAGACCAGTGCGGCCACTACTGCGAGGCCGCCGAAGAATGAGAAGAGCTGGGTATTGGTGAGCACATTGAGGTACGTCAGGTAGAGACACACAAGTGTGCTCACGAGGCCCGCAGCGAGAATAGTAGTGTGCGGAACGCCTCCTTCAATAACTTCAACTTTGACTGACATCTTCAACACCTCACAATGGTACCACGATCAGGATCGCCACAAGCCCGCAGAGTGCTGATGCGACTGCGGATGCAACGATTGCCCGGGGCCAGCGTTTGAATTTCGGGTCATGGGGTCCTTCGATAGTTCCCGTGATATTGTAGGCAGTGAGCACTGCATTCACGAGGAAGAGACCAACGGCGAACATACCCGCAGCGGAGACTGCGATTGGCATTACCTGTGC
>CAZCZK010000083.1:0-10184 GCA_964503195.1 uncultured Methanoregula sp.
CAACAATATGCCCGGACGCTTGTGTGTGGAGTGAGAAGATGCAGAATAATGACGTAAATGATGTGTTGGTGTACCGGCTGGGTACCGGCTGTGATCTTGCCGATATCACCGAGGGGAACCTGTACCAGGGCAAGGTCCAGGGTTTTGCCAATTTCGGGATGTTTGTCCAGCTGAATGACCGGATCAAAGGTCTCGTGCACAAGAGCAATATGAAAGACGATCACAAGGAGCGGGACTCCATCCTTGTCCGGGTCCGCCAGATCCGCCCGAACGGGAACATTGACCTTGAAGAGGTGACTATCCAGGTCTACCAGGTTCAGAATGTTGAACGAAAATCCACGACTGTCAGGATCTCTGAACTCTCCTCACGAGTCGGCAAGACCGTAGCTATTGAAGGCGAGATTGCTCAGATCAAGCAGACCAGCGGACCTACCATCTTCACCATCGTCGATGAGACCGGGACCCAGAATGCAGCAGCATTTATCGAGGCCGGTGTCAGAGCATATCCGGAGGCAGAGACGGGCCATATTGTCCGGGTCATCGGAGAAGTGATGATGCGGAACAACCAGCTCCAGATAGAAGCGGATCTGCTCACGATCCTTTCCGCAGACGAAGCCGCTGCGGTCCGGTTAAGGATCGAGAAAGCGCTGGATATTCGTTCCGAACCGGATGACATCCCTCTTCTGGTGAGAAGCGATGTGCTGGAACGGCTCCGGCCCGAGATGAAAAATGTTGCAAAGATCATCCGGAAGGCCATCTTTACGTCTCAGCCCATCATCCTGCGCCATCACGCGGATGCTGACGGGATCTGCTCGGCAGTTGCTATCGAACAGGCCGTTGTCTCCCTGATCCGCGAGAGCGGCGGGGACTTCGATTCGGACTATTTCCTCTTCAAACGTGCCCCCTCAAAAGCACCGTTCTATGAGATCGAGGACATAACCCGGGACCTCGATTTTTCAACCAAGGACCATAGCCGGTTTGGTCAGAAGATGCCACTCGTGCTCCTCACGGACAACGGTTCAACGGAGGAGGATGAGCCGGCCTATAAAATTGCCAGTGTGTACGATATCCCGTTCGTGGTCATCGACCACCACCACCCGGATGCAAGCATTGACAAGTACCTGCTGGCCCATGTCAACCCCTACCATGTCGGGGGAGACTTCGGTATAACGGCGGGGATGCTGGGGACAGAAGTTGCACGGCTGATCAACCCGAAAGTCGGGCAGCTCATCCGCCACCTCCCGGCCATTGCCGGTGTCGGCGACCGCAGCGAAGCCCCCGAGCGGGCGCTCTTCCTCGCACTGGTGAAGGACCAGTATTCAGAGGAGGAATGCAAGGAAATTGCCCTTGCCCTTGACTACGAACAGTTCTGGTTACGGTTCAATGACGGCAGGGAGATTGTAAAGGATATTCTGAATATCACCGGGAATCCCGGAAGGCATAAAAAACTTATCCGTCTTCTTGTTGACGGGGCGAACACCATGATCGAAGATCAGATGAGCGCCTGCATGCCACACATTGTCCCGCGGCTCCTGAAAAACGAAGCCCACCTGTTCCTCATCGATGTCGAGATCCATGCTCACAAGTTCACCTTCCCCCCGCCGGGAAAAACCTCCGGGGAAGTTCACGACCGCCTCTGCAGGCAGCATGCCGGTAAACCGGTTGTCACCATCGGCTTTGGCCCGGATTTCGCCGTCCTCAGGTCACGGGGCGTGCTCATGAACATCCCCCGCATGGTGCGGGAGCTCCACAACGAGATACCGGGAGGCGGAATCAGCGGGGGAGGACACCTTGTTGTTGGCAGTATCAAATTCGTGGAAGGTATGCGCGACACGGTTCTGGAAGCATTGATCCAGAAGATAGCCGACGCCAATGTCCAGAAACCCTGAAAATTCTTCTCCCTTTAAGAAAAAACCTCATATTCTGACGGGAAATAATACAAAGGGATGACAGCGAAGCACCCCGTGGAAAAATAACCGGAACCCCAGATATATGCTTTCTGGTCGAAAATGCGTCCCGGACAAAGAAAAAAGACTGTATTTTTGCCGCAAACATCAGTTGATTATATATAGCAGTTGATTCATATGAGTTTTAAACGCTGAGGCACAACATGTCAGCAACGAAGAGATTACGCGAGACGTACAACGATACCCAGCACAAGATTGTCCAGTACCTCAACTCAGGTATTACCAAAGGCAAGCACTATTTCAAATCCAAATATATTGCAAAAGACCTTGGCTTATCCCCCAAAGAGGTTGGGACAAACATGGCGATCCTTGCGGACAGCTGCAGGGAACTTGCCATTATCAGGTGGAGCTATTCGAACAGCACAACGTGGATGGTTACGCCACGTGCAATCTAATCTCATACTCTTTTCTGTAGTCATGGAAAAAATTCTTGAATTCGAATCCGCTGTTACCTTCGTGGGAAACATCGATGACAGAAAGGACTGTCTGATGTCACAGGATGACCCCGACGCCCTCTGGTTCAACATTGATATCCCCAAAGGGCATTCCCTCAAAGCCGGGGACCGGATCCGGATCTCCATCGAGAAAGTATAATGCAGGCATCGGTTTAGCGTCCTCCGGTCCTGTTTTCCGCTTTTTGATGACCTGTTGGTCATCGTACCCGGAACCAAAGCTACGAACAGAAGGAAGGCACCGGAATTCCGTTAGCCCCGGTCTGCCCGGCCATGCCATAGATTTATGTTCACCGGATTTTACATCTGATTTATGCCCGCCCGCTGCAACCCGGTCCTGATCTGTCTCGGATTACTGTCTGCCCTCCTGGTTTTTTCCGGTTGCACAACCATCGGTATCGGTAATGCAGCGTATGCCAATAACACGGTCTCCATCCCAATCACCAATACCGGCGACCCTTCCGGGGGGTATATCCAGGTGACGGTGTACGAGATTGTCAATAACCAGCAGGAAGAGAAGGGCGTTTTTTATGCACCCCTTGCCCTGCAGCAGGGTGAGAATACCGCAACCATTCCCGGCACCCTGGAACCCGGGCAGTATAAACTGTACATCTACCTTATCCAGGACGGGGAGCGGAAGGCCGCAACCATCCGGGATATTGTGGTGAGGTAGATGGACACGTTCAGAAAAGACCTGCTTGACGCAGCCCGTGGCCTTGCTCCTGCAGATATCCTCTGCAAAAATGCGGGCATATTCAACCCGTTCACCTGTTCCTGGGAGACGGGCCCGCTCGCAATAAAAGACGGGATTGTTCTTGGGATCGGGGATTATTCTGCGTTGACCGTGTACGATTTTTCCGGGCAGTACATCATCCCCGGCCTTATCGACGCCCATGTCCACATCGAGAGCTCGCTTTTGACCCCCCGCGAATATGCCCGGCTGGTGGCCCTCCACGGGACGACGACCGTTGTTGCAGATCCCCACGAGATCGCAAACGTAGCCGGGAGCGGGGGCCTCGGGTTCATGCTCGCCGAGCGGGAAGGCGCGTCCGCCGATATCCGGTACCTGCTCCCGTCCTGTGTTCCTGCAACACCAGCGGAAGCCGGCGGGGCAACGCTGGATGCTGCCTCCCTCATGCCGTTCCTTGAAAGAGCCGGGGTCCTCGGCCTTGGAGAGATGATGAACGTGCCGGGCGTGCTGAACGGCGACATACGCATCGGTGAGAAACTCGCACTCTCTTCGATCCGGGACGGCCATGCCCCGCAGCTCTCTGGAAAAGACCTCCATGCCTACGTCATCGCGGGGCTCCAGAGCGACCACGAATGCACCACCCTTGCCGAGGCACGGGAGAAACTGGGACTGGGGATGTATATCTTCATCCGGGAGGGCTCGATTGAGCAGAACATCGCTGCGCTCATCCCCCTGGTTACCCCGGCTACGGTCTCCCGGTGCTGTTTTGCAACCGATGACTGCCATGCAGACCTGCTGATGGAGAACGGGCATATCGACCGCTGTATCCGGAAGGCAATCGCCTGGGGTCTTGCACCGGAACTCGCCATCCGTATGGCGACCCTCTCTCCGGCAGAACGGTTCGGCCTTGCGGACCGGGGGGCGCTCGTTCCGGGCAGGAGGGCAGATTTCTGCGTGATCGATGATCCCCGCAGGTTCGTGGTAACAAAGGTGTTCCGTGGTGGCGTGGAAGTCCCGCTCACCAGGCCGGCCGGGACCGCGGTCATGCCGGAGTCATTCCACTGTACTACACCCTCCCCCCGGTCCCTCCGTATCACCGGTTCCGGTACCGCCCGGGTTATCGGCCTCGTCCCCGGCCAGATCATCACGGAACCGCTCGAGTATGCCCTCGATGCACAGGATCTCCCGGATCGGCACCGGGATATCCTCAAAGTGGTGGTGGTCAACCGCTACCGGCCGGGGAGCTGCGGGGTCGGTCTGGTGCACGGGTTCGGGTTTTGCGGCGGCGCAATCGCGTCCAGCGTCTCCCATGACACCCACAATATCGTTGCGGCCGGCACGAGCGATCCCGAGATCCTCTGGGCGATCGATGAAGTGATCAAGGCACGGGGTGCCCTTGTCGCGGTCAAGGGAAATACCCGGACGATCCTCCCCCTCGACTGCGCCGGCCTGATGTCGACCCTGCCGTACCCGCAGGTGGTTGAACGGCTGAAGGAACTGGACCGGACCACAAGGCTGATGGAAGGGATTGCCGATCCCTTCATGTACCTCTCGTTCCTTGCCCTCACGGTCATCCCTTCCCTGCGCATCACGGACCGCGGGCTGTTCGATGCGGTCACGTTCCGGGACATCCCGCTGTTCACCGGTTAACACGGCCGTCTCATGCAAAGAGCAGGATTATGACGGCACCACCCACCATCAGGAGAGATCCCGCGAGACGGTTCCGGATCTCATGCTCGGCGCAGATGATGGTCCCGTAGAGCACCATGAAGATGATGCTGAACCTTTTTATGGCTATCACATAGGGCGCGATCTGGAGGGTGTAGGCATAATTGATCGACACGCATTCCGCGGATGCGAAGATGCCGGTCAGGATCGCCGGGACCAGGTAGGAGCGGAGGGGAACCGCCGGCTCTGGCAGATACGGGGGAGGGACCGGGTCCCGCCCTGCAGGGTGGCGGGAGGAGCATGCTGCAGGTCGGGGGGAGGAAAAAACCATTGCCGCAAACGCAGCGCTGATGATCAGCAGGGTACCTGACATCCCGAAGACCGGATCGGAGGAGAGCATCGCGATTTTGTCGTAGTTGATCGAGGCGGCAAAGAGGAATGCCACGATGAGCATATACCAGCTGCCACGATCCTTCATCATGGTCCGGACCGGGTCGAGGATATGCTCATGCCCGGCGGATATGTTCAGGACATACGACCCGCTCACGATAACGCAGATACCGGCACTGCCGGCCGCGGAGGGCACCTCGTGCAGGAGAAGGAAGGAGGTGCCGAGCAGAAAGACCGGTGTGAACGCGAGCATCGGCATAGAGCGGGAAAGGTCGGAGGATTCCATTGCCCGGAAGATAAGGCTGAGCCCGGCGATGTTCAGGAACGCGGAGATGACGGTGGCGCTGTAATATGCCGGGCCGATTGCCGGAAATCCCTGCACTGCCGAGAGGATGAGGAGCAGGACCGCGGCAAGGAGAAAGCCGAGCGCGGTCAGGATACGGGGGTCACGGTCCCGGATATGGTTCCTGAGGATGATGTAGAAGGCGGCATTGGAAAGGGCGCCGGTGAATGCAAGGAAAAACCAGAGCATGATCGTTCAGACGGGGGCGTATCCAGGTGCGGCTTTCCCTGCTGGCTTTGCCAGGAGCCCGAATGGAGCGGGTTGTGTACTCGCTGGCAATACTTCCCCATGGGGTTTTCCCGTCACGTCAGCCTGCCGGCACCTGACCCGGTCATGGAGTTCTCCGATCGTCCCGTACCGTAAGGGGATCGCTGCAGGGGCCCTGCCGGTGTCCTGGATTACGATAACCGGCACGCAGCCGTCAAGAACCTGGTCCATTATATGAGGGATATTCGCGGGGTTCCCGGCAGGGCGGGTTACCGGGAATCTGCCGGTAGGATATCCGGTACTGAGGTTTGCGACGAGGGGGGTTTCTTTCATGATTCTTTCGGGATTTCCGGGGAGGACCGTATACACCTGACCGTGCCGTAGCCCTGCGAGACCGACTGGCCGATCCCAAGATAGTCCGGGATGGTGAGGTTTGTCTGGAATTTTCCGAGAAAGACCATCACGTTCTCCCGGTCGATCCGTTCCCGTTTGAACCGGACCTTTGCTACGCAGGTGATCGGGATCGTTATCTCGTAATCAAGGGATTTTGCGAGCGTGTTCAGCTGATCGGTAAGGAGCTTCTGCATGAAGGCGTCCCGCTGCGGTTTCCCCTTCAGGTCATAGAACTTTCTTGCATTCTGCTGGTTCAGGGCAAGCCACGGGGTCAGGAATTCGTATGAGCTCCCGGTGTCCACAACGCCAAACGGTTCAGCCCGGATGGATGTGTCGCGGGCGGTTATCCGGCAGCTGCTCCCGCCAACACCCAGTTCCTCCTGGTCACGCGTGAGCTGGAAGATACAGCCGGCGCCCTGGCTGATACCGGTCAGGATAAGATCGCTCTTCAGCTGTTTGCACTGGATGACCGGATAGCGGTGGATGAACCCCGCGGTTTCAGCCGGGCAGAGCGCGGTATACGCAGCCAGTTCGGACTTGAGGTAAGAACGGAGCGAATCAAGGGTGAACCGGAGAGGATCCCGCGGTTCGAGAGCAACGGAATACATGCGGAGGATCATGGGGATGATCCGGGGGAGGAACGGAAGACTTCGGTGCTGATGCCGGGGGCGGTTGATTTTTCCGGGAGTGTTGCCGTCACCGTGGGACGTGCTTCCGGAAGAACCGTAAAGCGCCTGACAGCCGACACGGTGTTGGCATTGTTGGATATGCCGATGAAGTAATCGCCGGAGCTCTCGATCACGCCTTCCACAAACCAGGTATTGGTCCCGCAGCTCCCTTCAGACACGGTTGTTGAGGATGAGAGAAGCCGGTTCGTCGTTATATTACCGGGACGGGAGACGATGGCAAAGATGGAATAGCGGAGGTCCGTACCGGCCGGAAGATTGGTTGTCCCGGCGATGGTGAAGGATATTCCTCGGTACTGGTCGCTCACGGCATGTACCTGTATGTACGGAGAGGTGTTCAAGGCGGGAGGGCATGGGGGAACCGTCGTGGTCACGGGCGTGAGCTCCCGGAGCAGGATCTCGCGCGACACCCCGCAATCTGTCACGATCCGGTAGCGCCCGTATGCCCATCCATCGGTGACAAAGCGGTACGGGGCGGTTGATTCGCCGGGCTTCAGGATGGTGGTGGTGCCAGGCGTCATGTCCTCCCCCCCCATCCTGGTGACCCACTGGCCGCTCCCCGTCTGGTACCGTACAGAGAATGCGGGCGGGTTGTGTGTGCAGGAGAGGTCGCCGGTTTTTTCATTCCTGATGAAAAACTCCACTACTTCGCCGATATTGTATACGTCCGAATCCATCGTGATCAGCTGATATGAGTCTTCAGGTTGCCTGATGGTCTGCTTGTATTTCGCGAGGGATGCCGGGGTGGAGGTATCAGTGGAATTGTCTGTATGGTTACCCGCAGCGAATGGCATCGTGCACCCTGCGGTACAGAGGATGCATGCCAGCAGGAGGAGCAGGAGGGAGGTTCGAGGGGTCATGGGGGTCGTGGAGTAAGGCTGAACAAGTACCATCGGTATAATGAGGTAAATATTTTTTTTACCGGGTTACGATACATGGACCGGTAGAAGGGGTATCAGATAACCGTTTTTTTTAAATTTTTGGAAATTGGGACACGGGACGTTCCCATGCAATCAGCTTCGATACACCAAATTCGGGGTCCAGGTATCCTTTGGTATCGGTACGGGAACAATGACAACAATTACCCATCCTTTGATTACTGCATAATTTAGTTTTTTGTTTTCAGGGGTATAGTCCGTACACCAGAGTTCCACACTGGATCTCGTCGGCGGATTCAGTGAATAAGGCACCATAGAAATTTGATTAATCTGATATTGTGGATTCTTCCTGAGCTGAGATACCTGGTAATAAACATCATCCTGTGAGCGCAAAATTTCTGTATTATTCAGCACATGAATATTGTAGGGACCGATTTTTACCTGCTGGAGTTCTTTTAACACGCTCTCATTCAGAGTACCTGTATCCAACAGATTGATTTCTTTATTGAGAGGATCAAATCCCCAATAGCTGACATTTACTGAATATTTTTTTGCATGGTTGAGAATGTCCTCCCGTATTTCGGGGGGGAAAAATTGTAAATCATAATTTGTCCTGTTCGATTCAGGAGTAGTATTTACCATTGAAGAGTCTGTCGTTACCCTGCCTTTTAGGATTATTCCCGACATCCAAAGATAGACAAAAAGGACGGCTATGACAATTATCGCCCCAGTAACAATCAGCGGAATCTGGTTTTTCAAATCATTTTTCATAAAATGCAGAACAAAAATAAAATCAACCTAAAATATATTAAAATATATCGTTTTGAGTTTTGGGAATAATCCAGGTCATTCATTCCAGTCCGGGATCACCGTCATGCCCCACGCAACCACGGTCCCGTCTTTTTTTTGGGCAAGGCTTTGACTATGTCCTGCTGCAATGGCGACAACGTCGTGTAAATGTTCCGGAACATTGCATTCACCATTTTTATTGCCTCCCCATGCAACTACCGTCCCGTCTTTTTTCAGGGCAAGGCTGTGGAGCGCCCCGGCAGAGATTGCGGTTACATCAGATAATCCTACGGGAATATCGGTTTGCCCCGACAAATTACCTCCCCACCCGACAACCGTCCCGTCTTTTTTCAGAGCCAGATCATGCATTGTCCCTGCCGAGATGGCCGTTTGAAAGCGTTGTTCCGGCTTTATTGAAAAATTCTCTCATATGGATGTACCTGATATATTTCAATTATCATATTTCCAGATTCCGATCCGATAGTCGTTAAGTACACCGCATCAGTTTCGCACATCCCTCCCGGGAAAATCTGCAGGCAAAGGAATTACAGTTAATGGTTTTACCGGAAAATTGGGAGGATCTGTCAGGACTCGGTTGCAGAATTTCAAAAAAAAGAAATTGTGCGTAAAATGTTGATTCCAGGATTTTCCTACGATTGCACCAGTTCTGCGGTAATTGATCGCACCGATGCATCGGTCAGCGCGGGGATATACTGCTCAACCGGCATCAGAGGTTTGCCGTCAACAATGACATTTCCTTTGAATACCCAGACCGGTTCGAGGTAGACTTCACGATATGCCCCTGCCGTTGTATGATATGCCAGGAACATATCGTCAATAGATACAAGGGAATCTGGGTTATTCATTCCGACAGGTACACCTTTCTTTTTTAATTCTTCAAGGGATTGATCAGGTGACTTTATCGATAATTCCTCATAGGGCTGATAATCCCGCCAGTTTGTAAAAAATTCAATGGGTGTGCCATCAGCCCCAAGAGCGAGCATCAGTTGTGTCCCTTCAACCGTTTTCCCGTCGAGTTTGCGTCCGTACCAGACCTGAATATCTTCCCAGACTACGATAGCTGTACCATTCTCTGCCGCTTGTAAAATCCGGCCATGACTTGTTTTTCTGAACTCAGCACTCTCTGGGAGAAGATCCTGGTCTTTCAGGAATTTTGTTGCTATTTCTACGGCTTGTGCATCAGATGGAAGATTTTCCGGAACATCAAATGGATTCGGGGAATGTGCCCGATTTGAATTACTATATTCAATCCAACCTGTGTTTGTTATATACAAATGAATTTTTCTATCCTTTGATGCTCTCCCATATCCTTCATCTCCCCCTTTGATATCATCATCGGAGCTCATGTTGAATTTTTCTCCATAGGTAATAATATCCTGACGAGTGAAATTGGGGGGAATCGTTTTGTAGACCATTATTTTATCCACCTTACCCGGAACGGGTTTGTCAAGAGTCACGGTATGTGACAGTATGCCTGATACTTCACCGTGGGAGATCGTAGTGGGCTGAGGACTGCCATTGTTCGATGCATCGTTTAACGACGGCGATTGAACCACACAGCCTGCGGTGAAGACCAGCAGGGAGAATAGAATTATGGCTATGAATGAACGCGTTGTTCCGGCTTTATTGAAAAATTCTCTCATATGGATGTACCTGATATATTTCAATTATCATATTTCCAGATTCCGATCCGATAGTC
>CAZCZK010000084.1:0-8050 GCA_964503195.1 uncultured Methanoregula sp.
AAGCGGGATGGTGATGACCCATGCAGTCATCATCTCACGGACAACCCGCCACTGCACCGCATTCCTGCCCCGGGTCACACCAACACCAATGATCGAGCCGTTGATGGCATGAGTTGACGAGACCGGTATCCCGCCGGCGGTTACCGCTACGAGAATGGCACTGCCTGCAGTTGCCGCACAGAACCCCTGGTACGGGCGGATCCGGGTGATCTCCTTTGCCATCTTATCCACGACCTGCCACCCGCCAAAACAGGTGCCGAGCCCGATCGTCAGCGCCGAGGTAACGATCACCCACAAGGGAACCTCAAATGTCACCAGGAGGCCTGACGATACGAGGAGGGCGGTGATAACACCCACGGCATGCTGGCCATCGTTTGCACCATGCGCAGTTGCCTGGATCAGGCAGGCCAGAATATGCAATGGCTGGAAGATCCGTTTCATCCGGTTCTGCCGGGAATAGCGGAAGAGGTGGGAGACGATGATATCAAAGATGAATGCACCGGTCATGCCGATGACGGGAGATATAAAGATAAACAGCACGATTGCGAGCAGGCCTTCGATCCGGATGATCCCCAGCAGCATCAGGAACGGGATAATGAGCGATGCCCCGCAGACGGCTCCCAGCATGGCGCCAAACCAGCCATCCTCTCCCATCGACGCAGTGAGCAGGCCAAGGCAGACGGCGCCGATCATGGCACCGGACAGGCCGAAAAAAACCACTTCCATACCCGGTTCCCCGGAGGGCAGGATGACTGCTGAAAAACCCGCAACCGCAATACCGGCTCCCAGGAGGCCGCCAACCATGGCATGGCTGCTCGAGAGCGGGATTCCCGCTCGTGTTGCGACAACTACCAGCAGGATAGCAGCACCCATGGCGATGATGATGGAGTGAGGGGTAAGTCCGCTTTCTTTCACGAGAGCAGTCCCGATGGTTGCGGCAACCGCCGTGGCGAACAGGAACGGGCCGGCAACATTACAGAGAGCGGTTAAAAAAACTGCTTTTAACGGGGAAAGTGCTTTCGTCGCCACCACGGTGGCTATCGAATGCGATGCATCATTGAGACCGTTGACGAAGTTCAGTGCCAGGGCGAGGATGATACCGAACACGATGAGCGGGTCCATGCCGGTCATGCATGTGCCATCGCAATATCACTGAGGGCATGGCCGGCATCATTGCATTTCTCCATGACTTTTGCGAACCCTTCATAAATATCCTTGAGCTTGATGATCATCAGGAGGTCCTCTGTCTTGAACAGTTCAAGGATAGCCCTTGAGAGGAGCTCCGTGGAAAGGTTGTAGAGCCGGCTGAGTTCCATGGCATGGTTCTTCACGTCATCGGGATTTTTCAGGTCAGAGAGGCTTTGTATGGCCTCTGAGATCTCCGTTCCGGCAAGGACGATCAGGTAGGAATACTCCTTTAAGACATCATTGGATGCGGGAATTCCGTAATTGCAGAGCTGGTGGGTCACCCAGTCTATCTTGTCGAGCACATCGTCGAATGCCGGGGCAAGGCGGGCGATCTCATC
The DNA here is from genome assembly GCA_964503195.1 of uncultured Methanoregula sp. GTDB lineage: Archaea > Halobacteriota > Methanomicrobia > Methanomicrobiales > Methanospirillaceae > Methanoregula. The sequence goes on from CAZCZK010000084.1 coordinate 1,527, forward strand.
GGATTCGAGCGGAGTGATGAGCGACTCATTCAGCTGCTCGTAGATCTTCCTGGTTATCTCGTCTCCCTGGTGTTCAATCTGGCGGACCCGGTGTGCCTTTTCGGTGCCGTTGGGAAGCTCGTGGGTAATCTCGTTCAGCGTCGTGGATGCATCGGTGATTTTTTCTGCCATTTCCTTAAACAAGGTGAAAAAAACGGTGTCTTCCGGCAGGATCAGGTCACGGATTCGCATGGTAGGTGAGTGGTTATTCTGGCATGGTAAAAAAGTACTTCCTGAGGATCCATTGCCTTACCCCGTCCATGAGTCCGTGATTTGATAAAACTGCAAGGAGATTCTCCCCACATGGCCAGGATCCCCGTGGTGATATCCATACGCTGATAAAAACCCGGGAACAGGAAAAAAGTTCAGAAAATGATGGACTGGGCGGGAATTGAACCCGCGGCCTCTTCCATGCCAAGGAAGCGATCTACCACTGATCTACCAGCCCGCTCCAAACTACTTGGATGCCATAGGTTAAAAGAATTGTTTATTTCCCTGATAGCAGCCCTTCGATCCATTGGGGTGTTATCCTGAGGACACATCTCCCATTGGCATGAAGAGACCGGTGGTTCTGACGTATCGTTTTCAGGAGGGGCGACTGCAGCGCTTCCTCCAGCGGCAGGGTTCTGAGGTTGGCATCCGAAAGGGGAACCAGGGGGCAGGGTTCGAGATCCCCGTACGGGTTGACGTGGACAAAACCCCTCCCCGCCGCAAGACAGCCCCCAAACATCTCCATATCGCCCGGAATCCCTATGAAGAACGCCGGGTATTTCCGGTTGAACTCCTCAATACTGGCAATCAGCAGCCTGCGCTGGTCCGGTGTCGGCACGAGATCTTCTGTACCAGGCTCAGCCGGCACGTACTGGATGAAAATGAATGCACGGGCGCCAGCTCCTATCATGGTACGGATGAACGATTCATCAAGCACCTCGCCAAGAGTATTCCGCGATACCGTAACGGCACAACCAAAGAAAAGCAGCCGGGTGCTCAGCAGTGAACAGGCAGCGAGAACCCGGTCATAGACTCCCAGCCCCCGGCGGCGGTCCGTCTCTTGTTGAAACCCCTCAAGGCTGATGAACGGGATAAGGTTCGCGCAGCCGGCAAGCTCCTCTGCCATGGCTTCATCGATGAGCATCCCGTTGGTATTCAGCGTGAAGAGGATCCGGGGAAATGACCGTGCGAGGTTGATCACCTCGTTCCTGCGAACCAGCGGCTCTCCCCCGACCAGGCTTATGACCGAGATGCCGATTTCCTCTGCCTGCGAGACAACTGACCTGAGTTCGTCCAGGGTCAGTTCCGGTTCCGGCCGGGGCCTGCGCTGCAGCATGTAACAACCCCTGCAGGAGAGGTTGCACTGCGCCGTGATGCTGACAAGCATCATGACCGGGACATCGAGACCGTCCTCCCTGGCTTTTTGCCGGAGGTTCGCGGCTCTCTTCTGGTGAAGGTGGAGCCTTGCTCCCGCCAGGATGAGGGAGGGTCTGGATGCAAGGATCCGGATCGTTCTTCTCCCGCCCGCGAATATGACCCAAAGTGACCTTTTTAGGTTGTTCCGGTTGATTACATCCATACGGGCCATGTATCCGCCATCCGCAGGAATGCCGGTCATGCAGGGTTCCTGGTGTTCTTCTCCTCTTCAATCAGGGTTTGGGAGAAGAGTCTCAGCATCAGTTTATGTTCCGAAGGGGGTATGCCAGGTGAGAAACCGGTCCACCCTTTTTCAACCATAGTCCTGGCTTCTTTTTTGCAGGATCCGAGTGCCCCGGATTTCCTTACCAGCGCGATACCTTCTGCAAGGTGTGCCGTTTTTTTCCGGAGCCGTTTTGAACAGATAATTTTTTCAAGGCGGTTGCGATCGCGTTCAGGCAACAGTTCCATTGCCCGGACAATCACATAGGTAAGCTTGCCCGAGGCAAGATCTTCGCCGCACCGCCTCCCGTTTTCGTTCTCATCGAAATCCCTGATGTCGTTGAGGATCTGGAACGACACCCCGAAACTGCGGGCAAGGTCACGGCAGGCAGTCCGGGTCAGGTCATCGGACCCGGCCAGGATACAACAGGCTTCTGCAATGATGACTGCGGGTGATGCAGTCTTGAACTCGTACATCTGCAGCATCTTCTCCGGGAGATGATCAGCCTGCCATGACGCAAGGTTCTTCTGCGAGAGGTTCTTCGTCCAGTAGATGTCAAGTGCCTGGCCGAAGTGGCCCCGGACGTACCCGTCAAGGGTGATCCGGTAGAATTCCAGGCGCTGCCGGTCGGTCAGGTGAGGGTGGGTTGCATACAGGGCAGCGGGAAGGAAATACAGCGTGTTTGCAGCATTGATCGCCACATCGAGGCCATACCGGGTGTGGATGCAGGCATCACCGCGCCGGGTTGTCGCGTCATCTTCGATATCGTCGATGATCAGGGTGCCGGTATGGGTCAGTTCCGGAATAACGGAGATGAGCATCCGGTACTGTTCCACGCTGATGCCCAGCGACTCCAGGAGCAGCATGCCAAAGACCGGGCGCCAGTACTTCTTCTTCCGTGACATCATGTCCCAGAACGGCCGGGCAATCAACTCGTTGCAGGCTGCCAGTTCATGGTGCCCGTCCGGTGTCCCTGCCAGTTCCCGGTACCGTGCAGCATCGATAGTCCGGGGGAAAAACGTCCCGATGCTCTCATGGATCCGCCGGATGTACGGTGTAAGGCACTCCCTGAAATCAAAGATATACCCGTATCCCTGCAATTCGAGCCGGGCCCTGCCGGAAAATGGCCGTTTTCCGATCTTCCCCGTTGCAGTAGCGGCACCCTCCCAGACTGCCCGCATGAACCCGAGTACCGGGATCTCCTGGTCATCAGCACCAGGATGTATGCTGATTTCAGCAGAAATTTCTGGAATCCTTATGGTCCAGCCTACCGGGTAGGTGATATGCGTTCTTTCACTTTCCCAGTACTTCACGGGCACGGCCTCGAATTTCCGGAAGACCCGAGGTTGCCTGCCCGGCTCGAACAGGACGGCAAACCTGCCGATAACCTTTTTTGATCTCATGTCATGGAAGATGAGAACGATCCAGTCCGATCCGTCATTCCCGTTGATGGAGATCCAGTCCCAGCCGTTCAGCCTGCCGCCCATGGGCTGGGTCAGGAACCAGCAGGCACTCCCCCACTGGTGGTCGAACCAGGCCTCGCCGGATACCGTTTCGTCCCCGAGCATCCCTTCGAGTTCGAGACGCGGGATGGTGGCATATGCCATCGGCTGGTCAAGGGTAGCCCCGATACCGTGCATCTCGTGACGCGGGGATACCGGTTTGAGGGAGATACTGCACCGGGTGGTTGAACCCGGGATATCGAAGGCAAGCCTGAACCTTCCGTCCCCCTGGGAGAATGAAAAGTCCTGCCAGACCACTGAGAACGGCTCTTCCGTGACAGCAGCCTGGTCCTTTTCAAGGGTTATGGGAGCAGCAGGACCGTCAGCACGGAGTTCATCAATATAAACATCGAGGACCCGGGGGTCGATGTTGGTTGATTTTCTGCTCTTGATAGGAGAAAACATCCGGTCAATGATGGATTTTTCTCCCCTGCTGATGATGTCTGTATGGCCGGTTGCCGGGTCGAGAAGGGAGATGATCAGGTAATAGCCGACTGAATCCGGATCATTGGTCTTCAGGCGATCATAACGGAACAGGCTTGCCATGAGGTACCGGCAGCCGCATTCTTTTCCTTCGAATGAACCGTGGACAAACCACCATTCGATGTAGCTGCCGGGGTGGAATGTTTCGCTGGGAACCTCTGCCGGGTCCTGCGAGGTTATGATGATCGTTCCTGTAGGCTTTTTGCCCGTTACAACAACTGGTCGGCTGTGGTTTTCACTCCCGGGGACCATCGCCATTATGTATCGACTCGGAATAGTTAATTTCTCTGGTTTTTATCCGTAAATGTCCGCAACAATGCCAAAAAATATAATATCACTCTCGGTACATCACTCTCCATGAACCCCCGTTTCACCGGTCGTGTCTTGTTCTTTTCCCTCCTTATCCTCTGTTTCCTTCTCCTCCCACCAGGGTATGCTGCGGAGAACACAGAGCCGGTTTCGGCTCTCGATATCGTTGTCGAAAATATCAATACCGCTCTGAATGATGTGCTGGAACCCAAACATCCCGCAACCAGTGATTATTACACGCTCATGGAGTATGGAGATCACTGCGCCCAGAGAGGTGATTATAAAAATGCACTGGGCTATTACAATGCGGCCCTCGATCGGGTTGAAAGCACTTCTGACAAGACACTGGCCGGTACGGCAAATGCCCATAGGGCAAACATCTACCAGAGAAAAGCAGGAATATACCACCAGCGGGGTGAACCGGGAGACGAAGCACGGGAGCAGAGCGCCACGGAAACTGCAGCATCCTATCAGTCAAAGACCGGCAGCGGGTCCGGGTGCCTCATTGTCACTGCAACCTTCGGGTCACCGCTGGCAGGCGAAGTCCAGCTGGTCAGGGAGTACCGGGACGGGATGATCCGGAATAGCTATTCCGGATCCCGGTTTGTCGAAGGATTCAATACATGGTATTACTCGTTCAGCCCGTCGGTAGCGCGATATATCGAAAATCACCCGGTGGTGAAATCGGTCATGCAGGTCTGCCTGATCCCTCTGCTGTATATAATTCTTCTCTCCCAGAAATTATTCGTGCTCATGGGTTTCAGCCCGGAAGCAGGATTGATAACTGTCCTGATCTTCGGGGCCTTCATGTATGGTTTGGTCTACCTATCCCTCCCGGCATCCCTTATCCTTGTTTTTGCCGGAAGGAAAGGGATGAAGATACCCTCATTTTCCGTCATGCGATCCATGTTCCTCATCTGGGCAATGGTGCTGGGAACACTTGTTCTTGCTGTTCTTGGTTCCCAGGATACCCTTACGGTCATCAGTTCAGGGCTTCTGGTGATCTGTTCTGTTCTCCTGGCTTCCGGAACAGCATCCCTGTTGCTGGCAGGCTATATCCTTAAAAAACCAGTAACAGGATACGACAATTAAAAATTCTTTGTATCGATCCGGGAAAAAAAGTCCGATTCTTACCTCACGAGCCAGTATACAGCCTCAAATCCCATGGTGGGCGGGAATATAAAAAGATAGAAATGGCCGACGACCATTGATGCGATACCGATAACCAGTGCGATAATTGCAAGGATAGCGACAATTCCCGTTTTGTTTTCTGTTTTATAGAATGCAATTCCGCCAAGAAGAACGGCAGCAATCCCGGAGAGGTATGGATAGAAAAACCATGATACTATACCGAATACAATTCCCAGAATGCCCAGTGCCAGCATCACTTTGTTCAGCGGGGGTTTTACCGGGGCACCCGCCACAGCACCCTGGGGCAGGGTACCGGCCGGCGGGGGAGGGTAATATGCCGGCTGCTCCGGAGCCTGTGCCGCAACCGGCCGGGCCGGGAGGGCCGATGGTTGTGATGCGGGCGCCTGCTGAGGCTTTCGCAGGGGTTTCCCGCAGTTTTTACAGAACTGGTTGGTATCCGGGTTTTGTGTACCGCATTCACCGCAGAACATGCTTCATCCTCACTCAGCGAAGTGTTCAGTATACCAAATAATGAAGGTTGTGTTTCATCTTCTTTTTCTTCCGGCCGGAAAGGGACGCGGTAGTTCCTTCTTCCCCGGCTTCCGGGTTGAAGCTGGTTTTTAAAACCTGAACAAGGAGCTGTACGGCAGTTCCAGCCGTGGGGCCGATTCCGATTTCTGCAGCATCTTCTCTTGAGCGGAAAGGGATCTGGTCCTGATCTGCACCCCCGCATCGCTCCATGTGGCTTCCCAGATTAAAGAACCGGGCTTTATGGTGGGATAGCTACTCCGGACCTGGCATGAACGGGGAAAAAATAACAATGAATTTATGACTGTTCGTTGAACGTTTTCTCTATGCGTGGACACGTTCGTTTCCAGCAATTCCTGAGCCTGATTTTCTTTGGTGTCTTCTGTTTCATTCCGGTAACGGCAGCCTACTCTGGTCCCTGCCCGGTCGGGACTGACGGGGCACCGGATCTGAGAGATACCGGCCTGACCAGCGGCGCTTTATGCAGGGGAGCCTGTGGCATAGACTGCCCGTCCCACCGCTGCGAGCCCCAGGAAGATTATGTCAAGGTGATCAACAAGGGAACCGCCAGTCAGGGAATCTGCACCTATTCCAATGTCGTCAGCTGTGATTCGCACCAGGGATGCCGCGATCACGATGCCTGCTATGATGTCTGTACTGAGAGCGTGGGTGAAACCTCGTTACTGGGGCCGTGTCACGCGGTTTGCAATGAGGACTGTTTCACCATGTTTGGCTATACCAGTTGTGCGTTGTGGGCGGACATACCCGGCAGCGTGATAGACCGTCTGGGGACCGTTGTTGATTATTCAACCGCCCCCTCGGTTGACCGGTTCATGTACTTCTCCGATCCCCCGACATTCACCCCGAAACCGGTGACAACCACGCCCACCGTGACGACCGTG
>CAZCZK010000084.1:8074-10063 GCA_964503195.1 uncultured Methanoregula sp.
CCCGGCCGCCAACAACGATACCCACAACCACACCGATCACTTCAATTCCTCTCACCACCACAGCCCCCACCACGACCGTAAGCGGACCTGCTGCAGACACAACGGAGCCGCCGCTGTCGGTCCAGCGCCAGACGTGTATTTCAGTGGGAGGCACGTGGGATTACTCAGTTGAAGCTTGTTATATACCTCCAACCGCCACCCCTCCAACTACCGCGGCTCCGATAATCGGGATTCCGGACATTTTCAAGGACAAACCGATCATCCAGTACACCCCTGAGGATTTCCAGAAGGCTGCCGATGATGCCATGAAAAGCGGGAAGTATGATCTGGCGATCCAGTACCTGGATGCAGCTGAATCTATCTACCTGAAGGATAATCCCGTAAAATCTTCCCGTCCCGCATCCGTGGATGAGGCCCTGGCAGATCTTGAAAGTTCCAAGGCTGCGGTGTATCATTCCTGGCCCGGCCACGAAACTGAGGAGGCCATGGCACACCAGAATGTAAAAAACCTTGAATCAACAGCCGCTTCCAAGTCATCAACGTTTGATCTCCCTGGTTTTGAAGTGTGGGCAGCAGTGCTTTCTGTGGTGGTGCTTTTCCTCTTCAGGAAGATCGCACAATAATTTTTCCGTTCGTACCAGTTTTTCCCTGATTCCGCCACCATCGGGGATGCATTCCGTTGCCTGTTACCGGAAAATCTGAGGGAATGCTCTGGGTCCCCCCCCAAAAAAGGACCGATGGTATTGACGAACCGGGTGGTTTTGTTCAGGAATTATATCTCCAGTGGGGGGATCGGGAAGATGGTGAAATAGAAGAGATCCACGATAATGCATGCCAGACCGATCAGGATCCCCAGAATGGCCACGATGGCGACTGCACTTGTTCTCTGTTCTGATCTGGCCACCACGATCACCCCAAGCACGATGGCAAGGATTCCCAGGACATATGGATACCGGAACCACGAGGCGATGCCCAGAACGACTCCGATGACAGCCAGCCCCAGGAGTCCCTTGTTCAGCGGTGGTTTTACCGGGGCACCCGCCAGCGCACCCTGGGGCAGGGTGCCGGCCGGCATTGCCGGGTAATACGCAGGCTGTAGTGGGGCCTCTGCCGCAACCGGCCGGGCCGGAAGGGCTGATGGTTGTGCCGGGGGCGCCTGCTGAGGCTTTCGCAGGGGTTTCCCGCAGTTTTTACAGAACTGGTTGGTATCCGGGTTTTGTGTACCGCATTCACCGCAGAACATGACAAGACTCCATCTGGTACGGTATTTTATCTGACTTAATGAACCTTATGCAGGAAACCATGGACCATCCCCTTCCATCCCTTAAAAAACAACCAGCTCGTCATAAACCCGGTAGGTCCTGCCGTCCGTCATCTTTGCGATAATTTCCACACGGTCGGACGCTTCGGCCCCGTCGAGAATGATCTCGGGCGCTCCCTTGTAGGGCAGGATGACCCCTGAGGTCACCGCCCCATCAGGGTGGGTGACCTTCACCTCTGCACTCGTGAGGCTGTCATACCCGGGGCCTCCAATGAAGGTGATGATAATCTTTGCATCCACGGGATCTTTGTACACCAGGAATGAGAGCTCGTTACCCGGGGGGAGCAGCTGGGTTGGCTTTGGGGCGAAAGTATCGGAAACCAGGGTGGGGGCGGGGGTCTCCGCCAGGCTCGGCTGGATGGGCAGGACAAGCTCTGATGCCGGCACCGGAGTGATTTGTGCTGTTGCCGTCTTGTTGAACGCCCCCGGCATCCCGCTGCCGGTGAGCATCGGCAGACCGATGAAAGAGAAGGCGGCAAGGAGGATACCGAGGAGAACAATGCCCCCGATAAGGGTTGCTCTGCCCGCCTTCTGCTTTCCTGGTGCATCCGGGGTGAGGAAGCGTGAAGCATCCGCATCCTCTGACAGATCCCTGCCTGAAGATGCGGGAACCGGCACATGGTTTGATCCCCCGGAGTGTCCGGAAGCCGGAGGTTCCCGCTGAGATG
>CAZCZK010000085.1:0-9988 GCA_964503195.1 uncultured Methanoregula sp.
GAGCATCTCGTCATACACGTTGTTCTGCCGCTCCACAAGCGAGCAGACAAAGTCCCTGAACGCGTCCTCGAACGGGCGGTACGCAACGTCGCCGTCCGGATCTCTGATGCTCTTCAGGGTGCGCTGCCGGGCTTTTTTAATCGTATCCGGTTCGGATGGTGGGGCAATCCCCAGCAGTTCCGTCTTCCGGAACACTGACTTTGCCGGCTTGCGCACCGTCCGGCGGCCCGACACATGCTTCCGTGCCCACTCAAGTTCCTCATTTGCCGGCCTGATCCCTTCAGGCACGGGCAGGGGATGGTCGGTCTGCGATACCTCGCGGGAAGGTTCCGGAACACCACCGGGGCTTTCCCGCTCCGGGATCCCTTTGGATCCCGCGTCTTCTGGTTGCTTTCCATCTTCTGACATCGTTGATCGGTTTTTCTCTCTGTTCAACAGCAATACAGCACGATGGCGGATGAGGCGCTCTGCTCAGGAACGATGTATGTCAATGCCGGCAAACGGGGGGTGGAGTTACCGGACTGAACCTGTCAGGTACGGTAAAGCCATATTCCGCCCGTTTACTGGCGTGTTATTGGGTAAACAGAAGAGCGCGGCTGGTATCCGCTGCAGTCCCGGTACGCGCCGGGAAAATCCCACACCTGCATACGACCCCGGCTCTCCGGTCATGGTTGGGAATATCTGGGTCAGTCGGCCGGCACATCCCGTCCGACAGGACAACCCTGTCTCCCATCACCGTACAGAGCAGGACCACCTGGATGAGGATCACGCCCGCTAAGCACTGCGCTGCATGCAGCGGGTGGCCGAGCGCCATGATCTTCATCGTCAGGGGAATCGAAGGTTCGTTGAGCATTGTGATTATTTTATAAAAGCATGATTCATTTATAGGGTTTCTGGTTGGATGGGTTCGAAATCCCCCGGCGCATCATGGTTCCGGAGTATCGGCCGCCTTTGTACGAGATATCTCTTGATAATCCGGTACGGTGGTACAGTATCCCGGAACTTCTCGATACGGGCGACCTTATAGGGGAATATAAAGAATGTTCCCTGGTAGATCTTCTGTAAAAAACCCGCGATTGCCGGTCCTGCCAAATTATCCAGGTTATAATACGTGCGGAGTTCCCGTACGGTAATCCAGCTTTCCTGCATACCCGATGTCTCCATGTACTGCTCCAGCAGATAAGGAACATCCGGAGAACGGGTCATGGCATGAAGGATTGTATCGCGTTTTTTTTAAAAATCAGTTGCAGAGCATCTTTTCCGGTTCTTTGGTCCGTGGCAGCAGCAGGAACCGTTAAATTTTCTGGGAAAAGGGCAGGCGTCCTGTTGGCTGGGAGAACCCGGGAGTGCCGGTGCTGTTTGTTACACGCGCAGGAGTGCAGGGTTGTATATTCGTTATCTTCGCCGGATTCGGGTATGTCACAGGATGCTGATAACATATTTTCTGGCATTTTTGCACCAACGATACGGTTACGTTTGATAATTACTCATATGCGCATAAATCACATAAAACCTTCCCCCACTTAGCGGAATCATCAGAATTTCGTCCCCCGACTTGTCTTCCCTGGATTCATATCCGTGCTGCTGAAAAGAAAGATGCATACCCTTCATTGCAGAGCACTCTTCCATGACTCCCTGGTTTTCTCTCACGGTTCCTGTTGCACCCATCACCTTTTTTGATGTTACTCTGGTTTTCGGTTCTTGTCCGGACAGTGTGGTATCCCGCATTAATTTTACACATATAACCATTTCTGCGCATAGGCCAGGATCCTCTCCGGAGGCAAACGGTACCAGAAGGCGTTGCATGGTTCATCGTAGTCAAGGCTCATGTGAGGCTTGATGACATTGTGCCAGTGAACGATGTCGTCAATGGAACCGAACTTTTTAATTCTTCGTTCGACCTCCCCAAAGAACCGTTCGATTTTTCCGTTCGTCTGGGGATGTTTTACTCCCGCGAGGATGTGCTTGATGTTGTGATGTTTCAGGAATTCCCCTAAGGTATGGTGAGCATGTTCACGATTTCGAGCTGAAACGAACTGGGTGCCATGGTCGGTCAGGATCTCGCGGGGTGTACCGTATTCCCGGAATCCCTGGTTCAGGGCTGTGATAGTGTTCTCGGTCGTTGGTGCATCGAATACACCGTAGCAGGTTATAAGACGGGACGAATCGTCCATGAATGCGACAAGCCATCTCTTCGAACCATCAAGTTCGAATTCTTTCCAATCCCCCTGCCACATCGACATGGAATGTGCCCGTTCATACCGGACATACTTCCGCTGTTGTCGTTTCCTCATGTTGATCTCCACCAGGTCGTGATCCAACAATACCCGATAGATCCTATTATGCGGGATGTGAATCCCATCGGTTTCCTCGATCTTCTTCTCCAAATAGGTCGGTCCTACATTGTTGGTTCGATACCTTTCGAGAATTAACTGTTCGGTTCTTTCATCGATTGGTTGGGGTTTTCTTCCGGTTTTCCGGAGGACAGGATATTTTCCGGATTTTTTGAACTGGGTAATGAGTTGATACACTCTTTGTCGGGTAACTCGGAAATCACGAGCAATCTCGACCACGGGTTTCCCCTTGACCCTGTACAACAGGATGATCCTTAGGATATCCCGATTCGATAGTCTGCTCACATCGTTATTTAGATGTGTTGTCAAATCATTTCGGGATAGGACAGTTCTTGTCCGGACAGGTAATATTTTTCTGCTGATTGGTTCCATTCTGTTCCGGCATACTATTTCCTCAACCGACTCACGATTTTTCAGGTTAATTTTTACTCATATGAGCGCAAATGGATCATACACAGGAAACTTCGTGATTAATACCGTTGCCAATATGCTGCATCCATAACCCGTATAGGGATGCACGTGCATACTGGAATGACCGTGAATTCCCTGGCACCCTGAACGGGGAGTGGTCAGAGAAGGGATGATATCAGGAAGGCAGGAAAAGCATGAAATTTGAAGAACAACCAATAATCCCGACCGAAACGCCCGATCTTATTCCGGCTGTTTACGCTCTCCGGAATGAAGGATACCGGCTCGCTGCGATCAGCACAACCAGGCTCGGCGAGCAATTCCAGGTGGACTATTCGTTTGACCGGGATTTTTCATTCCGGACATTACGATTGATCATCCCCCGGGGATCCGTACTTCCCAGTATCAGCGGGATGTACTGGGCCGCATTCCCCTATGAGAACGAAATGCATGATCTCTTCGGGATTAGCGTCGCGGGGATTGCTGTTGATTACGAGGGAACGTTCATCCGGACTGCAATCAGATCCCCATTCAGCGTGGACGCCGACAAACCGGAGGAGGACGCATGTCTAAACAAATAATCGTTCCCTTCGGGCCGCAACATCCGGTGCTGCCTGAACCTATCCATCTCGACCTTGTGTTAGAGGATGAAACGGTGGTGGAAGCCATTCCCTCCATCGGGTATATCCATCGGGGGCTGGAAAAACTGGTAGAAAAACGTGAATTCCCGGAATATGTGTATGTTGCAGAACGGATCTGCGGGATCTGCAGTTTTATTCACGGTAGTACCTATGTGCAGGCAATCGAGAATGTCATGGGCATCGAAGTTCCCGAACGGGCGCTGTATCTTCGCATAATCTGGTCTGAATATTCACGGATGCACTCCCACCTCCTCTGGATGGGGTTGTTTGCTGATTCTTTGGGATTTGAAAACCTCTTCATGCAGTCCTGGCGACTGCGGGAACATATCCTTGACGATCTTGAGGCAACGACCGGGGGGAGGGTTATCCAGGGAGCCTGCAAGGTGGGGGGCGTCCGCAGGGATATTGAGAGCAGGAAACTCGACGAGATGGTCACGGGCCTGGAAGGTCTTGAACACGAGATCAGGGAAATGAACAATGTTTTTTTCCATGACAGCTCGGTCCTGCACCGTACGAAAGGTGTAGGGATCGTTCCGGAAAAAGAAGCCTTTGAATTCGGTGCGGTCGGACCGACCGGACGGGGAAGCGGTATTGCCCAGGATGCACGGATGCTGGGGTATGCTGCATATGACCGGATTAACTTCAAACCGGTTGTGGAAACCGGTGGTGACTGTTATGCCCGCTGTGTTGTCCGGGGAAAGGAACTGCATACCTCCATTGATATTATCAAACAAGCGGTCGACAAAATCCCTGATGGACCGATTGAAGTGAAAGTGACGGGTTCACCGGACGGGGAGTACTGGGCGCGGGCCGAGCAGCCCCGTGGTGAAGTGATCCATTATGTGAAGGGGAACGGGACCCGGCACCTGCTCCGGCACCGGGTCAGGACCCCGACCTTTGCCAACCTTCCGTTTCTGGTAAAAGCTCTGAAGGGATGCGAACTTGCTGATGTGCCGGTCATTGTACTCTCCATCGACCCCTGTATCGGGTGCATGGAACGATGAACGAAAGGGAGGACTCAGGTTTTTTCGCTGGCGATCCCTCCCTCTAACTCATGTGTACAGTGATTTCATTCGCATTCCCTGATGCATAACTATTGATATTGGATATCCCCGTTTACCTTTTTTTGTGAGGGGCTGCTCTCTTCCTTACGAGATATCGCTTGATGATCCTTCGCTGAGATATATCCACGACAATTTTTTCCATTTTCCCGACCCAATAATGGCAGGAACAGAATGGGCATTATACATCCGGCGCAGGAATCCGGCAATTGCAGGTGCATTCATTTCATCCAGCTGAAAACAGGTACGGAACTCCTGCACGGTAATCCATTGTTCCGATTCGCCGAACTGCTCCATGTATCGTTCAAAAAGTTCAGGAATTTCTCTGTTGCGTGCCAAGATTATCTTCCTGATGATATGATGTGCATTCGTCCGAGTGGAGCGACGAGGGATTGTCTTTGAAACCGGGTATTCGGATGTTTTCATCCATGGTGCTGTTACGTTAATGGGACTTAATGAAAATGATATTGTCGTGACCCACCAATGTTGATAATTAAAACGTCCTGCAGATGCAACAGAACCTGCCGATCCGTTGCTTTATAATCTTAGACAGAGATGATGATTAAACATGGCAGTCCCGACAGCCCGCCTGAGCCAGAGTCTCGTGAACCGGGCGCGGATGAAGTCACCATGGATTACTACCTTCGCAGGGAACTCCGGCCTGAAGAAGATCATCCTGAACGAAAATTGGTCCGGGGACGAACAACCTTTGCACAAGGAGTGGAAACACGGGCCGTATACATTTTACGGCGGCATAACCGGGGAGAGGTGCTAGATGCCCGAAGTTATTATACCCATCGGACCGCAGCACCCTGCCCTCAAGGAACCGGTGAATTTCCGGATTATCGCCGACGGGGAAAAGATCGTCCGCCTTGAACTCGATCTCTCGTATAACCACCGGGGGATCGAGAAGGCCGCAGAACAGAGGGACTTCATCCGTGTCCTTCCCCTGCTGGAACGGGTCTGCGGTATATGCTCGCACTCCCACGCTACGGTCTTTGCCAAAGGGATAGAGGAGATCATGGGCCTTTCGATCCCCCCGCGTGCCCAGTACATCCGCACCATCATTGCGGAGCTGGAACGGATGCACAGCCACCTCCTCTGGCTGGGTGTGGCAGCACACGAGATCGGGTTTAATACCCTGTTCATGTGGATATGGCGCGACCGCGAGGCTGTGCAGGATACGCTCGAGGAGATGAGCGGGAACCGGGTCCACTATAATATGAACGAGATCGGAGGTGTCCGCTGTGATCTGACCGCTGCACAGGTCGATGCAGCCCTGTCCCGCCTGCCCGCCCTTGAGGAACGGATAAAAAAATACCTGGAGATGGTGAACAGCGAGGAGACCATGCTTATCCGGTTCCGGGGTGTCGGAAGGATGAGTAAAGAGGAGGCACTGAAGTACGGGGCGGTCGGACCTACGGCACGTGCGAGCGGGGTGGATTACGATGTCCGCAGGGATGACCCATATCTTGCCTACGCAGAGGTGCCCTGGAATGTCGTGACGGACACGCAGGGAGATGTATATGGCCGCACACGTGTCCGTATCGGGGAACTGTGGGAGAGCGTGCAGATTGTCAGGTACTGCCTGGAAAATATTCCGGCAGGACCGATCCGGATTAATACGCCCAGGAATGCACCAAAAGGCGAGATCCTGTCGCGATACGAAGCCCCGCGGGGGGAGCTGGCCCACTTCATCCGGACGAACGGTACGGACAAGGCGGAGCGCCTTGATATACGTTCACCGACCCTGGCAAACTGGACTTCTGTTGCGATGTGCCTTGTCGGCCAGAACCTTGCTGACTTACCCGTGATCATTGCCGCAATCGATCCATGCCTGGCGTGCACATCGCGGCTGACGGTCGTGAACCGGGAGAACCGGCCGTGAGTTTTGGTGGTCCGGGCTGCACTCAAGGCGCGTATACTTCCCGGCAGAGTGGATATGGAAAGACCATGACCGATCCCGGTTTATCCCTCACTACATCTTCCTGTCTGCATATGCTCTGTTCCTGTCGTTTCTGGACAGGAAGAATCGTGACCCGGATGCAGAACCGGGTTGGGTTGGGATCTGGGAAACGGGAAAAGAACACATATAGGGTTTATTTTCCTTAAGGTTCTCCGTTTCCCTTGGGAGATCCTTCACCTCCCGGGTCTGATGTCAGTACGGATTTTACTCCTGTGTTCTTGGTATAAACCCTTTGATGGAGGTCGCTTGCATGCCGCGATCTGGTTATATTTTTTTGTGAGGGTCTGCTCTCTTTCTTATGAGATATCGCTTGATACTCCTTCGCTGAGGTATATCCACGACAATTTTTTCCATTTTCTCGACCCGGTAATGGCAGGAATAAAACGGGCCATTATAGATCCTGCGCAGGAACCCGGCAATTGCAGGTGCATACATTTCATCCAGCTGGAAATAGGCACGGAACTCCTGCACGGTAATCCACTGTTCAGACTCGCCAAACTGCTCCATGTATCGTTCAAAAAGTTCAGGAATTTCTCTGTTGCGTGCCATGATTATCCTCATGATACCCTGAATTGTATTTGCGGCGATGAAGCGGGGATGGAATTTCTGCTCTTGAAGACTGGTATTGTATCATCTCCGCTTCACCAGATACTGGTTGGGTGTAATTTGGGAACGGGTGCGGGCTTTGATACGCTCGACACGGCGAACGACGAAGGGGAATTCCCGAAGCGGTTGATACATCAGCCTGCTGAAAAACGCCGCGATGATGTGACTGCGCTCTCTGGACAGGTGAAAACGATCCCGGAATTCCTGCACCGTGACCCACCGCTGATCGCCCCCCGTTTCCTCCATATACTGCTCCAGTAACCCGGGAAGTTCATTAAAAGGGTCTATTGGTATTCCATCATCTCTTTTTTCGGCATCCCCGGATGATTTTATTATATTCATGAATCTGGAACCTGTTCCTCTGCCAAGGGAAAAAACACTGGCAAAAATGACAAAACGTTCTCACGGAATACCCTGCAGTTTTCTCACCCGGAAATATTATCCATTACCGCTGGTTTTTTCCGGAATCATGGAGTGCCTTCGTTGTGCAGGAGTATGTTCCTGGGTTGCCAGAAGATACCGGTATTTTTTGGGATCGGACGGGTTTTTTCCTGCTTCATGTTCAATTTTTACCACAATAAAGGGAAACCGGCCGAACGGCCCGACATTCAGCCGCCGCAGGAACGCGGAAACCGTGTTGCTCTGGTAGCGTGTGAGGCCGAAACGGTCTCGGAGTTCATGCGCAGTTATCCACCGCTGATCGGCTGCGTTCTCCTCCATGTACGCTTCAAGCAGTTCGGGGATGCCCTGATATTTTTTCATAGTGGTACTCCACGAGTGTCTTCAGATAGTTCTCTGAAAATGGATTGCCTGGTTCAGGATTCTACCCGTTTTACCAGGTTTTTCATCACGGAGTCCACAGCCTTCCACGTGGGAGTATCGGCATGGCGGAGGACATACGGGCGCCCCTCGTCACCGGCTTTCACCATTGCCGGATCGAGCGGGATAGCGCCAAGGTAGGGAACACCCAGGTCCCGGGCTGCTTTCTCGCCACCGCCCCTGCCGAACAGGTCAATGGTCTCCCCGCAGTGGGGGCAGATCATCCCGCTCATGTTCTCGATGATCCCGATGACGGGCAGTTCCAGTTTCTCGATAAATTTTACGGCTTTCACCGCGTCAAGAACTGCAACGTCCTGCGGCGTGGTGACGATCACCGCGCCCTGGACATTCGGTGAGAGCTGGATAATAGAGAGTGCCTCATCACCGGTACCGGGAGGGAGATCCACGACAAGATAATCCAGCGCACCCCAGTTCACGTCAGAGAGGAACTGCTGGATAACCGACATCTTCATCGGCCCGCGCCAGATGACCGGCGAACTGGTATCCGGCAGCAGGAATGCCATCGACATGACCGAGAGATTTCCCGAGACATGGACCGGTTCCATGTGTTTCTCCAGCACGGCCGGCCGCTGGTCCTCGATACCCAGCATCTTGGGGATGTTGGGGCCATGGATGTCGAGGTCGAGAAGACCGACCTGCCTGCCATGGGCAGCGAGAGCAGAAGCGAGGTTGGTGGAGACGGTTGATTTGCCCACGCCCCCTTTTCCGCTCAGTACAAGTATTACATGTTTGACATCGATCTTTGCCTTCGGTGGCAGCCCCTTGGGGGCATGGGGAGCACCCTTCGTTTCCGGGTGACCTTCTTCTGAGTGTGGCGTCATAATAATCTGTATCGTGGGGTTACCTTTTAAAAGGAAACATCCGGGGTCTTGCCCGAATGTATGGCCTTATATTTTTTGGAACCGTGTGATGTTCTTCAGTTCTTTTCAGGAATGTGAACGTGATGTCGGGAGTTAATGCCCGCTGCACTCGTGATCGGGGCCGTGGGTGCAGCTGCTCTCACCCTGTGCAATTTTTCCTGCCATGAAATCCCTGATGACGGCCTCGATCTTACCCCGTACTCCAAGGAATACCTCGATATTATTTTCGCAGAAGAGGTCCACTGCGCGTGGGCCCATGCCGCCTGCGAGGACGTGCGTGACCTTGTGCGATGCAAGGAATGGCGGCAACTTTCCCGGCTCATGCCCGGGGCTCTCGAGAATTTCCTGGGATTTGATCTTTTTATTTTCGACAACGAACACTGCGTATTCAGTACAGTGGCCGAAATGCTCGGAGACGACGTCTCCCTCTTTTGCGATTGCAACTTTCATGATACTAACCTCGAAAAAATATGATATCCCTGAAGGCACCTGCCGCTCACCGGGTAATTACCACATGATCGCGTTCCACCCATTTCTGGCACAGGTATCTCACCGGCACCGCTTCAGGTACCATAATTACTCATATGCGCATAAATGCTTAAAAACTTTGGTAAAGGCAACTTCAAAGATAGCGGCCCCCCTCCAAAACCCGATGTGATCCTTAGATACGATTATGAGATGATGGGAATTTGCATCAGGTCTTATCTCTCACACTGTTGAGGATCCCCGCGATGAAGTGGCACATCCCCATTACTGGAAGGATATTTTTTTGCAATCCCTTATGGATCCATTCACCGGTCTCTCGCTGGTGGTAATTCACGACTGGATGCAGGTGCAGCTCCGTATTTCATACCTTTCGTATACACAATCCGAGAAGGAAGTGCCGGGTTGATGGGAACACGCGGGTCTCACGCTTCAATGTTCACCAGACCAATACATAAAAAAAGAGGGACGGGAGATAGTGGAAAACTATGTTTGTACCGACAAGGATCTTTTTCACGAAGGGTGTGGGTGTGCATAAAGACCGTCTTGCTTCCTATGAACTGGCATTGCGCAGGGCCGGGATAGAAAAATGCAATATTGTATACGTTTCGAGCATCTTTCCCCCCGACTGCAAACAGATCTCCAAATCTGACGGGCTGGCCCACCTTCTTCCGGGAGGAATCACGTTCTGCGTTATGGCACGGAATGACACAAACGAACCCAATCGCCTGGTATCAGCAGCAATTGGTCTTGCCCTGCCGAAAGGAGC
>CAZCZK010000086.1:0-9839 GCA_964503195.1 uncultured Methanoregula sp.
TATCCCGGACCGCGAACCTGCCCATCTGCGGGAGTTCTTTTACGGGCTCGATGACCATCGGCTTGGTTGGCGTGATGGTCACGATGGCTGCATCGCCGGACTTGAGGAAGGTGGGGTTCTCTTCCTTGACCTGGCCGGAGCGGGGGTCGAGTTTCTTGTTGAGCTCGGTGAACGTGCAGGCGGTCTGGGTCGTGTGGCAGTGGAAGACCGGGGTGTACCCGACGGTCAGTGCGCTCGGGTGCTGGAGCACGACGATCTGTGCGGTGAACTCTTCAGCAACTGCCGGCGCTGCATCGACGGGCCCGCAGACATCGCCGCGGCGGATGTCGCCCTTGCCGATACCGCGGACGTTGAACCCGACATTGTCACCGGGAACTGCCTGCGGGATCTCTTCGTGGTGCATCTCGATGGACTTGATCTCCCCGTCCTTGTTGGCGGGCATGAAGACGACTTTCATTCCCTTCTTCATGATGCCGGTCTCAACACGGCCGACCGGTACGGTGCCGATACCGCTGATAGTGTACACATCCTGGATTGGCAGGCGGAGCGGCTTGTCGGTCGGTTTTGCCGGTTCCTTGAAGGTGTCGAGTGCCGGGATCAGGGCCGGGCCCTTGTACCAGGGGGTCTCTTTGCTGTTTTCCCTGATGTTGGTGCCCTGCAGGGAGCTGATCGGGATGAAAGGAGTCTCGTCGGGTTTGTAGCCGACCATCTTGATGAGGTCCGTAAGGTCCTTCTTGACTTCGTTGAACCGCTTCTCATCAAACTTGACGGCGTCCATCTTATTAACGGCGATGATGATCTGGGAGATGCCGAGGGTCCGGGCAAGGAAGACGTGCTCTTTCGTCTGCTCCATGACACCGTCGGGCGCTGCGACCACGAGGATGGCAGCGTCGGCCTGGGATGCGCCGGTGATCATGTTCTTGACGAAGTCCCGGTGTCCGGGGCAGTCAACGACGGTAAAGTAGAACTTGGGAGTGTCGAACCGCTTGTGGGCGATATCGATGGTGATACCTCTCTCACGCTCTTCCTTTAAGTTGTCCATAACCCATGCAAATTCAAAGGTAGCCTTACCCTTGCTCTCGGCTTCCTTGCGGTAGCCTTCGATGATGTGTGCCGGTACAGCGCCGGTCTCGAACATCATCCGGCCCACGGTAGTAGACTTCCCGTGGTCGATGTGGCCGATTACGGCGAGGTTCATGTGGGGCTTGTCTTGTGCCATTTAATCGTTCCTCCAAAGCAGGACTGTGCGCTACAGTCAGTTTGTGCGAGTATTACATATATGAGCCCCGTCTATATAAATTATTTTGATTGCGGGACCTGCTTTTACGCCAGAGAATTTCAGTGTTTTGAAATTATATCGACACGATGATATCCATAGCAGAAAAAACTCCTGATCATGAAGACGCTTGAATTTCTGCGGGATGAGAAAAAGGACCGCGTGACCGTTGCCTGTGCCGACGGTATGATCTCGGTCTCCAGCAAGTGCGCGTACTGCCGGCACTGCACGGGGATTGTCGTCCAGAAACGGGTGGCACCCGCTCCCCAGAGAGCTGCGCTGGACGCGATGCGCCAGGGAAAGGGCTCCGATGATTCGCTGATGACAGCAGCCATGATGTTCAATACCCTGGTCCGGGACGGGCATGCGATCGCGTGCGATGACGATGGAAATACCGGGTACCTCAAATTATACTGATTTTTTTGATTCTGGATAAACCCGGACGTCACTTTTCCCCAATAGAACCGGACATGAAAAGGAGTTGACACCGGAAGCATGAAAATCGCCGATATGAGGGCACCCCGCATCAGGGCCCCTCGCGGGGAACGGCGGGGCTGACTGCCGCTTTTGCAGGTCATTGATCCGCCGCAAGGGCGCCCCTTTTTGGGGCGGCGGCATTCATGGCACGGTATTGAGAGAATGAAACCTCCTCAAATCACCTTTTGTTCAATGCAATGTAAAACGGAAGAGTCCGGTCCGCTCACACCAGCACTATCGCAAGGACGACCATGGCCCGGGTTATCTCGTTCGAGGCGCCCGCAACATCCCCGTTCACCCCCCCGAAGAGGTGCCGGGCAACGAGGAGCAGGACCGCCGGGCAGATTACCATCACGGCCAGCGCGCCGGCAACCTTCATTGGTGCAACCGGGAGGAGAAAGAGCGGGAGGCAGAGGAGAACGGCAAGGAACGGGAAGTACGGGCGGGCCTCCTGGTGGAGGCAGCTGTGGATCCCCTCCCGGAACGGCTCACCGTATGCCGTGAGGAAGGTCATCGAGAACTTGGCGCAGACCTCCCCGGCCAGGATGGCAGCCGCTGCTGATGCGGATGCCTGCAGGCCGGCGAACAGGAGCAGGGTTGTGACCATACCCGCAGCAACGCCGCCGGCACCGACCTGCCGGTCGGTGAGGGCCCGGATCCTCTTCTCCCGGTCACCATGCGCCATCAGGCCGTCACCAAGGTCGAGGAGGCCGTCGAAATGGTGGGCTCCGGAGATGAGGAGGACCAGGGCAACCGCAACGGCGGCGGCAATGGTGTGGTCTGCGATGAAGAGGACCGGTACGGCCGCAAGGCCCCCGATGACATACCCTGCCAGCGGGTAGAGCCAGCTCCTGCGGGCAAAAAGGAGAAAGTCCTGCGGTTTTCCCAGCGGGAGGATGGTCGTAAACTGCAGCAGGGAGAGGACGGCGCTCATAGGCATTCGCTGTACAGGCTTGAGGTGCAGCCGGCGATCAGGCCCGCGACCGCGTCATCGAGAAACGGGCCGAGGCGGGCGAGGATCCCGGGCTTCTTCTGGTCATACCGGGTAAACTCGAAACGGGCGTAGGTGCCGCCGATACATTCAGCGATTGCCATGCCGATGATCTCGTCGCTTAAGAGAAAGACCGGGTCATCGGCTATCTCGGAGTTCTCCCGCTTTGTGTACAGTTCATCCTCGAGCAGTATCGCACCGAGGAGCAGCGAGGCAACATTGGGGTCGTCGAGATACTTCAGGATCTTCTTTTTGATCCTGACCGCAGCCTCCTCGTCAGGCATGCCATGGGAGACATAGAGCCCCATCGCAGCGGTAACCATATCATCGGGCGTGATGCCCCGGTCACGCAACCGCTTCTCTATCTCAAACATGTACTCAAGTAGTTGGACGCAGGGCAGTATTAGAGCGTTGCCCCGGCACTCCCGGGATCGAAATCTTCAAACTGGACAGGCGCAATAGCTGTATACCTATGGCATTCCTGTCGGAAAAACCGGATATTGTCTGCACATCGCCCCTCTTTGCCAGCATCCTCGCCAACACCCTGCTCTCCACGGTGCCGGGCATATCCGGCGCCGGGCCGGGACCCGAAAAAACCCTCCTGACCCCGAACCTTGATGCCGAGCTGATCACGGACGGGGAGATCAGGAGCTCCACGGGCAACCCGAACACACCGACCGGCTGCCCCACTCCCGCAACGATCACGCGGGCGATGATGGTACTGACCGGGATCCGGCCCCTCTTCATCAATGCCGGGCTCCGGGTTCCCCCCACGGTTCCCTGCCTCGATGCCTACGGGGAGGTGGCAGGGGACCCACGATACGGCGATGCCCTGCCGTCAGCGGCCCGCCTTTTTGCGCAGGGTGAACGGATGGGGGCGTTCCTCTCCTCCCGTGCCGACCTCCTCGTCCTCGGCGAGTGCGTGCCCGGTGGCACCACGACCGCCCTCTGCCTGCTCCGGGCGCTGGGGTACGAGGCATCGGTCAGCAGCAGTTTTGCGAGCAACCCCTTACCGGAGAAGGAGCAGGTCTGCCGTCAGGCGCTCGCGAGGATACCAGCGGGCGCCTTGTCCTCCCCGCTCGACCTGGTACGCTCCCTTGGCGACCCGATGATGCCGGTGGCTGCAGGGATCGCGAAGAGCTATACCGGGACCCTCGTCCTTGCCGGGGGCACCCAGATGCTCGCGGTCAGTGCCCTCATCAAAGCCCTGGGCCAGCCTCTGCCGAGGGTTGTGACGACCGCGTACGTGCGGGACGACCCGACCGCGAATGTGCCGGCACTCGCCAGAAAGATCGGCGTACATATCACGTACGTGGACCCCGGGTTCAAAGACATCGGCCATGCCGGCCTCGCCCGGTACTGCATCGGGGAAGTGAAGGAGGGGACGGGAGCCGGCGGGGCGATGTTCCTCGCAAACCTCATTGGATATTCACCGGACACGATCCGCCAGGCAATCCTCTCCACCGTAAAGACCTAAACGTGAACAGTCCAACAGGAATGAGGGACAACTCTGGTGAACCATGCTTCCCATCTGCGTGATCAATAACTTCGGGCAGTTCAACCACCTCATCCACCGGGCGTTGCGGGACCTGGATATCGAAGTGATCATGCTCCCCAATACCACCCCGGCTGCCCGTATCCGGGAGGAGTGCCGGGGGGTCATCCTGGGTGGCGGGCCGGACATCGGGCGGTCCGGCCGCTGTGGGGAGTACCTGGACCTCGGCATTCCCGTGCTCGGTATCTGCCTTGGTCTCCATATCATCGCAACCAGATACGGGGGAACGGTGCACCCCGGGCACAGCGGCGGCTACGGCCCGGTCGAAGTCGAGATCTGTGAACCGGATGATATCCTGCGGGGATACCCAAGGGCCATGCATGTCTGGGCGTCCCATGCCGATGAGGTGACGGGCGTGCCGGACGGTTTTGTCCTCCTCGCCCGTTCCGGCATCTGTGGTGCCGAAGCGATTGCGAGGCCGGACGAGCATATCTACGGGCTCCAGTGGCACCCGGAGGTCAGCCATACCTTCGAAGGAAACCGCGTGTTCAAAAACTTCGACCGGATAACCCGTGCAGCGCGGTAATCTTTTTTTCAAGCGGACGGTCCCGCTTTTTCTTCTTCGTCTCTCCAAAACACCCTCTTTAAGGAACGACCGGGCATTTGGCAAGTATTTATAATGGGAACGGTCATCGTTCCTTATGATGAACAGCATGGGAAAAATCAGTGGGGTGCTGGTGCTCCTGCTCCTCACGGTGCCGGCAGGAGCGATGGCAGCAGCCCCGATAAGCACCATCGGCCAGGGAAACACGGTCTTCCTTGGCGAGGAGGGGCTGGATATCACTGCTGCCCTGAACGGGGCCTATTACGGGGAATCATGCGGGTATTCCATGAACTCTTCTGAGGCACATGGTACGCCCCCGCTGAATGCAATCGGCTGGTGGGCATCGGCAGCAGACATCTCCTCCACGTCACCATCCCGGACCATCGACACGGGTTCACGGTACAGCAGCATGATGATCGCACCCTCGGACTTTGCCGGGTACACGGGTAACTGGTACCTGCTCGGGGCAAACGGCAGGGCGTGGTCACCGAAGGTGGAAGGATGCGGGTGCTCTTCATCCGGTTGCATCGCAGCACTGGTCTTTACCGTTCAGGACCCGAACCTCGATATCCGGATTGAGGATGCAACCCTTGACTATGATGCCACTGACGGCTGGATCCCGCTGGATGACGAGGTCCGGTTCCGGATCACGACCAACCTCTACCAGGTTACCCAGCGTGACGGTGTTTCCGCAGTCCCGATCAAGATCTCTGTCAGGACACCGGACGGGGCTGTGTTATCAGCCCTTACCAACAAGGCCGGGACAACAACGTCTCTTGAGGGCATCCCGGTCACCTCAACCCCTTATACAACGGCTGCGATCTGGGATACCGGCCTGCGTGACACCTACCCCCCCGGCACCTACACGGTCTGGGCGGAGTGCAATGTCAATTCCATGAACGATAATTATGACGTCATCGGCAAGACCATCACCGGCAATGCCGGCATGCTGGCAAAGGAGAGCAACCCGGTCATCGTGTACAATACCCGTACACCTGCCCCGACGACGGTAGTAACGACTGTGCCCACAACGGTGAAGACCTCGGTTACCACACCGGTACCTCCATCGGTCATAACCACGACTGCTCCACCGACAACTCTTGCCTCGATGACCCCGACTGCCCCCCTGACAACATTGATGTTCAGTCCAACTCAGACAAAATCGCCAGGGTTTGAAGCAGTTCTTGCAGGAGCAGCCCTGCTCCTGGCACTTGTCTGGTGTGTTCGGAAAGAATAACGTATCCCTTTTTTGGTTGTAATAATCCTTCAATTTTCATTCAAAGAACCCTGATTGAGTTCTTGACTTCTTCCCATCTCGCTTCACTCGATTGGTCGATTTCGAAGAACCCTGATTCAGTTCTTCTCTTCCTCATGGTTCTGACGAACCACTCGGACCCCGCCGCTGTCGCATCTCCCGGGAACGATAGTGATACATTACCTGTTAAGGAAACGAGAGGAATTTCCAGCTTAAAACGAACAACCGTTTATCACAATGCACGCTATCTCCCTTTTGGAACTGGTGGCGCAAAAAGGGGGAGCATCAGATCCTGTGAAAACACCAGGTTTTCCTGCGAAAATCGATCCCTTCCGGATCTGATGATGGGGGTTGAAACCCCCATACCCCCTTTTGCGATGGATGCCGCCGCCCCCGACGGGGCGCCCCCGCGGTGGATAAATAAAACGGTAATCTGCCCCGCCATGCCTCGGAGAGGCCCTGAGGCGTGGACTCTCTTATATGAGATTTTTTAACGATTTTCATGGTTTTGGAGTGAACGTTATAGGTTCATGCCCGTTTCCACAGAGCCTTTTATTTACTCCCTCTCCCATTCCAAGGTATGAACGTTGTCACAACGGTGATAAAATCCCGTCACAGTGTCCGGAAATTCAAACCGGACCCCGTCGGGGACCTCGTGATTGCCGATGCCCTCGAATGTGCAGCACGGGCCCCGACTGCCGTGAATGTCCAGCCATGGCTTTTCGGTGTCGTCCGGGACAAAACCCTGCTCTCAAACCTCGCAGCCCTGACAGACCATGGCCGGTTTATTGCGGACTGCCCGCTCTGCTTTGCGGTATTTGGTGAGAAGAACCAGAACTACTACCTCGAGGACTGCTGTGCAGCAACCGAGAACCTGATCATTGCGCTCCAGGCTCACGGGATCAGCTCCTGCTGGGTGGCGGGCGATAAAAAACCGTACGGGGAAGCGGTGCGAAAACTCCTCGACGTACCGGAAGAGTATACGCTCGTGTCTCTCGTCGCTGCCGGTACCCCGGTGGAAGTTACCATCACCCCGAAAAAGGAGATGAAGCATATCGCCTTTTATGAAACCTTCAGGAAAGATTAACATTTTTTATTACCGTGCTGGTAGCGGATAACGAAAAAAGAGGCCTGCTGTCATTTCTTATTAAAAAACCCTACAGATTTGGATTTCATATACGAGAGTGGTTATCTTTTTTTTTTGATAGTTTTTGAGAAAATGGAAATGCGAAATTGCCTGTTCATTCATCTGTCGTCCGTAGACTGGTTTTCCCAAACAGACCAAAAAATGTCCCCCGCACAGCAATCCTTTTGCAGGTATTACAAGAGTTATACGGTATAAAAGATCGATTGCTGCGGGAGACCGGCTGCGTTCTCTTAACCGGGGGATTGCACCCGGCGGTTACACCAGGATGCCGGCAGGGAACCAACGGGTAATGATTAAACCTCCATTGAGTCCTATCATTGATCATGACAAAGGCGATCCTGCAGGTAGCCCTCGACCTGCTCGAGCTGAAACGGGCATTGCAGATAGCGCAGGAATCGGTTGACGGCGGTGCTGACTGGATCGAGGCCGGGACGCCGCTTATTAAAAGCGAGGGAATACAGGCTGTCCGCTCGCTCAGGGACCATTTCCCCCATGCCACGATCGTTGCCGATATGAAAGTTGCCGACACCGGGGCGATCGAGGTGGAGATGGCTGCGAAAGCGGGGGCGGATATTGTCTGTATCCTCGCCGACGCTGACGATGCGGTGGTGGCCGATGGCGTCCGGGCGGCCCGGCTCTACGGCATACGGATCATGGCCGACCTGATCAATACCGCAGACCCGAAGGCCCGGGCAGTACAGCTGGAATCCCTGGGCGTCGACATCATCTGTGCCCACGTGGGGATCGACCAGCAGATGACCGGGAAGGACTCGCTCGACCTCCTTGCCACGCTGGCAGGGACTGTGCATATCCCGGTTGCCATAGCCGGTGGTATCGATACGCAGGCAGCGGCCGAAGCGGTCCGGCGCGGTGCTGCTATCGTGATCGTCGGCGGCTGGATCATCCGGTCCGCGGATGTGACCGGGTCCACCCGGAAGATCCGGGCTGCGATGGATAAACCCTCCGGAAAAAGACGGGCCAAAATAACCGGTGATGATGAGACCCGGGCGATCTTTCTTGAGGTCTCCGGCCCGAATGTCACGGATGCGATGCACCGGAAGGGGGCCATGGCCGGGCTATTCTCCGTCTGCGGGAACGTGAAGATGGTGGGAAGGGCGGTGACCGTGCATACCATTGCCGGCGACTGGGCAAAACCGGTGGAAGCCATCGATGTTGCGAAAAAAAACGAGGTTCTCGTCATCAATAACGACGGCGTCACGGATGTAGCCCCCTGGGGGGAGCTGGCGACCCGGAGCTGCAGGACCAAGGGGCTCGCCGGCGTTGTCATTGACGGTGCGGTCAGAGATGTCGATGACATACGTGCCCTGAAATTTCCCCTGTTTGCAAAGGCGATCGTGCCCAATGCCGGTGAGCCCAAGGGCTTCGGGGAGATCAACGCGGAGATCCGCTGCGCAGGACAGTCTGTCCGCCCGGGAGACTGGATCATCGGCGACGAGAGCGGGGTCGTTGTCGTGCCGCAGGAACGGGCGTACGAGATCGCCCGCCGGGCGCTCGAGGTGCGCAAGAACGAGGAGCGGATCCGGGAGGAGATCGAGCGGGGCAGCACCCTCTCTGTCGTGGCAGAACTGGTGAAGTGGGAAAAAAAGTAACACTGTTCTGAAAGGAACACGCACGAACCGGAGTCAGCGCGCCTACATGATGAAAATGAGAAAATCCTGACATGAGGCAGTGATTGTTGCAACACTCCCCCTGGTTATGATAGATGGCACCCCGGCGGGCGCACCCGCGGCGGGAGCTGCCAGTATGCCCCCAGGTGCGTCTGATTTCTCCGGATACTTTCAATAAAAAAAATTAATGGAAGACCGAGCGCTCCAGGAGTGTGGCGCCGGAGTTCCTGATCTTTTTTACGGCATCCTCAGCCTGGTCAACACGGAGGATGAGCACCGCCCCCTCCCTGCCGGAGTAGGCGTAGGAATATTCGATGTTGATCCCCGCGTCCCCGAGCACCTTTGCGACCTCGTACAGCCCCCCCGGCTTATCCTTCATCTGGACGGCAATAACATCAGTAAATGCCACGTTGAAGCCAAGCGAGAGGAGCTTGTCATGGGCTTTTTCCGGGTGGTCGACGAGCGCCCTGACCACGCCAAAACCGTTCGCCTCGGCAATACTGAAGGCAAGGATGTTGATATTCTCCTCTCCCAGCGCGTGGGCAATGGCAGCGAGCCTTCCGGGGCGATTCTCTGAAAATATCGAGATCTGCCGGATGATGAATTTCTGTGTATCCATTTACAACGACCTCTTGTCAATAACCTTCTTTGACTTACCCTCGAAACGGGGCAGGGATCCTGGTTCTACCAGTTCCACGTTCGCGTTCACGTTCAGATAGTTCCGGAGCTGGTGCTCGACCTTATGCTCTACCTGCATCAGGTCCGTGATTTTGTCGGAGAACGAATCCTTGTTCAGTTCAACCCGGACGAGCATATCGTCAAGCGCCCCTCTGCGCTCGACGACGATCTGGAAGTGCTGGCCAACCTCGGGAATTGACATCAGGGCATACTCCACCTGCGAGGGGAAGACGTTGATGCCCCGGATGATCAGCATGTCGTCAACCCGGCCCGTGATCCGCTGGATGC
>CAZCZK010000087.1:0-8737 GCA_964503195.1 uncultured Methanoregula sp.
TCGCTACCGGCCTGACACCCGTCAAGCTGAACATGGTGGTGCTCAAGGGGATCAACGACCACGAGATCGATGATTTTCTCCACTACGTCCGCGGTAACCGGGACCTCGTGCTCCAGCTTATCGAACTGATGAATTTCAATGACTGCGACCACCACGGGGACCTGAACGGTCTGGAGGATTCTCTTGCCTCCCGGTCAAAACAGATAGTCACCCGCCGCATGCACCACCGGAAAAAGTATTGCCTTGACGGGGCTGAAGTGGAAGTGGTCCGGCCTCTCCACAATACCGAGTTCTGTGCGTTCTGTAACCGTCTCCGGGTCACCTCTGATGGGAAACTCAAGCCCTGCCTGCTGCGGACAGATAACCATGTCGATATCCGGGGCAAATCCGGAAAAGAACTCGAGGACCTGTTCATCGAGGCGGTCCGGAGGCGTGAACCGTTTTACACGTGAGACGCCCGTCGTTCCCCGTTGGAGAGATCCTCAGGAAAGATCTGACGCTCTCTGACATTCCCCCCATGGCCCGGGCATCCTCCCACGGAGCGATGACGACAAAATGCGGGAAACCCGACTCGTGTCATCGCATTGTGCCCCGTCTCCGCCCGATGGAGGGCATCATTCCGGGTAAAAACAGGTATTCCCCATGGTGCATCCTTCTTAAAAAAGGCAAGCGTCTCCGACCCATGACCGGCCCGGGGCCACGGGAATATATTTACGATGCCATAGCGAACTAGAGGGATATGCAGGATGATAATGAGTTCAGACAGGTTCTCTCGCACCTGTATGAAAAATCCCTGATGCTCCACGATACCGGGAGCTTTCACCAGGTTCTCTATTTCTATTTCATCGACTCGCTTGCCCATATCGACTATACGGCAAGCATTTACACCTACAACTACGAGTCTCCCAAAAATATCATGGGTGCTGAATACCTGCGCTGGCGTATCGATGAGGAAAAGAAAGGGGACCGGGTCAGGTTCCCCGGCTTCATAAACTGGCTGCGGGAGAAGAAGCCCGAGAAGTTTGCCCGGTTGCCCTCCCTCTGGCAGATGATCTATGATACCGAGGACCCGGCGTGTTACCGGAGCTTCCGGATCGTGCTCGATCCCGACAGCAGGCAACCCCTCTCCTCTGACTTTTTCTTTGCGGTTATCGATGAGTTCTTCGATCCGGAATTCTTAAAAAGCCTGTATGACGATGCGTCGCTGAGTAACCTGTTCAGGGAATACCTCAGAACGACCTGATCTTCACGGTGATACTGCCATGCATGTAAGCCGGATCTGTTCGGACCTGGTAAAAATCAGGAGCGAGAACCCTCCCGGGCGGACGGAGGAGGTTATCGACTATATCCGGGTTTTTCTCGAGCATCTGGGAATCCCTGCTGCTATTTCCGGAAATGAGACCGGCATGGCCAACCTTGTCTCGGAAAGAACGGGAGGGGGGCTCCTCCTCTGCGGGCATGTGGATGTTGTACCAGCCCTTGATGACGGTTGGACCTGCCCGCCGTTCTCCGGTACCATAGATGACCGGTACGTCCATGGCCGCGGTTCAACGGATATGAAAGGGGGGTGCGCCTCAATCCTTGCAGCCTGCGAAGCTCTGGTGAACCGGTACGGCAGGATCCCGGCGCAGCTGGCATTTGTCTGCGATGAGGAGACCGGCGGGGAGAACGGGATCCGCCGCCTGCTGGCTGACCATGCCCTTCCCCCCGGCGACTGCCTGATCGCTGAACCCACGCCCGCCCGGCACCCCAGTATCGGGCAGAAGGGGCTCTGCCGGGTGGAGATGGAATTCTCTGGTACACCTGCTCATGGTTCCCTGTACCCTGCCGTGGGAGTGAGTGCCATCATGGAAGCAATGGAACTCCTTGAGCACGTGAAAGGGCTGCACGCCCGGGAATACCCGGTGGATGAGCACCTGCAGGAGATCATTGCCCGTTCCTCCGGAGTGCTGGGACAGGAATTCAACATAAAGGATATCAGCAGTGTCTTAAGAAAACTGACCTATAACCCGGGAATTATTCATGGTGGGGAGAAATCCAATGTCGTTGCACAACACTGCACGCTCGAACTGGAGCTCCGGGTCCCGTGGGGGTGTTCTCTTGAAGACCTCATTGCCGATATCTCGGCACATGCCCGGCATGGAAAGATCGTCTCCCAAGAAACCCATAATCCGTCCCTTACGGACCCGTCAAGTCCGCTTGTCACGATCACCTGTGAGGAAGTCAGGAAAGTCTGGGGTGGTACCGTCTTCCCCTTCGTCCAGTGGGCGGCAAGCGATGCCCGGCACCTCCGGCGCCACGGATTCAATGTCCTTGAATACGGGCCCGGGGAAATTTCAAGCCTGCACGCGGTGAACGAACGGGTCACCATCAATTCCCTGGAAAAGGCGTCGCTTGTGTACCAGGGTATTATGGAGAGGTATGCAGGCTGGCGAGGACAATCCTCATAAAAAAAATCGTCCTATTACCTGGTACCTTTTTTTATTTTTCATGGAAGATTCTGGTAATCAAAGACTTGCGATTTTCATGATTCGGGTGCGAACTCCCGTTCATCCCGGTTCTCCAGAGCACCAGAATCCTATTAAAAAAAAGGGTATAGTCCTATTTGAAGTACCAAAATTATTCTGTCATCACGATTGAAAAATTGTTGAAATAAAGTTTCCGGAACGGACGGAAATATGGTTCAAATTTTCCCTGGCAGAATTGCTTTTTTTTTCCGGTAACCCGGTTAATATTCTTCGGTTAATATGAAGATTCCCCCCTCTCTCCCTAAAAAGGGGGAGGCAGCATGCGGGGAGCCCCCTTTGACCCCCATTTCTTCGAAGGTTCTCGATAAACCGTCAAAAGTGACCATCCTCATGTGGGGATGCCCGAGCGGCGGGGGCAAAAAGCACAACGTGCTGGAGCCCTAGAAGAGCGATCATGATGGGAAAACCGGTTTTGATACATTCGTCGCCAGAATACTCTAAAAAAAATTATCCTCTTCTCATCATCGCAACAACACCCGAACCAACAACCAGTGCTCCCAGGACGGTCAGCGGGGAGACCGGTGCGTACGTTGTATTCGTTGCTACCGGTACAGTTGTGGCCACTGTAATGGTACCGGTGGTTCCTGCCGGAATCATATTTGTCGTCCTGACTGGTGCAGGTGATGGGGTTTTCGGTGTTGCGGTTGTATAGAAGGTACCGATACGGCTTATGGTAACTTCCGGTGTGATGGTGCCGGAGATATTGAACGACTGCTGCCTGCCTGTTGCATCTACCTTGTTGGCTTTTGCTTCAGCATAGTCCGGATCGATGCCGAGTGCCTTGTTGAAGCACTGGAGGGCATCCACGGGTTTTCCGAGCGCCATCAGGGCGACTCCCTTGTTGTTCCAGACCGTCGCATTGTGTATCGAAATTCCCGTGGCACGGTCGAATGTCGAGAGCGCTTCATCATATTTTCCTGCCTGCATCAGGGTAAGGCCCTTGTTATTCCACACCTCGATATTCCGGGGATCGAGGAGCGTGCAGCGATCGAAGGCGAGAAGGGCAGCATCAGTTTCGTTTATTTTCATATACGCATATGCCTGGTTGCAGTATGCGTCTTTGCGGTTCTGCTCCACGAGGAAGAGCTTGTCGTATGCAGCTGCGGCCTCCTCATACCGCCCGAGTTTAAAAAGGCCGAAGGCACGGGCATTCAGGGCAATGATGTCCATGGATTTGATGGCCAGTGCCGAATCTGCAGATGCTACCGCATCAGTATAGTGTCCCTGCATGTTGAGTGCCACAGCCCTGCCAGCATAGGCCGAGGCATAGGCAGGGTCAATCTGGAGTGCATTGGTATAACAGGTGACTGCGAGTGGATAGTCTCCGACATTCAGGGCATTTTGTCCTTTCATGTACCATTCCACAGCATCTTCCGCTAGCACCGCCGGGACGAACAGGAGCGAAACGAGAAGAAGCAGGATCAGGATTGTGGTTCTCATATTCTCATGACGCCATTTCCCCTCATCGCAGATGAATCTATTGTTTTTTTTCCTCGGGAGAACCCCTCTTTTCCCGTGATGATCGCCCCCCTTCGCGCCAGCCCTTCCCCCCGCGAGGGCTCAATCGCGCAGGGTGAAGCCCTGGTATTCCCTGAACCTGATTTTTCTCAACGGTTGCGTGCAGGAACTTTCGTCCCCGTCGCAACCGGGGATACCCGGGAGGCGGGGGCAGATCCCCAACGAGCGTCATCATGCAGAGCAAATGATTGCTGTTGAGCAGTTTTTTTGTATACGGTGGATTATGGTGCCCTGTACGGTACCTGCGTCCTGCCAATGGTGAGAGCAACAAGGCAGGCAAAGAACGCGGTGATGGAGAATGCCCAGAAAAAACCGGCCCTGTCCGCACAGAGTCCTGCAATGAACGGGAGCAGGCTCATCCCGAGATAACTTGTGGTGGAGAACAGCCCCATGAGAACACCCTGGTGCTCCCGTACACCGGCAAGGATTGCCATCTGGGCGATCATCACGATGCCGGCCAGTACGCCGAGGAGGGCAAATCCCCACAGGGAGAAAAAAGCAACCATCACCCCTGCTGCCATCAGGATTGCCGACCAGCGGATTGCAGGAACCGAAGGAAGCGCTGCCCGGGACGCAGCCAGGACGGCACCCATCGTTGCTATGCTCATAGCGGCTATCCAGTACCCGAGGTTCTCGGAAGAAGCGCCCGAAAACCCGGGGTAGAGCGAGATTACCACGCCGGTTACCCCGATCAGGACTATGGAGGAGAACCAGAGCCAGCGGTAGTCCTTCACGAAGGACACGATCACGGCAGGGCTGACAGGAGCCGCCCGGCGTCCGGTATCCTGTATAAAAAAACTTATGCAGGCCGGGATCATGATGAGTCCCGTAAAGAGCTGGATTCCCGCTCTCGGGTCCCCGCCGTGCGATGCCAGCCAGCCGGCAAGGACGAGCCCCGTGACCAGGCCGGCATTTAAGAGGGCCATATAGTATCCGCTCATCTTCCCGTGGTCCGGATGGGAATTGACGTACGACATGGCTGCAGCAACAAAACAACCTCCCCCGATCCCCTCGATAAAGCGGGCAGCCAGCACCAGGAACGGCGCTGCTATCATGGAGAGAAGAAGGCCGCCTGCAACGGTGATGACCAGCCCCGAGCGGATAAGGGGGGCATGCCCGAAGCGGTCGGAGAGCATACCTGCCGGCAGGGTACTCAAAAAAGCCCCGAAAAAATAGGCAGCATACATCGCACCCTGCAGGGAGGAACTGGCCGAATACGATGGCAGGACCGGGACGATGGCATTCGAGAGCGCCATCATGAAAAAAATGCCCGAAAAAAGGGTGAACGGGGTTTTCATCGGGGCCACCGCATCAGAGCATGCGGTAGGTCTCGAGGTTCATGGGCGAATGCGTCTCGATGTGGTAGCGCTTATAGATGGAACTGGCAAGATCGATCGTGTTGTTCTCGTCCCCGTGGATGCAGAAAATCTTCTCGGGACGCGGCTGGATCTGGCCGATGTAATTCATCAGCTGCCTGCGGTCCGAGTGACCCGAGAACCCGTCCACCGTGATGATCTCGAGATTGATGCTGATAGTCCCCTTGCGCCCCATCGGCACCTCGCGCCAGCCTTTCTGGATACGCCGGCCGTACGTCCCTTCAGCCTGGTACCCGACAAAGACCAGGGCATTCTTCTCGTCCTGTGCAAGGTTCAGGAGGTATTCCATGACCGGCCCGCCATTCAGCATACCGCTGGTAGTTATGATAACGCAGGGGTCGCCGGCGATCACTTTCTCGCGGACATCCTGGCTGTCCACCTGCTGGAAACATTCGGCAAGGAACGGGTTCATGCCTTCCCGGAAGATAAGGTTCCGGAGCTCGGTGTTCAGGTACTCCGGGTAGGTGGTGTGGATCGCAGTTGCCTCCCGGATCATACCGTCAAGGTAGATCTTGACTTTCGGGATCTTGTCAAGGCGCATGCCTTCCTCAAGTGCCAGCATGACCTCCTGTGAACGACCAACCGCAAAAGCCGGGATGATAACTTTTCCTCCCCTGGAGAGAACCTTGTTGATCGTCTCGTACAGCAGCCCCTCGGCGTCAGACCGCGGCTGCTGGAAATCATTGCTGCCTCCGTAGGTGCTCTCCATGAAGAGTGCCTCAAGCCGGGGAAACTGGTTGATGGCCGGATTGAAGAGCCGGCTCTTTGCGTAATTGAAATCGCCCGTGAAGGCGATATTGTACATCCCGTCGCCAACATGGAAATGGGCGATGGCTGATCCAAGAATGTGGCCTGCATTATGGAAGGTCAGCTTGACGTCCGGTGCAATATCGGTGACGCTGCCGTAGTTGAGCGTAATGGAATGCCTGATATAGGTCTTGACCTCCTGCGAGGTGTAGGGGATCTTCCGGTCTTCCTTGTTGATCACGTCCAGATAATCGAGCTGGAGCATGGCAGAGAGATCCCGTGTCGGGGGGGTCGAGTAGACCGGGCCCTCGTACCCGTACTTGAAGAGCAGCGGGACCAGGGCACAGTGGTCGAGATGGGCATGGGTGAGGACGACTGCGTCCAGCTGGGCAAGCGGGTGGATCTCCGGCACGTACAGGTAGGGAGTGCCCCCTGTATTATCCGGTTTCTCCCCGCAGTCAATCAGGATCCGGCTGTTCGGGGTAGTCAGGAGGAACGCGGCACGGCCGACCTCCCGGCAGCAGCCGAGCATGGTGACCCGGATCCACTGGTCTTTTTTTACCGCATCCTTCCCCATCTCCTCTTTGCCGGGAATATCCCGGTGAATCCTCCTGCCGATAGTCCGCAGGAACTGCTTGCGCTCCTCGTTCACGGACCGGAGATACTGGCGGGTCTGTTTGACTGTCGAGCTCTCGATGGGAGGAGTCCTGACAACCTTGGGTGTCCACCCGATATGCCGGGTGATGTCCCGCAGCGTCGTCCCATTCTTTCCGATGACAACGCCGGGTTTTTCTGCCTCGATCAGCACTTCACCGGTATCGGCATCAAAAAAGATATCCGTGATCCCGGCAGTCTCGGGGACTACCGCCTTGATATCATTATACGCCTTCTCGGGGTCTTCGAGAACCGTTGGCCGGACCATGATCCGCTTACGCAGGTCCCGGGCAAGGATCTTAATCAGGTCTGCTTCATCAGCGAACCGTTTCGGGTCGTCGGTGTAAATGACCAGTTCGGGTCCTTCAAACTCGACCTGCGTCACGGTAATGCCATGGGGCACTTTCTCGTTAATCTTATCTTTAAGCTCTTTGAGCCGTTCTTCAATCAGCATAAAAAAGTCGTCCTAAAAAAAAAAGTTATACGGTGTTCTTGGCATGATACTTCTTGAGTGCTTCCTCTCCCAATACTTCGTACCGGTCCCTGGTTATCACCACAATCTGGATACCTTCACCGGAACCCGAGTCGCGTTTCATGGCGGACTTTAAGGAACGGACCGCAATTTCGATTGCTTCGTCCTCGGACATGTCGGGGCGGAAACGGTCCTCAAGGACACCGTACGCCATGGGAGAACCGGAGCCGGTTGCAACGATCTCCTCTTCCCGGGTCGCGCCTCCCATTGCATCAACAGAATAGACGCTCGGCCCGTGATCATCCACACCCCCGACAAGCAGCTGGACATAGTACGGGAAATACCGGTTCTGGTTTAAGTAGTTCGAGAGCAGCGTTGCCGCGGCACCCACGGTGATGGCACGCGACCTGCGGATCTGGTAGAGGTTGCACTCGACCGTAAGAATGCGGGCGAGCTGCTGTGCATCGCCAACACCCCCGGCAGTTGTCATCCCGATCCTTTCTGCTACCTGGTATACCTTTTTTGCTTTCTTGCTTGCGATCATGCTGCCCATGGTTGCCCGCTTTTCGGTGGCGAGGATCACACCCCCGGCAAAAACAATACCGAGCGTGGTCGTTCCTTTCATGGACTCCTGTACCTGTTCAGACATAGTAACTCCCGAAAATAAATGGACGCTTAAATTCCTTTAAAAGCGTAATAAGGTATTAGGTGATATTGAGAAATTTAAAGGTTTTTATTCAGCATCATCACGGCAGAGTGCCCGTATGAGCTCACGGTCGTACAGCATCGCCACCAGGTGTTTGTCGCCATTGATCACCGGCAGCTGGTCAACACGGGCACGCCGCATCTTGAGCGCACATTCGCTGACCTCGGCATTTGCCGGTACCGCAACCACGTTTTTTACCATGGCGAGCTTGACCGGCCGGTTTGGAAGCTGGACTTTCGAGATACCGAAACTGATGGTATGGTTGTCCCGGATGCTCTCCCAGGTCCACTCGTCATCGTCCGTGCCGTTCGAGAAGTCGGAAACCCCGACGCTGTCCTCAATGCTGGAGTTCCGGATCAGGTCGCGCTCGGAAATGATCCCCTGGAGCCTGTTCTCGGCATCGAGGATCGGTATGGCATCAACACCGGAGATCTCCATGACCCTGCCCACGACCGGCAGCGGTGTCTCTTCCCAGAGAGCAAAGGTCTGGCTCGTGTAGGTGTTCTTTATCTCGTCCTTGATCTTCTTCTGGGCAATGGCATGGACGAGGTCAGCAACCGAGAGCAGACCGAGCAGGTGGCCGTCTTCCACGACCGGCAGGCGCCGGATCTTCTTTGTAACGAGGAGGCGGGCGGCTTCGCTGACACTGGTATCCGGTGCTATGGTGACCGGTTTGGTCGTCATCAGGAGCCCGAGCTGGGTCTCTTCCGGCTTACGCAGGAGGTCCTTTCTGGTG
>CAZCZK010000087.1:8747-9807 GCA_964503195.1 uncultured Methanoregula sp.
TGGTGATGATCCCGACGAGCTTTTTGTGCTTGATGACCGGGACACCGGAGATGCCCGTGCGTTTGAGGATCTTCAGGACATCGTCACGGTTTCCCGGAATTTCCACGTGAACGACGTCAGAAGTCATGTAATCCCGGACAAGCATTTCTGTTATGATCTCACCACCATGGTTGTAACGTGGCCATGAGAGACGACATAGGTACTGACGCTCCCGATAAGGATGCGGTCGGCCTGGCTTTTTCCGTGGGAACCTACCATGATGAGGTCGGTTTTTTCTTTATCGGCAAGGGCGACAACCTCACTCCCGGCATGTCCCTGTTTCATGTGGGTGGTGGTGCTGACACCGTTCTCAGATGCATATTTTTTTGCCTGTTCAAGGACGGAGGTTCCCTCTT
The DNA here is from genome assembly GCA_964503195.1 of uncultured Methanoregula sp. Taxonomy (GTDB): domain Archaea; phylum Halobacteriota; class Methanomicrobia; order Methanomicrobiales; family Methanospirillaceae; genus Methanoregula. The sequence goes on from CAZCZK010000087.1 coordinate 9,143, forward strand.
TTTCCAGGACGCGGTACATGATCTCCACGGTGTTGTCAGCAGGTAACGAAGAGAACAGCCCCGTCTCCACGACATAGATGATATGGAGCCGTGCGTTCCACACCTTCGCCTCCTCTACTGCCCGGACCAATACTCGCTGGCTTGTATCAGAACCATCGATTGCAACAAGGATATTAGTAAACACGGGTATCACCTAGAACAAACATGCAGGTAAAATCAGATTTACAAACTAAAAACGTTTGTCCTGATTGCGGCTGAATCCGCCCGTTTCACCAGCGTTGTGAGCGGATCGCGCGAGAAACGCAAGGCTGAACGGGCCGGGTCAACGATAAAGAGGTTCGCCCGCGAACCCTGCCTGATGAAAAACGATGACCCGAAAAGAGCAGAACCCCGGACTGCTGCCCGCAGTATGCCAGCCGGTTCGATCCGGTAGACCGTTGAGAGAAATGCCATCTCGGAAAAGAGATCCGGTGCAACGAACATCGCGTTATCCGTCCCCAGGCAGACGGTACATCCGAGTTCCTCCATAAGGGCTATGGGGGGTTTTCGGGAGGAGGATGCGACACCGAGGGTCCAGTTCGACCGCGGGCAGACCGCAATCGGGATCGCTTCTTCAGCACATTGGCGGAGCTGTTTTTTTGTTGCATGGTCATGTGGATGAGGAG
>CAZCZK010000088.1:0-9782 GCA_964503195.1 uncultured Methanoregula sp.
GCGCCCCCGGGCCGCCGTGGATGACCGCGAGGGAATAGGGGCCGTGTCCCCAGTGCCGTACCGTATTCATACGGGTGAATGGTTATTTTTCCGGGTAAAAAAAGTGTCCTCTCAAAAAACGGGGGAATTCACATAAATACAAAAATCGAAAGGTTTTTGATCCATGATGCGACTATCAGGTATAGTTGCCGGGCCGGATGCTGCCCGCTTGGCACGTAGAGGAGGTACACAATGATCGATGAACTGCTTTCCGGGAATATAAAATTCCAGAATACCCTGTTTAAACAGAACCACGAACGATATTCCGAACTGGTAAAAGGCCAGAAGCCCCCGGTCCTCTGGATCGGGTGTTCTGACTCCCGCGTGCAGACCGGGCATATCACCGGAACCCAGCCGGGCACCCTGTTCATGCACCGGAACATCGGTAATATGGCCCCGGAAAATGACTGGAGCCTGGCAACGGTTCTCGAATATGGCATCAAGCACCTGAAAGTGCAGGACATCGTCATCTGCGGCCATTCTGACTGCGGGGCAGTGAAGGCACTGGACAAGGACCTCGAAGGGGATACCTATGTCCCGCACTGGCTCAACAATGCGATAGAGGCCAAAGAGCGGGTCGATGCCAAGATCAAAAAGCCTTCAACTCCCCAGGAGCAGAAGAACCGCTCCCGCATGATCGAACAGGAGAACGTCCGGCTCCAGATCGAGCATCTCAAAACCTACCCGATCATAAAAAAGGCACTGAAGGAGAAGCAGATCGAGGTACACGGCCTGTATTACGACCTCGAGACCGGGGCGCTCTCAAGAATCATATAATCCTTACCGTTCCTTATCGATCTCTTTTTTTATCCGGTCAAGGGCGACCCTGCCTATCCGGGTGATCCGCCCGTTCACGATAACCATCGGGATGGGGGGAAACTCCCGTTCGATGATCGCCCGGATATGGTCGGGAACGCCGTCATCGATCAGTATCAGCCTCACATCCACCCGGTTCCCGTAGGCGGTCTCCAGCACCCGTTTGAGTTCGGGGAAGGCATCCACCAGTTTCCCCGAAAGGTAGCAGCCGGTGAGGCCGCAGGTACGGTCCTCGTCGCAGGGAAACGGTGAACACTCCGAATTCTCCAGGCCAACAATTTCAACAGTCACGGTGCCTGCCATATCCATACTCTTGGCAGGAATGCTATTTTTAGCATTCGGAACGGGCACGGGAAAGAGGAGGACGGCAGACCCATACAAAATCTTTCAGGTTTTTTACTCGGGAAAACCAGGATAAACAAAAGCCCGCAACCAAGCCGTGAAAATCGCGGGGGGGCTCCCCGTCCGCCGCCTCACCGTGTAGAAAGAGAGGGAGTCACCCTCGTATTCTCCCGCGGGTAAGAACCAGGTTACCGGAATAAAAAAGAAATGCTGCCAGGGAACATTTGAACTTCACCAGAAGGCAGGATTGCATGGCGTCACGAAAAAGCATTCCTGAAAAAACGAGAGAGAGAGAGAGAGATCAGATGAAGCGCTCGAACCGGTCCTTCTTTGCCTTGCAGACCGGGCAGATCCCCGGGGGCTGCTCCCGTGCGCAAAGGTAGCCGCAGACCCTGCAGCGCCAGACGGGGAGCGGGAGGGCAGCGAACGGTGAGGGGCTGGAAGCGACCGGCCGGGCCGGACCCTCCCGGATCTTCCCGCGCTCTGATCGGGGTGGCCGGCGCTCGGGGACCGGTGACACGGTCCGGCTGCCGCCCGCTATCGCCTCGTTCACATACAGGGCGCAGTAGCAGGCACCATACTCTTCGATATCCGCGTCCCGGTAATCGCAGGGGCAGATGATATCGAGGTCCTCCTCCTTCTTCCCGGAGGCCAGGCGGCAGGGACAGGCCGGGTACCCGTATCGTTCCGTGTTCTTCAGGAGGCCACGGACCAGGTCCTTTACAAAGACGGTATCCATGCTGAGCCGGTACCCGCCGTCAACGGCATCCTTCCTGAGGGCCTCGTATGCCCGGTCGATATCTCCCCCGCTGATGTCGGCAGGGTTCATCTACCGAGTGCCTCCCGGATCTCCTTCTCCCGGAAGCCGACTATACTCCTGCTGTTATCGATGACCAGCGTGGGAAACGACCCGCTCGGGTTGAATTTCTCGACCTGGGCCATGGCATCATCCTGCTCCCTGCCTTCAAGAAGATCCACAAAGGAATAATCAAACGCAACACCAAGTTCCCGCAGGAGATCCTTTGTCTTTGCGCACCACCCGCAGGTCGAGAGGGCGTACAGCATGACCTTCCCTTTGTTTTTCCCGTCAACATGTTCAGAGACCATAAAAACCGTACTCCTGGTTATATGCAAGGTGATTGCGGCAGAATACTATTTATAACCGGGGATAGGGCAAAAACACTGGGGAGAAAAACCGATTCCTGTTCTCTGCAGTTGCCCTGGTGCGCCAATGTATCCCCGCCAGGGGACGGGGAGCCTTGGGGCAGCTGTGGTGGGATGAGCGGGACATTTTTTATTTTACGGACACGTACTTCGTCACCATCCTGTTCCGGGGATGCCACTGCAGCAGGGGCATATCCTGCAGCCGAAAAGAGCGTCAGAGTTCTTTCTCCTGTTTTTTAACAGGACAAAACAATCGTAAAAAGGGGATGGGTGTCCCATCACTTGTTCTTCATGATGATCTCGACGTCCTCGAGAAGGGCCTGGAGATCTTCCTCGTGCTCCACTTCCTGCGAAAGGATTGTGATAAACATGTTGTAGCTGACCGGATCGGTATCCTTGGTCTTTTTCAGCAGGGCATTGTACGTCTTGATGGCGCACTGTTCGCCCTTGATATTCTGTTCCAGTACTTTGACGATGAATGGATCGTCGGGGGCCTCGTACCCGCAGTTGGTCAGCTTGTACCAGTCCTGGGGTTTGGTAACCGGTGTCCCCCCGAGCTGGATAATTCGGGTGGCGAGGAGCGTGGCATGGGCCAGCTCCTCCGTTGCGTGGAGGGTCAGCTCAGCGATGACCGCTTCCTTGTTGGGCCCTTTCACCACTTTTGAACCTACCCAGTACTGGTAATACGCGAGCCATTCATCGGAAAATGCCTTGTTGAGAAGTTTTACCAGCTCTGCAACATCGGCACCAACAATTTTTCTCCCTTGCGTTCCCATTGAATTCACCGTCACTTGGATTGACTGACACGTGAATATCGACCGTGAACGGATTTATGTATATCCGTTATGGCAGTGAGCACCCGGGAGTCTGCCAGACAGATCTCTTGTGCATTCTGATATTCAGGGAAAACGCCCGGAAAAATCCGGTTGTATACCAGGTGCACTATCGTTAATAACCATTCACGCAAATTGAATATGGAAATCATGAAGGCGGTTCTGGGTCTCGAGGATGGTAGTTTTGTCGAGGGGGATGGATTCGGTGTTGAGGGCGAATGTTCCGGTGAACTGGTCTTCAACACCTTAATGACCGGGTACATGGAGGCGCTTTCCGATCCCAGTTATGCCGGCCAGATCCTGATGTTCACCTTCCCGACCATCGGAAATTATGGTGCCGATGTGCAGAACATGCAGAGCCAGGGTACCAAGGTCCTCGGGGCTGTCTGCCGCGAGATCTGTGAGTCCCCCGATGCGAAACCAACGGTCCGGGACTATTTCGAACAGAAAAAACTCCTCGGGATAGCCGGCGTGGATACCCGCAGCCTGACCATCAAGACCCGGGTCCATGGCACGATGCGTGCGGCACTCGTTGTTGGCAGCGATGATGGAGAATATGCCGTAAACCTCGCAAAAAAGACCCCCTCCATCTCAGAATGCAACCTGATCCCTTCCGTTTCCTGCAAAGCACCCTACCGCATCCCCGGAAAAGGGAAACGGGTGGCCATCATTGACCTTGGTCTCAAGACCAATATGATCACGAGCCTCACCCGGAGAAAAGGCGACCTTTACATCTTCCCCCATAACGCCAGCTGTGACGATATCTTCGGGTGCGAACCCGACTGCCTCTTCATCACCAACGGTCCCGGGGACCCCAAGCAGGCAAAGGAGGCTGTCGCGACCGTGAAAAAATGCATCGGGGAACTCCCCCTCTTCGGGATCTGCATGGGCAACCAGCTCGCGGCACTCGCCCTTGGAGGCGATACCTACAAACTCAAGTTCGGCCACCGGGGTGCAAACCAGCCGGTCAAGTACCATGATGGCCGGATCTTCATAACAACCCAGAACCATGGATTTGCGGTTGATGCCGATTCCCTGCCGGAAGGCTGCGAGGTCACCTTTGTCAATGCAAACGACGGAACAGTCGAGGGGTTCGAGAACGAGGATTTGAAGATCAACTGCGTCCAGTTCCATCCCGAAGCCCATGCCGGCCCCTTGGACACCGAATGTCACTATTTTGACGGGCTCTTCCGGAGGCTCGGATAATGCCGAAAAAAGCCCATATAAAAAAGGTCCTGATCATCGGGTCAGGCCCCATCCAGATCGGCCAGGCTGCGGAATTCGACTTTTCCGGGAGCCAGGCGTGCCGTGCCATGCGGGAAGAAGGGGTCGGGGTCGTCCTGGTCAACTCAAATCCCGCGACCATCCAGACCGACCCGGGGATGGCAGATGTCATTTATATCGAGCCGTTACGGGCTGATATCATTGCAAGGATAATTGAAAAGGAGAAGCCTGATGGTGTCCTCTCCGGGATGGGCGGCCAGACCGGCCTCAACATGACTGCTGAACTCGCTGAAAGGGGGGCACTGAAAAATGTTGAGATCCTCGGAACCCCCCTTGAAGCAATTTACAAGGGTGAGGACCGGGAGAAATTCCGCAACCTGATGCTCGAGATCGGAGAACCAGTCCCGAAGAGCATTATCCTGACCAGCCTGAACCAGGTCGATGAGGCAATCGCAGCGATCGGGCTTCCGGCAGTTGTCCGGCCTGCCTACACCCTTGGCGGCGCCGGGGGAGGTATTGGCAAAACCCGGGTAGAACTGTCCCGGATCGTAGAACTGGGGCTCTCGCGTTCCCGCATCCACCAGGTCCTCATCGAGGAGAGTGTGCTCGGCTGGAAGGAGATAGAGTTCGAGGTCATGCGCGACTCGGCCGACACCTGCATCATCATCTGCGGGATGGAAAACGTCGACCCGATGGGCATCCATACGGGGGAGAGTGTTGTTGTTGCACCGATCCTCACCCTCCGTGACGATGAGTACCAGATGCTCCGCAGCGCGGCCATCAAGATCATCCGGGCACTCGATGTCCAGGGCGGCTGCAACATCCAGTTCGCCTTCCGGAATGGCGAGTACCGGGTCATCGAGGTTAATCCCCGGGTCTCCCGCTCATCAGCCCTTGCCTCAAAGGCTACCGGGTACCCCATCGCACGGGTTGCAGCAAAGATCGCGATAGGCCTGCGCCTTGATGAGATTACGAATACCGTTACCGGTTGTACGCCGGCCTCCTTCGAACCTGCGATAGATTACATCGTTGTCAAGGTCCCCCGCTGGCCGTTTGACAAGTTCAAGGGGGCGGACAGGACGCTCTCGACATCCATGAAGAGCACCGGAGAGGTTATGGCCATCGGCCGTACGCTTGAGGAGGCATTCATGAAAGCGAAGCGGTCGCTTGATACCGATGTCCAGTCCCATACGAGCCCGAGCGAGATCCGGATGATCTTATCAAGGCCGACGGACGAGCGGTTCCACTGCCTTTTCGATGCCCTGCGGCAGGGCATGACGGTCGATGAGATCGTCCAGCTCACATCCATCACCCGGTTCTTCCTGGAGAAGATCAAGAATATCGTGGACCTGGAAAAACGCCTTGCAGCAGCCCCGGACAGCAATGATGAGATCATCCTTGCCAAACGCTATGGGTTCTCCAATGCGGAGATCGTCCAGATCACCGGTAAAACACCCCAGGAGATAGAGGACACGGTCGGAACTCCGTCATACAAGATGGTCGATACCTGTGCTGCCGAGTTCCCGGCGAACACCCCGTACTTCTATTCCACGTATGAACCGGACTGCGAGATTGTTCCTACCGATACGAAGAAAGTGCTCATTTTAGGGTCAGGGCCCATCCGGATAGGGCAGGGCATCGAGTTCGATTACTGTACTGTTCATGCCGTGCAGGCCCTGCGGGAGGAAGAGGGGGTCGAAGTCCATATTGTCAACAATAACCCGGAGACCGTATCCACGGATTTCGACACTTCCGACCGCCTCTTCTTCGAGCCCATGCAGCTCGAGGATGTCATGAACATCCTGAAAAAGGATCGGTATTACGGGGTCATGGTGCAGTTTGGCGGACAGAATGCGGTCAACCTTGCCGTTCCCCTGGAACAGGAGATCAAACGGCTGGGTCTTTCCTCCCGGATTCTGGGAACAAGCCCCGATGCCATGGATATCGCGGAAGACCGCGACCGTTTCAGCGTGCTCTTAAAAAAGCTCAACATTCCCTGTCCGGCAAACAGTTCGGCACACTCAGAATCCGAGGCAAAGGCAAAGGCTGAAAAGATCGGGTACCCGGTGCTCGTGCGCCCGTCCTATGTTCTCGGGGGACGTGCCATGGAGATCGTCCATGACGAACGAGAACTCGAGACCTATATGAAAGAGGCCGTCCGGGTCAGCAGGAACCACCCGGTGCTGATCGATTCCTATCTCCAGAACGCTATCGAACTCGATGTCGATGCGGTCTGCGATGGCACGGAGGTCCTGATCGGGGGGATCATGGAGCATATCGAACAGGCAGGTATCCATTCGGGAGATTCGGCCTGTGTCATACCGACCCAGTCACTCCAGCCGGATATCGTTGATACCGTCCGGGTCTATTCCCGGAAACTTGCCCTGGGGCTGGGGGTTATCGGACTTGTCAATTTCCAGATGGCGGTCAAGGACAACGTTGTTTATATTCTCGAAGCCAACCCCCGGGCAAGCCGCACGGTGCCCTTCGTTTCCAAGGCAACCGGCATTCCCATTGCCAAGATCGCGGCAAAGGTTATGGTCGGGAGGAAACTCGCGGATCTCGGGTATACAGAGCGGGAGATTCACCATGTGGCGGTAAAAGAGGTGCTGCTCCCGTTCAACAAGCTTGCCGGTGTCGATACCATGCTTGGCCCCGAAATGAAGAGTACGGGTGAAGTGATGGGCATTGACTATGATTTCGGGCTTGCGTTTTACAAAGCCTGCATCTCGGCAGACAATGAACTCCCGCTCAAGGGAAACATCTTCATATCCGTGAACATGGAGCAGAAAGAGGAAGTGATTCCCATAGCGCGGAAACTGCAGGATCTCGGCCTCGTCCTGTACGGCACGGAAGGGACGGTTGACTACCTGCATATTGCAGGTATTGAAGCGCACCTTGTCCGCAAGGTGCAGGAAGGCTCTCCGAACGTGCTTGACATGATGCGTCATGGTGAGATACGGCTTATCATCAATACCCCGCAGGATAAAAGGTCGCGGGAGGACCATTACCAGATCATGCGTGCGGCAGTGGACTTCCAGATACCCTATATCACCACCCTTCAGGCAGCGCGGGCTGCAGCACTCGCCATTGATGCGGTCAAGCGCGAGAAGATGACGCTGGAACCAATAGGCCATTATCTGAAGTGACTACGGCGTAAAATTCTGGTCATCCCTTTTTTTTTTGTATCGGGAGACTTCCTATCCCACGGTTACGGAACCGTTTATCCAGTGAGCCGGGCACAAAATAATTGAATATGCTTATATACCGAAATAACAAAAAAAGATGCATGAAGAAAATCTTTGTTGTTCTCGCAATCCTGTTCACCGGGATTCTGCTGGCCGGATGTACATCCCAGCCTGCAACACCTGTTGCCACACCGACACCAACGCCCGTTACCACCGCGATCCCGACGATCATCGAAACAACGGCCGTTCCGGTCCCGACCACGGAGGTTGTCGTGGTTGTTGTGAATACAACTGTGCCGACGACCGCACCGACACCCACACCCACTCCCCAGCCGTCCAAAACGATCATCTTCACCAGTGAACTGACCATTAACCCCGGCACAACCGTTATTATTCCGGTCGGCGGGAAGGTTATCTGGGTTAACGATGACCCGAGGAATTCCCACGGCGTCCAGGCAATTGATGTCCAGGGCGGGAAATACTTTGGCGGCATGAACACGACAACGATCCCCTTCGGCAAACCCCTGGAAGTCACCTTCGACAAAGAGGGTTACTATGACTACAAGACTGTGTTCCAGCCGGAAACGACAGGAACAGTCATTGTCACCAAGTAAACAGATATTCATCAACCGTTCAGGATTATTTGCCTGAAAATAACTTTTTTTGTTCTTTGATCTACGAACATGCCAGGGAGGCGAGTCACTCCATCTCTCACCTGCCAGGGCTCCTCTTCCTGAACTGAACATATATGCTGAAAAGGCTTAGTACTACTGGAGAAAATCCGACTGGAGTTTTCGTATGGGAAAAGGCACGATAGTTCTTGCATATTCCGGGGGGCTTGACACCTCCATCTGCATCCCGCTCTTAAAGGAACGGTATGGATACGATCGCGTCGTGACGGTTGCAGTCAATGTCGGCCAGCGCGATGAAGAGATTGATGTTGCCACAAAAAAAGGAGAGAAACTTGCCGACCGGCACTACACCATTGACGCCCGGGAAAAATTTGTAAACGAGCATATTTTTCCGGCAATAAAGGCAAACGGGTCCTACGAAGGCTATCCGATGGGAACGTCCCTTGCCCGTCCGCTTATCGCCGAAGAAGTGGTAAAGATCGCGAAGAAAGAGGGGGCAGACGCGATCGGTCATGGCTGTACCGGAAAAGGGAACGACCAGCTCCGGTTCGATTTTATCATACGCGGTGCCGGTCTCGAGGTTGTGGCACCGATCCGCGAACTCAACCTCACCCGGGAGTGGGAGATCGATTACGCGAAAAAACACAAGATCCCCGTTCCGGTGAAAAAAGGCAAACCCTGGAGCATGGACGAGAACTGCTGGAGCAGGAGCATCGAGGGTGGCGAACTTGAAGATCCCGCCTATCATCCGCCGGAAGAGATCTACCTCTGGACCGTATCTCCGGAAAAAGCCCCGTCCAGACCGGAAAAACTGACCATCGAATTCAGGGCCGGTATCCCGGTTGCACTCAACGGGAAGAAGATGTCCGGGTACGCATTGATCCAGAAACTGAACCAGTTAGCCGGAAAACACGGGATCGGGCGGAACGATATGATTGAGGACCGTATTCTCGGCCTGAAGGCACGGGAGAACTATGAACACCCGGCTGCAACGGTCATCCTTGCCGCCCACCACGACCTTGAAGCTCTTGTCCTCACCCGGCAGGAACTGGTCTTCAAGCGGATGGTCGATGACAAGTGGTCGGAGCTTGCCTATAAAGGACTCGTGTATGAACCGCTGTACCTGGCCCTGAACGCCTTCATCGATACCACCCAGGAACGGGTGAACGGGAAGGTTGACCTCGAACTCTTCAAGGGATCCGTGCGGGTACTGGGCAGGAGCTCCCCCTGTGCAATTTATTCTGGCGACCTGGTCTCCTTTGACAGTACCGCCATCGACCAGTGCCATGCTATCGGTGTTTCCCACTATTTCGGTATCCAGGCACGCATGGTAAAGCAGCTGAAGAAGACCGGATAATTATTTTTTGGATAATTTTGCTTATAAAACCCCAGGAATAACCGTATCTGTCCGACGTGAAACTGTTTTCATATCCATGAACTGAAACGGACGGTGAACAAAGGTATTGATGTAAAAATTTCCCGTCGGTCATAAAAAAGGAACTACCGTTCCAGGGCCCCGGGCAGGACGCCATACACCGGCAGGC
>CAZCZK010000089.1:0-9382 GCA_964503195.1 uncultured Methanoregula sp.
CCATCGATTGCAGCATTCTTCTCCGCAAGAACGCGGGATGCGGAGGCAAGCTCCTGCTCCCAGGACGTTTGGGCGGATTTGAGTGCGAGGATTTCTGCGGTCAGGCCTGAAATTGCCTGTTCCTTTTCATCAAGCTGAGCCTGCACGCTGACAAGATCCTGCTGCTGTCCATCGATTGCAGCATTCTTCTCCGCAAGAACGCGGGATGCGGAGGCAAGCTCCTCTTTTGAGGACTTTTGGGCGGACCTGAGTGTGCTGATTTCTGTAGTAAGGCTTGAAATTGCCTGTTCCTTTTCATCAACCAGGGACCGGGCTGTATTGAGACGGGCTTCCAGCTCAAGGAGGTCCTTCTTCCGCGTCCCGAGAGCGGTGTTCGTCTCCGCAAGGACGCGGGATACGGATGCCAGCTCCTGCTCAAGGGACTCCCGCGCTGAACCGGCCGTTGCGATGTCAGCAGTAAGAGTGGCAATTGACTGTTCTTTTTCTCCAAGCTGAGACTTTACGTCATCGAACAGAGCCTGAAGATCGAAAAGCTCCTTTTTGCCTGCGTCGACAAGCTCCTGGAACCAGGATTCCGACTTTTCTTTTGCTGCGGAAACGGTATTCAGGGTCTTTTCCGTATGCTGCAGCCGGATGTGTTCCGATTCCAGGTCCTCTTTCAGCCGGGCAATCTCTGCGCCAGATTCCTCGTTCAGCCGGCTAATCGCCGTTTCCTGTTCCGCTTTCAACCGGGCAATCTCTGCTCCCTGTTCCTCTTTCAGCCGGGTAATCGCCGCTTCCTGTTCCTCTTTCAACCGGCTAATCTCCGTATCCTCTTCCGCTTTCAGCCGGGTAATCTCCGTTTCCTTTTCCGCTTTCAGCCGGGTAATCGCCGCTTCCTGTTCCTCTTTCAGCCGGGTAATCGCCGCTTCCTGTTCCTCCCTGAGCGTTATGAATGCCGCAGCCTGCTCTTGTGCAGAAGCTTTCATATCATTGATGATCCCGGTGAGGTCCTGCTCGGACCGGGTTTTTTCCTGCAGTAATGTGTTGAGCTTCTGCTCAGACTCCTGTGCCCGGTTCTTTTCTGTACCAAAATCGGTCTTCAACTGCTCAAATTCGGTAGTGAGGCTCTGGAGCGCCATCTCAGCCTGCTCTTTCTGCGTAGCGGTTGTACCGAGTACGGTCTCGGTTTCCCGCAGCTGGCCGGATTCTCTGGCCAGTTCCCCGTTTGCACGTTCCAGAGCTTGTTGTACTTCAGCCAGTTCGGTGGACAGGCCGGAGACCTGCCGCTGCAGCTGGTCAATGGTTTCCTGGTGCGCTGCCGTGGATTCATCCTTTTCCTGGAGTATCCGCTGGATATCCCGTTTTGCTTCTTCATGCGCGGTTTTTTCTTCTGCAAGGTCCCGGGTTACCTGATCAATGGCAGCATTCTTTTCCCTGACCGTCAGCTCCCGATCCGAGAGCTGGCCGGTTAATTCCGAGAGTTTTTGTTCTTTCGTCTTCAGGGTCTCGTTTATGATACCGATGACCCGGGTGTTTTCATGGATATTCCCTTCCAGCTTTCTCGTTGTGATGCCCAGGTTCTGGATATTTTCCTGCGCCCGGAACAGATCACTCGATTTACTGACGGCGATCTCAAAGGAGGACAGGAGAAATTCAAGAAGTTTGCGGCGATCCGCGGTAACGACAAAGAGCTCGTCGTCATGCTTGATCTTGAATTGCGTCTTGATCTGCTCGGGGGTCTGGCGCTCAACCGGTATGGTGAGCATCCCTTCAATCAGGGAGATGAGGTAGGGAGAATCGAACGGGTGAGCGATAAAGTTGTCTGCATTGCAGTCAAGAACCCGCAGGAGGTCCCCCAGATCGGATGCACTGGTAATGATGAGCACCGGGATATTCCAGAGATAATCATCCGCTTTTATCTGCCTGCACACTTCGAACGCATCAGCCTCAGGTACGGTTGTATCGCACATGAGCAGGTTGGGTTTCCCGTTCCGGAGCGTTTCCAGAAGGTGGGTGCCATCGGAAAAAAGGGTAACAAAGTATCCTTCGTCCCTGAGTTGTTTTTCCAGTTGCGTGCACAACGGGGAATTTGCACTTAAAATGAATATGTCTATGACCGATTCATTTCCATCTGACAGGGAAGCATTCATCTCAATCTCTCGCAGGGTTAGGGAATATTGTATACTATACCTGAATATATGATCTCATATACTCTATTAAAGCACTTCTGGTTGAACGGGACATTCCGGGGCGTTTGCAGCAGGAAAAGCGGGAATGCCCGGGTATGGAAAAGGTGTTTTTTATCGTTCACGGCCGGCCAAATTGTCCACGCTGATGGAAACGGTTCCCTTGTAAAAGAGCCGTTGGCCAGCTCTAGGGGTTTTCTATCCACCAGTCTATCAATGCCCGGGAAATGCTCATTTTTTCCGGGATGCGGGGGAGATGATCGCGATCGAACCAGAACGCGGATTCGATCTCTTTGGGGTCAACAACCAGTTCCCCTCCTGCAAAATCAGCGATAAATCCCACCATGAGCGAGTCCGGGAATGGCCAGGGTTCGCTGCCGAAATACCGGATATCTTTCACCATAATGCCGGTCTCTTCCTGTACCTCCCGCACAACAGCATGCTCAAGGTTCTCGCCAGGCTCCACAAAGCCCGCAACGAGGCCATACATGCCATGAGGGAACCGCGATGAACGGGCGAGGAGTACACGGTCTTCCCGCTGTATCAGGACAATGATGGCCGGGGAGAGCCGCGGATAGGAAACGAGACCGCAGGTATCGCACTCTTTTGCCCGTTCGGTCCTGAGCTGGCGGGTCTCAGCTCCGCACCTGCCGCAAAAGCGGGTTGTCCGGTCAAACCGGATAATCCTTGCTGCATATGCTGCAATGGCGAGGTCTTCATCGGGGATTGCGCCGAAAAGGGCCCGTATTTTCGAATATTTTGTTCCTTCCGGCGCGGGAAGATCCGGGTCGATCTCCCCGGCGTAATATGCTACGTTATCCCGGTAACCAAGATACTGGTAACCTGCAAGAGAGATTCCTGAAGACTGCGGGTCTTTAGGATACAGGACGGACGGGGGAGTACCGGAGGTTATGCAGATGTCGTCCTGCCTGACGAGCACCCATTGCGCGGCAGCCGGGATCCCATCAGGTTCCGGATAGGATGCCACGAGAGTATCAAGAGAAAATTTTGCCGTGTGGGTCATGGTGAGGCCTTTCCATGAACGGTTTTGGTAGCAACCGTAAAAAAACGATCGGGCAGGATACTGCCTGTGTTATCCTGAAAATGACGGGGCTCATGCGGGAGAGAGAAGAACTCATCAGAATTCCCCGGTTCTGGAGAACCCGGCATGAACAAAGAGTCTTCCCAGGGGTCATGTAAATCGCACGTGTATGAGGGCCCCCCGTAAATCTGAGCTTGTTTTAAAAAACAGGTGCGGGACGGGGTTCAGGAGTCCTGTCAGAGTATCCCCTGAACGATAATCCTTCTTCATCCGTCATACATTCACGCTTGTGCAGGATACCGGACGCGCGGATGGTAACCGCATATCTCTTGAGGGTCGTGGGGGAACCTTTTTCGTTCACGTTCCCGTGAAATTAACACGCTCACCCTGAAGATACGAACGGGGCAGATATTGCCATAGCAAAAGGATTTACCTTATCGCATACAGGCTATTTTAATGATATCCGTCCTGTACGCTGATGATGAGCCGGACCTGCCCGGGATCTGCAAAGGTTTCCTTGAGCAGGACGGGGAGTTCAGGGTTGATACGGCAGAGTCGGCGAAGGACGCCCTTGTGCAATGCTCGAATACCCGATATGATGCCATCATCTCCGGTTACCTCCTGCCAGAGAGGGATGGGATCGACCTGGTGAAAGCAATCCGGGAGCGTGATCCGGCCATCCCGTTTATCCTTTTTACCGGGAGAGGACGGGAGGACCTGGTTATCGAGGCCCTGAATAACGGGGCTGATTTTTACATCGAGAAGGGCGCAGATCCCGAATCCGGGTTCGTGGAACTGATGCATAAGGTCCGTCTGGCTGTGAAAAAAAGGCAGGACGAGAGAGATCTCCGGTCCAGCGAGAGCCTGTACCGCTCGATATTCGAAAATATGCAGGATATGCTCTACCGGACTGACATGGAAGGGAAGATTACCCTGGTCAACCCGGCGGGTGCAAAGCGTGCGGGGTATGGTTCTGCAGAGGAGATGACAGGGCTCAATCTGGACCAGACGCTCTATGCAGATCCGCTCGAGCGGAAAAAATTCCTGGCAGCCCTCGCGAGGGAAGGATCTGTTTCTGAGTATTCCCTCATTCTCAAGGACCGCAAAGGGCACCGGTTTCCGGTGACCGCAAGCAGCCATTATTACACCGATCTTCATGGTCATGTGCTCGGGGTCGAAGGGACCATTCACGATATCAAGTATCACAGACTGGCGGAAGATGCACTCAAGGAGGCCAACAGGAAACTCAACCTGCTCAACAGCATCACCCGCCATGATGTGGCAAACCAGCTCACGGTTCTCCAGGGGTATACCCACCTGGCGATGATGAAGAATCCGGATCCCATGATTGGTGATTTCCTCCAGAAGATCGATGCTATGGCCATGACCATCGGGAGACAGATCGAGTTCTCGAAGGCATACCAGGAACTTGGTGTTCAGGCACCTGAATGGTGCAACCTTGACGATATCATCGCAAAGTACAAACCCAAGGATATCCTCTTTTCGTGCTCCTGTACAGGAACCGAAATCTTCGCTGATCCGATGCTGGAAAAAGTATTTGCCAATCTCTTCAATAATTCGGTCATGCACGGTGAATGGGTTTCCCGGATCACGCTCCAATGCGAACCGAAGGAGGAGGACCTGCTCATTACCGTTGAAGACAACGGGGTCGGGATTCCCCTTGATCAGAAGCAGAATATCTTCCGGAAGGGTTTTGGGAAAAACACCGGCTTTGGTCTTTTTCTGGCCCGGGAGATCCTCGCAATCACCGGTATCTCGATCCACGAGACCGGGAAACACGGCAGCGGTGCACGGTTCGAGATCACGGTGCCGAAAACCGGGTTCCGGAGCTGCAGGGACGCCGGGACATGGCATACCTGATATGGCGACCGGGAATGTCGCGTTCAGACCTCAAGATTCCTTGTATGGGCAGGAGGGACGGGGTAGCCCGGCAGGGGGGATTCTTGATATCGGAGCCCAGCTAACCTTCAACAGATACCCATGGGCTACACGATCACCCTGATCCCGACCGATGAGAAAGAGCGCCTGATGGAGGAGCACCTTTCCCGGGTCCGCTACGAGATCAAATCCGACCTGTACGGCTGCTGCATCAAGCTGATGACGGACGATCATGCAACCAAGGACACGTGGGAGAACAATTTTTATTCCATATCACAGAATATCCGCTCCCACGGGAGACTCCTTGTATTTGATAACGCAGCCTATGCACCCGACACAGTCCTGTTCGATCCCCTGTCGCGGACGGCATTCCTCTTCAATTTTTCCTACTATGGCTGGATCAAGTCCATCGCGCTCAGCCTTGCCGGGGATATCCTGGAAGACCATCACGGGATATTTTCCGTACACGGTTCCTGCGTGGATATCAGGGGTAGCGGAATCTGCATTATCGGCGCACCGAAAGCGGGGAAGACAACCCAGACGTACGGGTTGTTACAGAACCCGCATACCCGGATCATTGCCGATGACTGGTTCTTCTCGCGGGATTACGGCCTGGATATCCTTGCCTACAGTTCCGAGAAGAACTTCTATATCGGCGAAGACCTCGGTACGATCTGGGAACAGTTCGGCGGGCTCGTACCGGAAGGGAAATTCGATCCCAACGGGAGGGCGATCGCGGACATCCGGTGGGCGATCGGCAAGGGAAGGATCCTGCCGATGGCAACCCTGAAGACGATCATTCTCCTGAAACGCGATCCTCTGGACAGCACCATCTCCCGGACACTCGACCCTGACACCGGGCTGAAACTTTTTATGGAAAATAATTATTTCAACCCCCATATCCTCGTCAACAACCCGTTCAAGACCCGGATACGGAACCGGTATGTCACCGAGCTGCTGAACCGGACAACCGTATACCAGGTCAATACGACCGGGACCCCCCAGGAGACCCAGAAGATGATCCGGTCGCTCGTGGGGATTCCGCAGAGCGGGTGAGATGCCGGGAACCGGAGAGCAGAAAAAAACTGCTGCTGGACGATCGTATATTTTTGGGGTCGGGGGTTAAATCAAAAATACCCTTTCAGGGTTGTAAAAGAATCGGCACAGGATTTTAGATCGTTGAAATTCTGTAGGATCTGCCACCAACGAGGGATGAACAGGAGTCCTCCCGCTCTGGTCGTGTATAAGAGTAAATGAATCCTTTTTTACCTCCTGATCCGTAAATTTCCCTGATGATAACATCGGAATATTAATCGTTCACGGGATGGAAAGGGCATGATATAATCTGTTGGCAATTATATCAGGGCACGATATCGGGAACTTCCCCGTGGATACCGTGGTTGGTGAAGAATGAGTTTACAACGGTACAGTCTGATTCTGGCAGGGTTAATGATCATTGCGTTCTTGTGCATGGTAACACCGGTATCTGCTGACGGATCACCGGTAATTCTCTCCTATACGGTCCAGTGGGCGCTCCCGTCAGAAGTCGGGGTCCATCCTTTGAGTATCGCTATTGACCGTGATGACAATATCTATGCGACAGACGTGTTTAATTCCAGTATATGGAAATTCACCGCAGATGGTTCGCTGATCTCAAAATGGGGTTCAGCGGGAAAAAGTACCGGTGAGTTTTATGCTCCGTTTAGCATAGCGGTGAACAGCAGCGGGTATATCTATGTTGTCGATTATGACCGTGTCCAGGTATTCGACCCGGCCGGAACGTATGTGACGCACTGGGATTCGTTCGGGAATAGTACAGGTGAGATTAAATCCTTTCCAGGAATAGCGGTGAACAAGAGCGGATATGTCTATGTAACTGATACCCGTACCAACCGTGTCCTGTTGTTCGACCAGACTGGAACCTTAATGACAGCATGGGGTTCGTACGGGAATGGTCCCGGTGAATTTGACAGCCCTGCCAGTATTGCAGTGAACAGCAGCGGGTATGTGCATGTAGTTGACAAGTTGAACAACCGCGTCCAGATATTTGATCCAAGCGGTGTTCTTACGCAGGTGTGGAACAAGTCAGGAGGTGGTTCCGGGAGCGGCAACGGGGAGTTCTCCTTGCCTCAGAGTGTCACGGTTAACAGCAGCGGGTATGTGTATGTTGTGGACGGTGCAGGTAACGATCGTGTGCAGGTATTTACTCCCTCTGGTGAATACGTGAGGCAGTTCTCAACAACCCTTGCGAACAGTATTGAGGTGAACAGCAGCGGGTATGTCTATGTGACTGATGGTTACATGGATCGCATTCATGTTATTGATCCGAATGGGAAGTTCGTGAACGGGTGGGGTGCCCGGGGAAATGAGATTGGGAAATTTTTCCACCCGCTGGGTATCGCAGTAAATGCCAGCGGGTATGCGTATGTTACGGATTCCGAAAATTCTCGCATACAGGTAATATCACCAACCGGAGAGTATTTCGGGCAATGGGGATTGAACGGGAACGAAAACGGACAGTTTTCCGGTCCATGGGGTCTCGCGGTGAATAATAGCGAGTATATCTATGTTGCAGACCAGGGCAATAACCGAGTACAGGTGTTTGATCCCAATGGAGGATATGTGACCCAATGGGGATCTTTCCTGAATCCCCGTGGCATAGCAGTGAATAGTAGCGGGTATGTGTACGTGGCCGATACAGGAAACGCGTGGATACGGATATTCACTGATGATGGAACTTATGTGAGTACTTGGGGCGGAGGGGGTAACAGTTCTGGTCAATTCAGTACTCCTCACGGTATCGCGGTCAACAAGAGCGATTATGTCTTTGTCGCGGATTATGGGAATCACCGTGTTCAGGTCTTTGATCCCAGCGGAGGATTTGTGTTGCAGTTCGGATCATCCGGTACCGGCAATGGCCAGTTTTCCTACCCTGTCGATATCGCCATGGATAACAACGGGCATCTGTTTGTTGCTGACCAGAACAATCACCGCATCCAGGTCTTTGATTATGATGGTATTTACCGTGGAGAATGGGGTTCACGGGGGACAAACAACGGACAGTTTTATTGGCCTGCAGGTATCGCAACCGACAGGAGTGGAAATGTCTTTGTTTCTGAGTATGCTAATGATCGCATCCAGAAATTTTCTTTTTCGGAAGCTACGATATTGCCATCGAAGACCGGTATCTACCAGAACGGCAGCTGGTACATAGACATGAACGGCGACGGCGTCTGGGATGCGGGTGACCAGAACTATGGGTTCGGTGCCCCGCTCTGGACTCCGGTTACCGGCGACTGGAACAGGGACGGCAAAACCGAGATCGGGGTATACCGTGATGGTGCCTGGTACCTCGATGAGGACGCGTCCGGGTGGTGGAGTGCCGGGGACAAGAACTTCGGGTATGGTGCTCCGGGCTGGATCCCGGTTGTCGGTGACTGGAACGGGGACGGCTCCGACAAGATCGGTGCATACAAAGACGGTATGTGGTACCTTGATTATGATGGAAGCGGTTCATGGAATGCAGGTGATAAGAACTTCGCATTCGGGGAAGCCGGATGGGAACCGGTTGTCGGGAAATGGACTGATGGTACCACAAAGATCGGCGTCTACAAGGACGGTGTCTACTCTATCGACTACAGCGGCGACGGGGCATATGGTGCCGGTGATAAAACTTCTGTGTTTGCTCCTGCCGGATCAACTGCAATCACGGGAGACTGGAATGCCAATGGACTCACTGAAATCGGGACGAAGACGGGCACTGCCTGGAAGCTTGACTATGACGGGCTTGGTGCGTTCAATGCCAGCTCGAAATATTACCTCTTCGGATCACCGGAATGGGACCCGGTCATCGGGGACTGGAATGGCGATGGACAGGATAAGATCGGGATCTACCTGAACGGTGCCTGGTATCTCGATGAAAATGGCAATGGTTTCTGGGAAACCGGTACCGATAAGAATTACGCGTTCGGCACGAGCGGGTGGTTACCGGTTGTCGGGAAGTGGCGTTAATCCGGAACCCTCTTTTTTCACGGATCAATCCTTCTGCATCTGACCGCAGTCCGGGTACATCCACGCGCAAAAAATTGTATTAAATTCATCATGTACAGGTGATTTTTATCAGAGGTCTCGGGATCCGGTAACAAAAAATTCATGTAAACCGGGAAAAAAAGGTATCAGGGCAGGAGTCTGCTCATTGTCCCGTTTCAGGGATTGTGCAGTGCAGCATCAGCCGCATCCTGTTCGTCAAAGTAGGTCTCGAGATAATTGAGGG
>CAZCZK010000090.1:0-9239 GCA_964503195.1 uncultured Methanoregula sp.
CAAACCCGTTCTCGATGAGACGGTCGTACATACCACCAGTCTCTATGGCGATGACGAACCTGGCATCATGGTCCACGAACTCAATATTCTCGACATTGTTCGGGATGGTATATCCGGCCTGTCCGACATCGTCCTGGCAGTGGATCGTCTTCATACCGCGCCGGGTCTCCTCCCGGATACGCATCGGACCGTAGATCGAGGCGCCGTTCTCCTCAGGATGAAGGTGGAAGCCCTCCCGGGGGACATCTGAAAGAATTTCCAGATCCTCGATAAGGAAGTTGCTCTCATCCTGTGCGCTGAACTTCGCCCGTTTCCAGCCTTCCGAGATGTAATACATCTCTCTCAGTGTTGAGGACCGGTTCTCTTT
Organism: uncultured Methanoregula sp.; assembly: GCA_964503195.1. Taxonomy (GTDB): domain Archaea; phylum Halobacteriota; class Methanomicrobia; order Methanomicrobiales; family Methanospirillaceae; genus Methanoregula. The sequence goes on from CAZCZK010000090.1 coordinate 368, forward strand.
GAGCTGCTGTTTGATGAACCCGATCACGTAGGCCATCTTCAGGAGGTGGGTTGCGCTCTTGGCCGAAGCTGCATTTCGCAGGCTCTCCTTGTCCCCATATTTCCAGACCTCGCTCGCATCGTCGAACTCGATATTGTATTTGGTTCTTGTCGGCAGGGAGATGGAGGGGATCTCGCCGGACTTCATCTGGTCGTACCATGCGCTGGCGATATTGAGGAGCGAGATCATCGCCTTTTTTTCCAGATCCTCTTTAGACATCGAGGTCCACCACCATCTTCTTTGCGTCCTCTATACCCCGCACATCGAGAATACCTCCACCCTTCCCGGTAAAGCTGACACGCCAGACTGCTTTGGCCGGGATCGCAGCTTTCCACACTTTCGTGAACTGGCCGTCCATCTCGCTCACGAAATCTGCCTTCGGTATGGCATCCGCTGCATTATCGTGCGATATCTCGTACACCTGGACTTCGGCGTCGTGCGCGGTATAATTGTTCAGTTCAATGGTCACTCTGCCGTCACGGGTTGCCTTCTTGGCAATCATCTTGCGCATGAGTTTTCCTTCGATGGGGGTGGTGTCAACGAGCGGTTTTTCCACAATCGAGCTGACCTTTTCTGCGATCTCCGGGATAATTGCACAGACCGCACGCGCCCGGTCCTCGGCAATCTTGCCCTTGTCCCGTCGCGAGACAAAATTTTTGAGCTCCCGGCCAAGGTCCTGCAGGGCAAGGGTGATCTCCTTTTCGATCTCCGGAATCCCGGCAACAGCATCCTTACTCTCGCTCGTGAACGGGACATTGGTAGAGGCTACATGGATAAGGATCAACACCGGCCCGGTAGGGAAGCCCCCCTGGGAGGGAAGGTTGTACAGCTTCCAGTTTATACCGGTAACACATTCCGTGATTGCACAGGCACCCTGCTGGTACATGAGCGGGACACGGTTCGCGAAACGGAGGAGGATGGCATTGCCCTCCGCTGGCAGCCTGCCCCCGTACCCGATTGCAGCCTCGACCATGAAGGAGTGCCCGGAGAAGACCGAACTCGGCCGCGTGCGGGATGCGACAAAATCCATCTGAAACTCCTTCTCGAGTCCACGCCGGAGCAGTTCCTCGCCAATCGGCGAGAGGCACTGGGTCGCGGGGGGTGCCGGGACGGCAACATCCTGCATGGCGGCAAGGAGTTTTTTTTGGTCCTCCGTTGACAACCCTTTGACCTTAACCGTGCCTTTCAACCCGGAGCGCTCACACATATCCTGCGCACTCTTCCTGCCCACGCGGCTGAATGATTCCACGAGAAACTCGAGGAGTTTCAGTTCGCTTGCCGCCGCCATCCTCTTGAGCTGGCCGAACTCGATCCCATGCGGGTGCGGCTGGATTGCCACCGGGCAGGCTATCGCCTCCTGGCTCACCCGTTCAAACGTGAAGGATTCGTCATCAAGTTCCACCCGGAAGCGGGCATGCGGGTTGACCACCGAAGTATACCGCAGGTATTCGATCAGCTTCTTCCTGGCCGACATCGTGCTCTTGAACTCGATCTGCACCCGGGTGCCATGGATCCGGTCCCATTCGAACGGCCCCTCCGAAATGATGTCCGGTTCGTTGGTCTCAATTTTTATCTGGATCTCAAATTTGTAGGCAGGCTCCTTTGCACCGGTCCGGGATATGACAATAGTCGGGACACCACTGGTCAGCTGCGCATAGAGCACGGCAGCCGAGATCCCGATACCCTGCTGGCCGCGGGTCTGCCGGATCTGGTGGAACCGGGAACCATACAGGAGTTTCCCGAAAACGAAGGGAACCTGTGCGGGGACGATCCCGGGACCGTTATCCTCAACAATGATCCGGAATACTTCGTTTGATACTTTTTTTATGCTGATAAAAATGTCCGGGAGCACCCGGGCTTCCTCGCAGGCATCCAGCGAGTTATCCACCGCTTCCTTGATGGTGGTGATAACGCCCCGGGTCGGGGAATCAAACCCGAGGAGGTGCTTGTTCTTCTCGAAGAATTCTGCGACACTGATGCTGCGCTGCTGTTTTGCAAGCTCGTCAGCGAGCACCATGCGCTCCCACCTCAGCGATGGCAGCAGGCAGATCCAGCGATTTCTGCTCCCCCGTTTTCAGGTTCTTGAGCGTCACCGTACCGGATTCCACCTCGCGTTTGCCGATGACAACGGCAAAATCCGCGGACTTCGAAGCATGAGCAAGCTGCGCACTGAGTCCCCGTTCCATCAGGTCCATCTCGGTCCGAAGGCCGGCTGAACGGAACTGGCGGGATACCTCAAGGGCGCGGGCCTTCCCTTCCTCTGTGCAGACAATCCCGACAATGCTATCCTGCCGGGGTTTTGCGTCGCCCAGCGAGACCATCACCCGGTCGAACCCGATCGCAAACCCGCAGGAGGCAACGTCATCCCCGCCGAACAGGTGCGCGAGCCGGTACGTCCCCCCGCCAAGGATCTGGTTCTCCGCCCCGAGGTTGTCGGCAAAGCCTTCGAAGACCATCCCGGTATAGTAGTCAAGCCCACGGGCAATCCCGAAGTTCAGCGTGTACTTCACGCCGTAGGCATCGAGTGCCCCGAGTGCCTGTTCGATCCGCTCCCTGCCGGGAACTTCTCCGGTAATTCCAAATGCCTCCTCAAGCGTACGGCATTCGACCAGGGACACAAGGGAATCTGCGAGATCCGGTTTCCCCATTGCTGCGAGAGTATTCCTTAAACCATCGTAATCCCGCTTGTCGAGATATGCCCTGATGGTCCGCTGGACGGGTTGTTCGAGATCGGAAAGCATGTTTTTCATGAGCGCAAGGTGCCCGACCTTCAGATCATACCGGACACCGGTAGCGTCCAGCATGTCAGCGGCGAGCATGATCACCTCGGCATCCGCCATGGCAGTATCCGCACCAATCAGCTCCACGCCGAACTGCCAGAACTGGCGGTACCGCCCTTTCTGCGGGCGTTCATACCGGAAGCAGTCAGCAAAATAACACCAGCGGAGCGGTTTTGGAGCAACTTTCGCCTCATTGATATACATCCGGATTACCGCGGCCGTGATCTCCGGCCGAAGGGCGAGCTTTCGCCCCCCCTTGTCCTCAAAAACATACATCTCCCCGATGATCCCCTCACCGGAGCGCATGGTAAAAAGTTCAAGGTCTTCAAACTCCGGGGTGCACACTTCCCGGTAGCCCCACCGTCGTCCGGTCTCCCGAAGGCGCCCTTCGATCGAGCGCCGCGCTTCCATCTCGTCCGGTAAAAAATCCCGTGTTCCCCGTGGTTTCTGGAGCATGATGAAATTCCCTTGTGTGTAGTGTAGGGTGTTGGTCGTTATTTCTTATTCGCCCGGGGCCTCGGAACGCTTCCCAGGAAACGTTCCAGCGTGCCTTCGTCTTTCCAGACCTTTTCCCGCTCAATCTTCCCCTGCAGGTACAGGGCTGCAAGGATCAGGCCGAGACCCAGGAGTTCAAAAGCGGGCATGGTCAGCGCAACCATCGATCCAAGGCTTGCCAGCGCGCCGTACAGGACGCCCCGGTACGCGGCTTTCCGGTACCCGGGAAGGCCGGTCCGGAAAAAGATACGCGCATCCCGGAGCCAGAGGAAAAGGGTAGCGGCTGTCCCGAACAAGGCTACCCAGATGAGGTATGTCATGGAATGAACTAACTTATTATACGCTGTTCCATATCTGTATTATTGCAATCATGCCACCAAACCGGGCGTTACAGGATCTGCTGAACCAGTACAAATGCGGGACACTGGACCTCGATAGTGCAGCGGAGGCTATTGACGGGCTGCGCCTCGACCGTATCGGGGAGTTAGCCTGCATGGATCTTGGCAGGGACGTCCGGTGTGGGATGCCCGAAGTAGTTCTGGCGGAAGGCAAGGACCCGGCCCACCTTGCAACCATCGCCATCCGGCACGCACAGACTGCCGGGCGTTGTATCATCACCCGTATCAGCAGGGACCAGGCCGGGTCGATCCGGGCATCTGCGGAACAGGAGAACTTGAGCGCCGAATACCATGAAGCCGGGCATATTCTCATTCTCGCTACAGGGCCCGCACCCGTGAAGACCGGGGGAATAGTCGCTGTGATCACGGCCGGGACTTCGGATATCCGGGTAGCCGAAGAAGCAAAGATCATTGCCGGGGAGATGGGGTGCGAGGTCAGGACCGCATACGATGTCGGAGCTGCGGGGATTCACCGGCTCTTCCCGGCCCTGAAGCCGCTGCTCGCCGCCCACGTCTTCGTTGTCTGTGCAGGACGGGAGGGGACGCTGCCTTCCGTGGTGGCTGGGCTCGTTGACAAACCGGTGATCGGCGTCCCGGTCAGCGTGGGATACGGGTTTATGGGGGAGGGGCGGGCAGCCCTCGCCAGCATGCTCCAGTCCTGTTCCGTCCTTTCCGTTGTCAACATTGATGCAGGGTTTGTGGCCGGGGCATTTGCCGCACGGATCGCACGGATTGCACGGGTGGAAAAAGAACCATGAAACGCGGATTTTATATCGGGAGATTCCAGCCCTATCACAACGGGCACCAGTCGGTGCTGGAACATATCGCAGGAACGGTAGACGAGATCATCATCGGTATCGGCAGTGCACAGCTCTCCCATCAGGTCGACAACCCGTTTACCGCGGGAGAGCGCGTCCTGATGATCACCCGCTCGCTTGAGTCGCTCGGGTGCCCGTTCTACGTGATCCCCATTGAGGATATCCAGAGAAATGCTCTCTGGGTTGCCCATGTCCGGTCCATGGCCCCTCCGTTCGATACCTGTTACTCATCGAATCCGCTTGTTGTCCGTCTGTTTGCCGAGGCCGAAATCAAAGTCCAGTCAACGGCAATGTACAAACGCGAAACCCTGAACGGCACAGAGATACGAAGGCGTATGCTGAACGGGAAGCCGTGGAAATCGCTTGTTCCCCCTGCGGTGGTCCAGGTTCTCAAAGAAATCGACGGTACCGGGCGCCTTCGTCAGATCGCACAGGACGATTAATTAATACGGGAGGGTATTTTTGTCCCTGCACCCAGATACAGGAGGATGCCTGCATGCATAATTTCCTTACAAAGCTGTTCGGTAAAAAGGAACCTGAAGTCTTCACCATCAGTATGAGTGCTGTCCCGGGATGGCTGGACGGGCGTGAAAAAACCGCACGGTTAACACTCCTTGAGGAAACGGGTGAGACCCGGAAAAAAATCCGGGATGCTATCCTGAATCTTCAGCAGATCACCAATAGCGTTGCCCGGGCAGAGCAGGCACCGGAACTCCACCCAAAACTCAAGAGCATTGCCAAAAATTCTCTCCCCCAGTTTGTAAAGGCGATGAATGCATCCCTCGCAAAGGAACTGCCGGATGAAATCGAGGATTTCTATCCCGCTGCAGTGGAATGCCTCAAAAGCTGCCTGAACAGTACCCAGGGCCAGGGAAGGTATCTGCAGGCCGTGTTCCCGGATGAGATGAAAGCGGTTAAATCGGGGATTGATGTGATCGGTCGCGAGATCAACGCTATCACCGAATCACTCGGCCGCTACCGGAAAGAGAAAAAGCTCATTGACCCTGCTCTCGCAATCCATACCGCACTCCTGGATATCCGGGAGGATATACAAAAAGCGGAAGAAAAAGACAAGCGGATCACCCTCCGCATAACGGAAATGACAGACAGAATTTCTGCTATCGAAAAAGAACTGCAGGCATTTCCGGCAGATGAGCGCATGGGGGAAGTGGGTACCCTGAAAAAAATATTGCTTGAAGCAGAAAGCCGGCGGGATGCTGCACTGAGGACCAATGCTGCCCTTTCGATGACTGCCTCCCATGTATTCCGGAAAGCAGAAAAAATAGCGGTCCGACAGAAAAATTCCCCGGAGGTTTCCATCCTGCGGCACACGATGGATCTCCTGTCCGACCACGAGATTCCGGACACCGGGGACCTTTCAGCAGCGCTCGGAGCGGCATGCCCGGTTACAGAACGCATGATCGCTGCCGGAGAGATCACCCTGAAAAACAAGGAGGAACGCGCGATTTTTTCGGATACCCATCAGTTCAGCACCGATATGTGTGCCAGCTGTTCCGATCTCGCACGACAGGAAGAAACCTGCCGGAGTGCTGGGGATACGCTGGCATCGCACCCGCTGCTGGTCAGGGTACAATCGCTCGAGAGAGAAAAAGCCCAGCTCGATACCATGCTCGGAAAAGAGACCCAGGCACGCGTTGAACTGAAAGAATGGCTCGTAAAAACCCAGGAGAAAATCCCCGGACTTTCAGAAGAACTCAGGAAAAAAATGGAAGAGATTGTAGGGGTTGGCGTGCAACTTCAGATTGACGACCAAAGGCAGGCATGAGGGTAGATGCCGGATCCGCTGTCAGGGTCAGTACGTGTCATTTTCATGGAGGTCCGAGAACATTTCACCGACGCACGTGATCAGCCAGTTGACCCGGTCGGCCGTGATGTCCTCATAAACCGGTTTTTGCATTGTACCTGACACCTTTTTTGTTGCTCGGGCAGTGTTCCTCCACGAAGTCCGTGCTCCCGGGATTTACCTCACATTTGTTCCGGTAAAGTCCCCGAGATCACACTGGTGGTCGGTGAGATCGTCCGACCAGCCATACGCATCATGGAGCATCTGCACAATGACATCCGAGAATGTCATGTTCCCACGTTTGAGTGTGAGAAGCGCCTCATACACCTCGGGATCGATCCGGATCGAACGTCCCTCGCCTGCACGAGGCATAATTACCATTTTGTGGTAACAGTATATAAATATAGCGGTTGTTTCAGAAAAATACCTGTCTGACTTTAAATAAAATGCTCCAAACAGCCACGATACAGCGAGATCGGGATCATGTACCGAACGTAAAAGAGCGCAGGAGCCTCGTACAGGATCACCGTTACCCTTTATGGGACATGCGGATAAAAAAGAACGATGTATAATCCGTATAGGCGAACTCCGGCATAACTCCGTGACACCCGCCGACGCGAAGAAGGGTGGGAACATCCAGGGGCACCGTTGCGACCTGAAGGCCAAAAACATCCTCCTCCTTCCGGTCCCCAAGGGGTCTGAACTCCAGGTGCTGCTGGAGAATGCCGGAAGGTGTTTTCCTGCAGCAGACATTCTCATGCTGGTGGCCGCAGCACAAGTGGGTGAGACCCCGTTTTTCGAGCTCTTCGAAAGCCATTTCCGCGGTATAATGAAAGCCGGTAAAAAAATCACCGGACTCGTGCGACAGGCGCTGCCAGCACTTGAGCCGGAGCGTCTGGGGGCCCAGCTCCAGCGGCCCGCCATGGACAAAGAGCATGCCACGGTCAACCCACTCCATGGGCATAGTTTCGAACATGGAAAGAAGGGGGGAATCGCGCAGCTGCTCGTGCCGGTACGTGCTTGCCGCATCGCTCCCGCTCACGAGGAGTCCGTGCAGGAAGGCATGGTCATGGTTCCCGAGAATTGATACGAGCCGGTAGTTGTGGGAGAGGGTATGCACTCTCTCGAGAGTTTCCGCCGGTCGGTCCCCCCGGTGGAGGAGATCGCCAAGATTCATCAGGACATCAACCGGGCCGAAAATTTCGCGGAAGAGCGGGGACCTGATACATTCTGCAAGCGCATTGATTGCAGCTGAATCTGCGTGAACGTCAGAAAAGATTACAGTACCCATACCGTTGCCAAGAATATTGGTCTTCATTCCCATATAAACCAATGATGCCCCGGGTTATCCCCATCCGAAAGGCTGCAGGAGAGATATGTTGATGAACCAACAGTTCAAACCTATAGACGGAATACCCCAGGTTCCTGCAGAGTCTGACAGAGATTTCTCCTGAGGGGAAATCATGCGAAGCTCTGCAGGACGGAGGAGACGTATCTGATGGAACGGTTTCTGGCAGATTATATTGAACGAATGCGACCTTTCTTTCCGCACTTTCCAGAAGAGACTGCCCATGAAATAGCATCTGCATTCTTTGCCTTCAAGTTCGGCCTGTACGCGAATGCTGTCCGGGAATGCACCCGCGCCATCGCACTCGTACCCGGAGGGGAGTCCAACGGGGTTCTGAAAAAGGCGCTGGAGATCCTTCGTGCGAATGCACAGGCCCGTGACAATTCTCTCGTGACGGTGGATGCCGGGTTCACGTTCTCAGATGCAGAGCTGCAGTATACTGCTGTGGCGATTCCTTCACAAAACGCTGAGGACCCGGACTCCCTGAACCTTGACAATGCCCTGATCCTCGTGTATGTTGTTGCCCTCATCACATCACCCGACGATGAAGAGGCACTGGAAGAACACCGCACGCTGATTGTCAGGATGCTTATGGATTATAAACGGGCTCTCGGTCTTGAATAGGCAGCGGTTCCGGCCTCAATAAAAACCTCTTTTTCCGGGTATCCTCCCCCCCATCGCGAGGGTCCGGGAGCCGGTGAGCTCTTCTCCATCAATGGTTTACCATCGTAGTGTCCCACAAGGTAAGACGGGAGGCGTTGATCGCCCCCTTGCGCCAACCCGTCCCCCGTGGGGGCTCAGTCGCGCATGGCGATTCCTTCGGGGTGTTTCCCTTACGGGAAATTTTCACGGTTCCGGTGTGAACTCAAATAAGCTCATGTCCGGTTCTCCCGGGCGGTTTTATCGTCATGATTTTCTATTTTTTTCCTGATCCGTTATTCCGTCACCAGGAAAAGGAACAGGGGAAGCCTGCCCTTCTCTAAAAAAAAGGGAGAGCCCAAGATGATGGAAAGCACCCGTTTTCGGATGACAAGGAAATAGTCACCCGGCCATCTTCGCTGTGCCGCAAATGCCGGGCGCAGGCCGGCGGGTCCGCATGGGTGTCAGGAGTAGTCAGAGGTTTTCACCAGAGAAAAATCAGTATTTGTACCATCTGCCTTTGCTGTCGTATTCGCCATAGCTCTGCTGTT
>CAZCZK010000091.1:0-9157 GCA_964503195.1 uncultured Methanoregula sp.
TTCCTGTACGCAATGTGTGCAGAAGCTGTCGGCCTTTCAGCCATTGTCGGTGCATTCATCGCAGGGGTCTCCTTCGAGAGCGTGGAGTTAACGCACAGTAAAAATTTCAAAGAGGGTGCTGAATACCTCCAGATTATATTCGCGTCAATCTTCTTTGTCTCGCTTGGGATCCTTGCGGATATCAGGACGGTCACACCGGAGATTGCGCTGTTCCTTATCGTCCTGACTCTTGTTGCGATCATCACCAAGGTCATCGGCTGTGGTCTCCCTGCCCGGATGATGGGACTGTGCCGGAAGGATGCACTCATCGTCGGGTTCGGTATGGCCCCGAGAGGCGAGGTAGCAATGATCGTGGCCCTCATCGGCCTTGAGGCGGGAGTCATCGGCCAGGGCGTTTATGTCGTGCTCGTGCTCATGAGCCTGCTTACGACCATTATCACGCCGATTGTGTACCGGAACTGGTTCTTCAAAGGGGAGTACTGCACGTACAATGCCGGGGGTATCTGCATTGGCGAGGGGAAACAGGTTTAACCGGGGAAAGGATTTTTTTTAAATTATTGAAAAATTGGAAACGCCTGTTGCCTGTCTGATTCCGGATTGAATTTACGTCCACGGTAGACTAATGCGATTATCATGACAACAACAACAGACCCGATAGCGATACCCGTGCTATTGAGGACGTCCGAACATACCATTCAACCTTTTGTTCAGGTCAAAATTTTTATTTTTTTCTGAAGAGAGCCGCCATTTAAACTATTACACGTCACCCAAACGATGATGATACTTCCCATAAAAACCGTAGTGGTACAGAATGACAATCGAGCGGAAGATTGCCCGGGCCTTTGCACTGGACGACGATACCTGGCTGCGTCATGCGAACCCCTGGAGCGTGGCCCTGCGCAACACGGTGCTGCCGATCCTCGTGATCGCATTCTGGAGCAGGCTCTGGCTCGGGTGGTATGCGGTTATGCCGGTGACTGTTGCCCTGCTCTGGGCCTGGTTCAATCCCCGGATCTTCCCGGCACCGGCATCGCTCGACCACTGGGCATCGAAGGCAGTCCTCGGAGAGCGTGTCTGGCTCAATCGTGATGTCATTCCCGTGCCGGAGCGTCACCGGACTGTCCCGAATATTCTATCGGGCGTCTCTCTTATCGGGATGCTCTGTATCTTCTGGGGGGTTTTCGCGTTCGACCTGTGGCCACCAGTCCTGGGCATGGCGCTTGTCTACTGCGGGAAGCTCTGGTTCCTTGACCGGATGGCATGGCTCTGGGAGGACATGAAAGACGCGACGGAGGAGTACCGGAGCTGGAGGATCATTCCGGACCATAAAAAAGGACCGGAGATCCAATAGCACAATTCCTTAGTTGATCCTGAGCCGTGCTCCGTTTCTCATGGGGTGGACCGTGCTATTGGCCGTGTACCCGAGATCACTGGCAAATTCAGCATAACCTGCGGTCATCTTCAGGTCTGCGTGAGCAGGGATGATGTGCTGGGGCTGGAGCATCTGGATAAATTCATAGTGGTCTTCCCGGTAAGCATGACCGCTCACGTGCAGGTCAGTAAACATCCGGGCACCGGTCATTTTGAGCCGGTGCTCGATTACGTACCGGTTCCCGACATTCATCGGGTTCGGGATAACATTTGCCGAGAAGATCACCTTATCGCCCTTTGCCAGTTGATACGGGGTATCCCCGTGCGCAAGCCGGGTAAGGATAGACCCGGGCTCGCCCTGGTGTCCCGTGACAATAGGTATGAATTTATCCTTTCCTTCTTTCATCATCCTGCGCATCACGCGGTCGACCGTTCTCCGTTCGCCAAATACGCTGGAGGTCTCGGGGAACGAGACATATTTCATCTGTTCTGCGGTAACCGAGTATTTCTGCATCGAGCGTCCGAGGAAGACCGGTTTCCTGCCGATCTCATGGGCACATTCCGCAATCGTCTTGACCCGGGAGATGTGGGACGAGAAGGTCGATACGATGATCGCATTCTTGTCATCTTCGAAACTGGTGATCACATCCCTCACGAGATCGCGGGCGATCCGCTCGCTCGGGCATCGCCCCGGGCGATGGATATAGGTACTCTCAACAATCAGGGCCAGTACTCCTTCCTTGCCGAGCTGGCGGAACCGGGCAAAGTCCGGTGGCAGGCCGATGACCGGTGTCCGGTCGAACTTAAAGTCACAGGCATAGACGATCGCACCGTGAGGGGTGTGGAGCACCGGAGTCACGGTATCGATGATCGAGTGCTGCGTGCGCACGAATTCAAGGACGAGATTGGGGGAGATGGTGAACCGCTGCCCTGCGCTGAGAGCAACGAGCTTGTTGTTCACACCAAATTTTTTCTCACCCCTTATCTGCTGGCTGATCAACTCGTTGGCATACGGTGTTGAGATGATCGGCGCCTTGTACCGGTGGGCGAGTTTTGGGATTGCCCCGATGTGGTCCAGGTGCCCGTGCGAGCAGACAATCGCCTTCACGGTTCCTTCAACCTTTTGCAGGATGGTGTCGTCCGGGATTGCCTTGATCTTGATCAGGTCAAGGGAATGCATCTCGTCGACTTCCGCATCCTCGTGGATCATCAGCTGGTCGAGGCGGAGCCCCATGTCAAAAATGACAACTTCCTTTCCGCAGCGGACGGCGGTCATGTTCCGCCCGACCTCGTCGTATCCGCCCACGGCTATAATTTCTATTTCCATTGTGTGTTGTATCTCCTGAATTTTGTCCTAGATTCGGTATTTTTTAAAACTGTTTTCCCGGGCTCGTTGTGGGAGTGTGTTATTGCGCAATTCCGTCCGTACCAGCCGGATCAACGTGTGGCCTAATCCTCCCGGCGTAAACCGGGAACATTATTGCTGGTGAGCACTCTCCGGCATAGCGGCGAAGTTCCTTGAGCGAACCGTACGGGAAACTTTCCCGTCCCGGTCAAGGGCCCGCAGGGGCCGTCACCACGAATCCGTGGATCATCGGGATCCTGTCTGCTGGCACCGGGTCTTACCCCGGAATGCTGTTTCTCCGATGACAATCCTGTCATCGTCCGCATGATTTCCGCACGCTGTTTCCCGCGCAGGCTGTCCCGGATTATGTGAGAGATATCCGGAATCGTGTCTAAAATACATAGCGTGGCATATACTTCAAACTTTGCCCTCTGCCCTCTATCGGTTCAATCCTGCCTGATTACCCTTGAGCACTCTGCCGAGCAGACCGTTCTTTCTCCTCATCATGCAATACTTCCGTCAATAGTGACGGTCTTGTCTTCGACCGGGATCTTCTTCCCTGCCTTCTCCAGCGCCTTCTCAACAATGTACCGCACACCGCTGCAGCACGGGACCTCCATATGGACAACGGTGATGGACCTGATGGCATGGAGCCGGAAGATCCCGCTGAGTTTTTCGATATAACCCTCGATGTCCGGGTCCAGTTTCGGGCAGAAGATGATCACGATCCGGCCCCGCAGGAACTCTGCGTGAAACCCGGCATACGCAAACGGGGTACAGTCAGCGGCAATCAGCAGGTCCGCGTTCTCGAAATACGGGGCCGCCGGGTTCAGCAGGCTGAGCTGGACCGGCCATTGCCGGAGTTCGGAGGCTGTCGCCCCGCCAACCGGCTGCCGTGGACCGGCACGGGAAATGCTCCGCGCTGCCGAGCCGGGGCACCCGGCAAACGGGTGGGACGCATGCTGACCGGGAGGACAGGCTATCCCCTCCCCCATGCGGCCTGCCTGTGGATGAGGCTGCGGCGTGCCGGGGGGGTTCCGTTCCGGTGCAGTATGATCTGGTATCGGGACACCGTTCTCGATCAGGTACTCGATTGCCTCGTTGTACAACGCGACCTGCCCGTGGCCTGCAAGATGTTCAAGGTGGGCTTTGATGACCGGCGAGCCCTGCTTCACGATGGTCGCCATCACGGCCCTTTCGTCATAATCCACAGCTTCGCGTTCGATGACCGATATCGCCCCTTCCGGGCAGGTCCCGATACAGGCCCCGAGCCCGTCACAGAAAAGGTCCGAGACGAGCCGGGCCTTGCCGTCGATGAGCTGGAGTGCCCCCTCCGGGCAGTCCGGGATGCACTGGCCGCACCCCGTGCATTTCGTTTCGTCGATGCTGATAATCTTCCGTTTCATGGTTTCACACCTTTGTCCAGATCTCCCTTATTCCTACAGCACACACACCTTGCAGTCCTGCTCTCCGCAGGGGATATTCTTGATCTTCCATTTCAGGGCCCAGCCCTTGATGTCCCGGATGATATCCACGATCTCAAGCCCGCTCTTTGTCAGCGTATACGCGGTCCTGACCGGGAATGCCGTGACATCAACATTCCGCGTGATGATCTCCTCCTCTTCCAGCTCCTTGAGCCGCTCCGAGAGGACCTTGGGCGTGATGCCGTCAAGGGCGTCCCGGAGCTCGGAGAACCGGCGCGTGTACCCCTGCCCCTTGTAGAGTTCGAGGATGATGAGCAGCGTCCACCGTTTCGAAAGATACCGGACGGTCCGGCTGACCGTGCATGAATCCTGCATAGTATCAAATGGGAAACTCCCCAGTATTTATACTCTGGTATGATAATCATACATTGTATCAAAAAGAAACATGATGGAGGATAACGATGTTCTGTTACCAGTGTGAAGAGACCGTGAAAGGAACCGGCTGCACGATCAAGGGAGTCTGCGGCAAAGAGGATGCGATCGCCGCATACCAGGATGTGCTGATCTGGCTCTGCAAGGGAATTTCCGTGCGGAACCTTGCGGCAATGGAGAAGGGGAAGGGAAATCCGGATGCGGGCCTGTTTGTCGCAGACTCGCTCTTTGCAACGCTGACCAACGTCGATTTCGACAAGGCCCGGTTCACGGCCCTGATCAACACAGCCGTCGCGATCCGGGACGCCCTCCCGGTGAGCGGCAGCACGGAACCCGATGCGTGCACCTGGAAACCGACAGGCGACAGCGACATCCTTGATAAGGCAAAGTCCGTCGGTATCCTCTCAACAGCAAACGAGGATGTCCGCTCGCTCCGGTCAACGCTCCTCTTTGGGCTCAAGGGGATCTCGGCGTACTATACCCACGCTGCCGTGCTCGGGAGGACCGATCCGGGGATAACCACGTTCCTCCAGAAAGGACTCGCCTCCACGCTGCAGGACCTGCCGGTACCTGACCTGATCGCGCTCGTGATGGAGTGCGGAAAGACGGGTGTCAGCGTTCTTGCGCTGCTCGATGCTGCGAACACGTCAGCCTACGGTAAACCGCAGATCACCAGCGTGAAGACAACGGTCGGGAAGCGCCCGGGCATCCTGATCACCGGCCATGACTTAAAGGACCTCGAGATGCTGCTCGAGCAGTCGAAGGATGCCGGCGTGGATGTCTATACCCACGGCGAGATGCTGCCGGCCCATGCCTATCCGGCGTTCAAAAAATACAGCCACCTCTTCGGTAACTACGGGAGTTCATGGTGGCACCAGAAGGAAGAGTTCGAGCAGTTCAACGGCCCCGTCCTCTTTACAACCAACTGCCTCGTCCCACCAAAGGATTCTTACAAAGGCCGCCTGTTCACGACCGGCCTGACCGGCTTTCCGGGCGTCGCGCACATCGAAACCGGTCCCAGCGGGAAGAAGGACTTCTCTAAGATCATCGCGCTCGCAAAGACCTGCCAGCCGCCTAATGCCCTTCCCGGAAGCGGGAACGACCTTATCACCGGCTGTGCCCATGATGCCGTGCTCGCCCTTGCCGACAAGGTCGTTGGAGCGGTGAAGAGCGGCGAGATCAAACGGTTCATCGTCATGGCAGGCTGTGACGGCCGGCAGAAGGAGCGGGAATACTACACGGAGTTTGCCAAAGCCCTGCCGAAGAACACGGTTATCCTCACTGCCGGCTGCGCCAAGTACCGGTACAACAGCCTCGGCCTCGGCACCATAGGCGGAATCCCCCGGGTACTCGATGCCGGCCAGTGCAACGACAGCTACTCGCTGGTCGTGATTGCGCAGGCGCTTGCAAAAGCGTTCGGGGTCGGTATCAACGACCTGCCCATCTCGTACAACATCGCATGGTACGAGCAGAAGGCCGTGCTCGTGCTGCTCGCCCTGCTCTCGCTCGGCGTGAAGGACATCACGCTCGGTCCCAAGCTGCCGGGCTTCGTCTCACCTGCTGTCCTGGACGTGCTCGTGAAGCAGTTCGGCCTCCGGCCCAACACCACGGTGCAGGCAGACATGGCCCGCATGGTCAACATCTGAACCTCCGAGGCATTTGTGGATGACGCGACACCGCAAGCGTGTTCGTTCACCATAACCCGGGTACGATAAAGGAGGAAAACTACCATGGTCTTTGAACAGATTCCAAAAACGATAGGATTCATGTACGGACTCGTCCTTATTTTTGTCCTTGCATACCTCTGGTATTCCGGGCGATGGCGACAGAAGCTCGGCTGGCTGATCCTCGTTGTTTCTGCGGCGCTGGGTTTTCTCATGTTTGCTCCGGTCGTGCCCTGGCAGTTCCAGCAGCTGGTGCTGCGGGATGTGCAGGGTCTGGGGGGCCCGCTCATCGTCGGCGTTATCGGGCTCACCCTGGTGGTGCTCCTGACTCTTGTGTTCGGGCGATTCTTCTGCGGGTATCTCTGCCCGGTCGGTGCTGTACAGGAAATTGCCTGGCATGCCCCCGTCCCGAAAACCAGTCCCCGCCAGAAGAATGCCTTCATAGCCGTGAGAGCGCTCGTCTTTGTCGTCTTTCTCATCATGGCATTCGTCCTGTCAGCTTCGTTGCTTGCTGATTTTGGCATCCGGGATTTCTTTTACCTTACCCTCACGAGCGGGTCGTTCGTATTCTTGATGGTGGTGGTGCTGTCCATGACCTTGTACCGCCCGTTCTGCCGGCTCGTCTGCCCGTACGGGGTACTGTTGTCGCTCGCTGGCGGGAAGAGCCTTTTCCGGTTAGAGAGAACCGGGGCCTGTATCGAATGTAAAAAATGCGAGAGGGCGTGCCCGGCCGATGAAGCAGAGCGCGATGACGAAAAAGCTGAGTGTTATCTCTGCGGGCGGTGCGTGGATGCCTGCCCGGTTCCCGGGGCCCTGATGTACCAGCGGCGGAATGCCGGAAGAAAAAAATAAGTGTGGAATCAGAAACATACCTGCATGGAGGAAACGTATGGTGGAATTCACCTTAGAAAAACCGGATAAGCATGATAAGAAGCGGGAAGAACTGAAAGGAAAAGTCATCACTCTTCCGGATCTGGTGGACTATGCTGACGGCACGGTCGCAAGCCGGATGATTGTCAACAACAAGGCCGGGAGTATCACCATCTTTTCCTTTGATGAGAATGAGGGGCTCTCCGAGCACACGGCCCCGTACGACGCGGTTGTTACGATCCTTGAAGGGGAGTGTGAGGTATGGATTGCCGGAACAACCCTCCAGATGAAATCGGGCCAGACCATCATCTTTCCGGCCAACGCTCCGCATGCACTCAGTGCCATCACGAAATTCAAGATGACGCTGACCATGATCCGGGGGTAAAAGCATGGGCGGGAATGATCAGGACGGGTACTATTGTACTATCTGCGGAGGTATCCCTCCTGACAAGATTAACATCAAACAGATCCTTGTTGACGGCAAAGCAACCGGTATTGACCAGCTGGACTGGATTCTTGCGGAGGTACGGAAACTGAACCGTTCCGATGACACCATCATCACCGAAGAACTGCTCAAACGGACCATGAAACTCAACTACGTTCCTACGAAAAAAACAAAGGAGTATGGCGAGGCGCTGCTCCTGGAATACAAGAAAACCGGGAGTGAATCCGGTGCTTGACCATTGTCCCGGCGCTGCGAACATCAGGACCCCCACCCTCTCCATAAAAAAATGTCCCCAGTGCGGGAACGAGGTTGAGATCTTCTCAAACGATGTGAAAGTTGCGTGTGATCACTGTGGCTTTACTATCTACAACGATATCCTTTCGTGTGTCCAGTGGTGCAAGTACGCGAAGGAGTGTGTTGGTGAGGAGACGTACCAGAAACTCATGGCCATGAAAGGGGGATGAGAGGATATCTGTTTTTTTTGCTCTGTAGAAACGGGCATGAACGGGAGTTCACACCCGAATTATGAAAATCGGAAAAGACATCATAATTCTTACGAGAGCTCCCCGCCTCAGGGCCCCTCGCAGGGCACGGCGGGGCATTTCGGTTTTTTTCGAGATATCAGTCATTGATCCGCCGCGGGGGCGCCCCGTCGGGGGCGGCGGCACATATCATAATTGGGGGTATGGGGGTTTCAACCCCATTATTTTGTCTCGAAAAAATTCGATTTTCATGGGAAATCCTCACTTCCCAATTATGATTACCCCCTTGCGCAAGCCCTGCCCCCCAATGGGGGCTCATGGCACATTGCGATGCCTTGGTATTAACTAAAACGGGGAATTTCACCACGATTGCATACAGGAAATACGTCGCCATCGCAATGGGGGGATGCGATAGCGGCGGCGGGGGCAGTGCCCCCGAGAGCGTCATAATGCATATCAAATGATTTCTCCAGAGCAGTTTTTTTAAAATTTTCTTCAAAAGAGTAACCATCAGTATGGATTTTAAATGATGAGTTGAAATTCTTCGTACAAAATCAAGTATAAACCAGAAACACGGAGTAATGCACTATGCCACCACATTGTGATACCCGAGACGGGCCCGTTGTGAAAGCTGCGATGAAAGCACTGGAAACGGGGAATCTTAATTATGCACTGATCTGGATCCCGAAAGCGTCCGAGAAAGAACTCAAAGGAATCTTCGAGAAAACCCTGCGAACAAGGAAGG
The DNA here is from genome assembly GCA_964503195.1 of uncultured Methanoregula sp. Taxonomy (GTDB): domain Archaea; phylum Halobacteriota; class Methanomicrobia; order Methanomicrobiales; family Methanospirillaceae; genus Methanoregula. Next base: position 8,779 of record CAZCZK010000091.1, read on the forward strand.
CCGGAAAGGAAATGCAGGAAGTTGCCGATGACTGGTTCTTCGAGAACACCATCCGGCTCCACCGCGCCGGCGAGGGAGCAGCGTATACCGGCATGAAACCCGCCGGGCTCAGTGAAGGTCCGGTTGTACCGAGAGCGGAGAAAGCGATCGAGACCGGGGATTCCAAAGAATCAATCGGGTTTATCCTCAAGACGGTTGAAGACGATCTGACAATTCGCTTCCATCACGTTATGGCAAAGAAAAAATATGACGTGAACGATGTGGCTGCCGGCAGGGAATACATAGAGGCGTTCATCGGCTGGGTCGTGTATTCTCATCATCTCTGGCAGTCAGTGACAACAGCTGCCGGACATGGCGAGAAGCATGAGGAAAAAGCCGG
>CAZCZK010000092.1:0-9147 GCA_964503195.1 uncultured Methanoregula sp.
CTTCGAGCCATGTTGTCGTGCAGAAAGAATGGCGTGTCTTTTCTGTTCCTCTTCACCGCGAACTGAAGAAAGGAACATTGATCGGGATCCTCAAACAGGCCGGGATCGAAGTTGAAGATTTCAAACAGGGATTTCGGTAAGAATGATCTGTGAGGATCTCTGCCGGATTTTTCAAAAGTGATTTCGTAGTACCTGCCATTCTAAGTACCAGCGTTTGACGACGGGTCCGGTACTAAACCGGTTCCGGGTCCGTCAATCACTGATAGGAAGGGTCCGCCCCACACGCACGCGACCGTCATGGAAGGCGGGTGAACATGATCCCGTTCCGGGTTTTAAAAAAAATATTTTGGGAGAGATTGGGGGGCTCCTTTTACCGCATGCTTGAGGCCATGAACAAAAATAGCATCTGCCACAACGGAAACCATGCGGTGTCAAATCCATCTTCGGACATGTTTTTTATATTCACGGTATGCTTCTCCAAAGATTTTTTCCAGCTTCCGCTCCTCTCCCGGGATAATGAGAAAACTGATCAGCAGAACGAACAGGACAGGAAATGCAAAGGTCACCAGCGTTCCCAGGAATACCGCGACCCCCAGGAGGATGGCTGCCATTCCAAGGTATATCGGATTCCGGCTGATACGAAAAGGCCCTGAGGTTACAAGAGACGTGGGATCTTCAGATGGCTGCAGGGTTGTTGAATTTCTGAGAAATAATGAACGACTCCAGAGAGCCAGGACAAAACCACAGCCGATGAGGAGAAACCCTGAGTACGTGGAGGGCGGGGAGAGCGACGCCGGAACAGGGAACAGGAAATTCAGCAGGACCGAGAGGACGAGAAGGATTAAAAAATAATCTTGTCCGTCTGCCATAGATCCCACCGGCAATTTTTGTATTGAAGGTATATTGCGGTTACATCACATGAAGGTAGTCTCTTCATTTCGTTTTCCTGATATCAGTTATGCTGTGTCAGTACCGGAAATCAACGACAGCCCCTGCCGATACGGATAAGGGATCCGCCCCCCCATCGATTTTCCATCTGCTCCTGCCGAAAACTGCCCTCCTTTGTAGAGCGTCAGGATTGGGAAGACTGTAAGTCCCCCGCGATCGTTCTCCGACGGAGAAATCCCACGACAGGAATCCAAAAAAAACCGGTAGTGGAAACGGTGCCAACGCCCGAAAAGATTTCCCCTTTAAACCATTAGTTTTAAAAAATACCCGTTTTAATTGCGAAAAAACCGTGCAATAGAGAAGCGTGAGAAAATGCGCAAAAACCGGACAACCAGCAGCCGGTCCCATGATCCGGCGCCCGCCAGAAGGCCGCTACGGCATGAAAATAAAGGGATTCTTTCATGGACTGGGAACCGACTTTGTTTTTCCTGAAAAACAGGGGGATCCTTGTACGGATGTTACCGGCCCGTCACCGGAGGGCATCCGGGAGCCAGGTACCTTCTCATACTCTAGAGTTCTGGTGGCCGGCAGGCTCCCTTTTTTATCTCACATGAGCCCGAGCTGTTTCATGAAACCGATAACGTCATAGAACAGACGCTCTTCCACGATTTCGCCATTTTTCCAGGTGGCAACGGTACAGAATTCAAGTTTCGCCGTTTTTCCCGTTGGCGGAATCATCTTGCCGTCCGCCCCCTTCATGGGTCCCTTCATCGTTACGGTCCAATCGGCAACGGTGCAGGTATGATCTGCGTCACCGATCATAATCTTGTAGGGGTTATTGACCAGCCGGTTGTCAAATGTTTTGAAGAACTCCGTCGCTTCAACGTCATGGTTGTGTCGCCCGACTGTGGGCAGGGGCTGGGCTGGCCAGTACACTTTTACATCTTCCCGGTGGCGTTTCCTGAAGGTCTCCCAGAGCGGACTCTGAGGGCCGGCATTCCACGCATCATCGAGGGTTTTCATTAACTGCAGGTTTTCTTTAGCTCCCAAATTATTCACCACCTGTTTGCGGTGCAATAGACCGTAACTCTTTAAATTACTTTGTCTTTCTTTCAGAAACTGTAAAATGAAAAAGAATCTGTTTTTCAGCGCTTCCCCAGAGAAGAAAGCAGGAAAATTTCGCGGAGTGAACCAATTATGCATATTGAAACCATGGATGAACTTTGGTCCGGTCAAAATGCGCTGCACCCGGGGTTTCCCGAATGTCAAGGTTTTTCGAAAGCGCGGGGGATTTTTACACTGGTTTCTATTCCAGCGGCGCAGGGAAAATCCTGTCATTGACCAGGGGGTTTTCGGCCAACCCCTTCACCATTGCGGCCTTCGTGGACTCTGGATTGAATTCCGGTTATTATCCTGCGAATGGGATCCCGACCGGCAATCCGCACGTGCTAAATATCCGGCCCGCTCATTCTTTTCAGGTATTCGTATGCCCGTCATCATACTGAAACAGAGAAAAGGCCTGTCACGGGACCAGAAGCGCAGGATCGTCAAGGAGTTCACCGAAACCATGGTCACTGTTGCCGGTGTCAAAAAGGAACTGGTCACCATCATGATCGAGGAAAAAGAGCTCGAGGACATAGGCAAAGGCGGAGTACTCCGCTGTGACGAGTAACATCCTTTTCGTTCCCTGTGGTATCAGTACCATATGCAAGAACTCTTAATAATCCATTACCAACTATCCAGTACCAGAGAGTGTATAATGAGTTCTGTGAAACGTCTGGTGCTGTATTATTCCCGCATCCCATCGATCATTTTCATCGTCAGCGTGGTACTTGCCGGATGTCTTCTTATTCTCCCCGTTTCAGCCCACTCGCCATCGGGAATGTCCATAACCTACCAGGAGCCCTCAAAGGAGCTCCTCGTTTCCATCACGCATGCTGTTCCCAACCCGGGGCAGCATTACATAAAGGAAGTCACCGTTTCCATCAACGGGAAGGTGGTCAATAATTCCCGGTATACCAGCCAGCCCTCGGCGGATACCTTTACCTATTCCTACCCGGTTGAAACAGTTACCACCGATGAAATCACGGTAACCGCAGCCTGCTCTCAGGGGGGTTCAATCGCGCGAACATTGTATACTACCGGCCCGATCGCATCAGCATCTTCATCTTCACCCGACACGCAGCCAACGCAAAAAGCCGCTGCAGGATTACTAGCAGTTCTCGGAATTGCCGCAGCTCTTCTGATCAGAAAAAAATGAGATTCTCATTTTTTACTCTTTTTCGCCGCCCCTGCGTTCATCGTACGGGATCCCGGTGCTCCTTCCCCGCGTGAGTTTCCCCCGTTCCTTTTGTGCATTTTCGAACCGTTCATCCAGGGGGATCTCTGCGCTCTTCCCGCGGGAGAACTGCTCAGGTTCGCGGTCCGGTCTCTCAAAACGCTCCTCAAGCGGGATCTCGGCACTCCTGCCCCGCGAGAGTCCGCCACCATCCTCACCCTCCCGGCGCTCCTGGTAGGAGATGTCGCGGCTCTGCCGGGACAGTATCTTCTGCTTCCGGGAGTCCTCAACAGCGGGTGCGTCGGCATCGGGAATGAAATCGATATCCCTCTCGTCCGGTGACGACCGGGTTTTCTGGCCGCTCTTCTGAAGCCCGGGGACACGCGGGGCTGCTCTTTTTGGAGCCGGTGCAGCGGTGTATGCGTACCGGCTCCTGCCGGGGGTGTCCGTATCACCGCTGCGGATCTTCGTCACCTGTTCGTTTATGGCTTCTTCCCGGTCTTTGGCGCTCCATTCGGTAAACATCAGGAACTGGAGGAAGGCTTCGGGTTCAAGGAACAGGGATGCTCCCATACCAGCAAACTCGATGGTCCTTTCCACGTTCCCGTACCACCCGCCCGCCCGGACGGTGATGGTGTCACCTTTGGGATCGAACTGGTACACATGCTCGATCTCGCCATTCCGTCCCCATGCGGTCTCGGTTATCCCGTTCGGTTCAAAGGTGATGATCTTCCCGACAGCCCCATAATCCCCGCCTTCCCGCACGGCGATCTGCCGGGCACCATTTTCGTACCGGAAGGTGCGGGGTCGTTCTCCGAACGCGAACGTTTCTTCAAGCATCCCGTACTTGTCAAAGACAAAACGCCGGAGAATCTTTTCCTGCCGGAGGGGGTCGCGTTCCGTCATGATATCCGACGAGGGATCGAACAGGTAGAGACGTTTCACTATCTTTTGAGCATCAAGTACCCGGACCCCGCCGCCACCGTACTGGTAAAAGCGGGAGGTCTCATCCCTTCTTGTGCCGGCATGTTCGGTGATGAGTTTGTCTTCCATTCGGTATGTACGCCCCCTTCCAGTCGTTTTTTAACGTTTTTTTGTCTGGAGAGAAATAGTTTTCCCGGGGCAGGAACGCTCCTTGCGTTCTGCTGCAACGATAACATTGATTCATCTATGCTGCAAATACAGATGCTGGTATGTCTGAAGAAACACCAGCTCCGGAACCTGCTCACGTTCCGGTGCCCGCTGAGAAAACCCTGTTCCTTGGTACGTGGAGTTCCAGGTTCTGGGCCTGGCTTATCGATTTCATTCTTGTCATACTCCTTCTCAATATTGTGCGTGGGATTTTCGAGCCGTTCTGGAAGCTACCACTGCTCTGGGATTTCCGTAACTGGGAATTCTTTGCGCTCTCGTTTGAGACGATCTTCTTTTTTGCTTACTGGACGGTGATGGAAGGGTTCAGAGGACAGTCCATCGGCAAAATGGTCATGAACTTACGCGTGGTCAACCGGGACGGGACAAAGATAAAATATACCACGGCAGCCATCGAGAGTTTTGGCAAAGCGTTCCTCCTGCCCCTTGACTGCCTGATCGGATGGCTTGGTATGCCCGGTTCCAAATTACGGGTCTTCAACCGTATCTCCAATACGGTTGTCATCAAGACCGATTACCGTGAACCGGCCGGTGTCCTGTACGTGAAAGAAAAGGAATAACTACCCCAACCCCTACTCTATTTTTTATGCGAAGAGTCTCAGTCCTCCTGATCATTCTCCTTGTCTTTTTGGTGATCCTCTCCGGATGTACGGTACCATCATCATCCATTTCCCGGACAACTGCACCCACCTCTCTGCCGGTTGTCCAGTCCGCAACACCGGTCCCGGGCGGGATGATTAAAAACGTGATCATACGCCAGAGGGCTTTTGATCCGGATATAATTACGGTCAGCGTGGGAACAACGGTTGTCTGGACAAATGAAGATCCGACATCTCACCGGGTGGCCCATCTGCCGGAGCTGCCCAGTGAGAGAGAGTTATTCTATTCAGAACCGCTCTATACCGGGGATTCCTTCAGGTATACATTCCAGGCTGCAGGAAGGTACAGTTACAGTGATCCACAGATTGCCGGCGGGAGAAAATCAGTGGTGATTGTCGAATAAGACACCGGCAGCCACATTTCCTTGCCATGGATGAAACAGGTAATGCAGAGTCACCGGCCGGTCTTCCTGACATTACAGGGGGACCTGACACGCGGGACGATTCCCGTCTTGTGCACTTCATCCGGCTGCTCTCCGATGACGATGAGGCAAACCGGTGGAAGGCAGCTGAAACGCTTGGAAGGATGGGGGACCCGGGGGCTGTGGAGGAACTCATCAGTGCCCTCTGGGATGACGATTCACGGGTACGGCTGAAAGCAGCCTGGGCACTTGGACAGATCGGTGACCGCAGGGCATATACCCCGCTCCAGAGCCTGTACCGGATGGAGAACGACAATACGCAGGAAATAATCGAAGAAGCTCTCGAAAACATACAGAGGGGTATGAGCCGGGAGTAACCGAAGTATCCCGATCATGTCCGATGATAGTACGCCTGCAATGACACCATTTTATCCAGTCTCCTGTTGAATAACAGACAGAAAGTGCATCCCTGGCAGACATCGCGTCACTCTATAAAACAGTAGATGGCAGGATCGTAATCGAGATCAAGCTCGCTTCGGTCATGCAGCTCTTCAACTCGTTCGATCCTGCACCCTTCCACGAAAAAGAGCTGGACCCGGCCGCAGAACACTCCATTGTCGGGACCGTGGAGGATTTTTTTAAAAAATACTCCTCTTCAGAACATCATCTACCTGCCCCCCGATATTTCCAGTCCTGAACGGGCACAGAAAATCCCTCACGCAAATCCACAACCATTTCGCGTACAAGGTGCTGGTGCAGGACCGGAAATTCCGCCTTCGTCACGCAGGAGTACGCTGCACATCGGGCTTACGTTCCTTGCTATTGCCCTCCTTGCCCGTCAGGAAGTCTCCCGTATCAACAACCTGTTGTTCGCCCGGATCGTTGCCGATGCTCTCCTGATCATCGGCTGGGCTGCAATGTGGGAGACGATGACGGTACTGCTCTACGAGCTCGGGCCCATCATCCAGCTGAAACACACGTATGAAAAGATCAGCACCATGGAGATCGAGATTCTGCCACTCCCCTGACGATCACAAGAGACGGTGGACTTTCTTTAAGAGACTGACCAGTTTTTGCGTACTCTCTTTCGGCGTTCCCGGCATAGCAGAATCGGCCGGTTTTTCCAGTGCCGAGAAGATATTTGCGATCGCCAGCCCGTGCGAGGGACCGTACCCTCCTTCCAGGACAAAAGTCAGAGGACACCCGGTACGGAGGAACATTGACGTAAACACGCTGAAATCATGGGGGAGGACGTTCATGCCCCCCAGGGGATCATCCGAAAGGATGTCCTGACCGGCTGATACGATGAGGCAATCCGGCCTGAACCGTTCCAGGGAAGGTAAAAAGACCTCTGAAAAGACCAGGGCAAAATCGGCACCTGAACATCCCGTTTCGAGGGGGGCGTTCATCGTAAATCCCTTCCCGTAACCGGTTCCAATCTCCTCGACACTCCCGGAGTACGGGAAATGGTGTTCCTGGTGCACCGAGCAGTAGAGGACGCGGTTTGTCCCATAGAAGGTATGCTGTGTTCCGTTGCCGTGATGGACGTCCCAGTCGATGATGGCAACCCGGTCGGTGCCCTTCAGTGCCTGTTCCGCGGCAATCGCCACATTGTTCAGGAGACAGAACCCCATGGCACGTGCCCGCTCCGCATGATGGCCGGGAGGCCGGATAAGGGCAAAGGCATGTTCCCCCCGGTCGAGCGACTGGTTGACTGCGGCAACAGCACCTCCTGCGGCATGTAGTGCCGCATCGAAAGACCGCGGGGTGATATAGGTATCCCCGTCGAGGTTGTTCAGGAAGACCGTTTCCGCACAGCGTTGTCTCAGATGTTCCGTGTAATGGGGAGCATGGACGCGATGCACCTCATCAAGAGAGGCCGGTTCTGATAGAATCGGAGAAATTCCGGAGGGGACACCGGAGAGTGCAGTCAGCAGGCGCGAGTGACTCTCCATATGGTCCGGATTGTCGTGACCGGCACAGGCAGGATCAAGGATTACCGAGCAGCGTCTCATTTCCGGTTTCACCAGATGCGGGGAGGAATACATGACTATGGGGGGGTGCCGGGATATCCATCTTGCGCATATGCTCCCGGTGGGTATCTGCAACCGTTCTGTACCATGGAGACCAGAGAGCAGGAAATTTCTTCCCGGGTAACGGAGCGGTATGATGAATACGGGATTCGTATCGTCCCTGAATCCGGTAGCGGTAGCTCATCCCCAGTCAGGTTCCGAAATTGTTATCGGGGGACTCGTTTCATCGGGCTCACGTCTGCACCTTTCAGATCTCCGTGTGCGAAACTGAACCGTTCACGGATACTTAAAGGCAGTTCCTGTTCCCCGATCTCCACGAACCCGAAGGTTCCATAAAACCTGATCAGGTCAATCTTCGCATGCATATACAGGGGCTCATTCCCGCAGGCATCCACCAGTTTCTGCACCGCCATTCTCGCATATCCCTGCCCGCGATACTCTTCCGGCGTGTAAACAGCATCGACCTCAAGCCCATCCGGATACCGGTGGCACCGGGCTGCAGCGACCAGGTTGTCCTCGATAAAAACGGCAAAAACACGATCGGTTTTGGGATCTGCTGTCTGCTGGTGGTAGCCAAGCCAGATCTGTTCTGCCAAGGCAAATTCCCGGACTCCCAGCTCTTTTACCAGCACGTTCAGGCTGATAGCGGGGTTCACGATGAAGAGTGGCCTCTCGGCATGCATGGCAACACCGGCTGCAACACTGCCTATCGGAATATTTTTGAAATAGTCGGACTGGCCATAGCGTGCGATCATGATGAGGGACACATCAATCTCCTCGGCAACACGAACAATTTCCCGGGATGGAGTACCCGGGCGGATGATGGATGCCACCCGGATACCCTGTTGTTCGAGACCCGCTGCGATACCATCCAGTTTTTGCCTGCACTCCTCAACATATGCCGAACGGTCCTGCCCGGACGTCTTTGCGGTCACCACATGGAGGAGGGTTATGTGCCGGATACACCCCAGACTTGTGGCATATTCAAGCGTTTTTTCCGACGGCCGGGAGAAATCAACCGGGCAAAGAACCCGGGAGAACACATTCTTGCAGGATTTTTCACTATCAACCTCGCCAGGGTTTTTCGAGCCATGGGAATGCATGATGAGAACATCGGTAGTACTGCGCTGAACCACCCCTTCAGAAACACTCCCCAGGATAAACCCGGAGAGGAGCCCTTTTCCCCTTCCGCCCATAACAATCGTGGAAATAGTTTCTGTATAGGCTGCCCGGAGAATAGCGCCGGCGATATCCCCGCGTTTTGCCTCAAGTATTTTATGATGGACCGGTATTCCGGTCATCTCTTCAAGGAACTGCCGTTTTTCCGCAAGACTTTTCATTGCCAGTTCACGGGAAGAAGGATAAGAATTCCCAAAGATGCCATGCATAGATTCGGAACTGTTCCCGTTCATGACGTGAACCAGTACTATCTCCTCCATACCCGGGATCTGGCCGATACATCCGAGAATATTATCGGCATCAGCTGAAAAGTCAGTAGCGACGAGGATACGTTTGAACATGCACATCCCTGATCCTGTATCTGTCCCGGGGTTTTTTAATCTGTCATATGCACAAACGTACACGGATTGAGGGGGGTTGCCATGGGCAGACCCGGGAAGGGCAGGAAGAACAGGGTGACCGTGAATACGGCGCCGGCAGCCCGGATGCGATCAAAAACAGGTGTCATCCGGGGTTCACCAACGGATCCAGCTGCACCCTGCAGGACGGGCAGAGCACTTTTTTCTTCCGGTCCAGCTCGTCCAGCGTATCTGGTTTGA
>CAZCZK010000093.1:0-9041 GCA_964503195.1 uncultured Methanoregula sp.
TTCAGGTTCTTCCGGTTCTTCTGCACCAGGACGAGATGCCCGGGCCAGTGGTTCATCTTTTTCGTGGAGAAGAGCAATCCATTCATCAATCTCGGATGACCGGTCCATGCCATTTTGGACAAAAACAATCTTCATTGTCTTAATCTCATCGTCGGCAGAGCGTAGGGAGAGGACAAGAACGGGGTCTGAATTTTCAGAAAACTCCACAATACTCCCGGCAAGTGTGTCCCTGGGGACATCCTTGGCCGTGACCTTGAGTTTCTTCTCCTGCGTATCAATCAGGAAGATCCGCTTATCAGTCATATAGGCATGGAAGAAAAATTTCTTCACCGAAACATTGAGCGAACCTATGAGCACTTGTTCCCCGGGCAGCAGGTATGGCGAGAGCCCCCCTCCATCTTCCTCCTCCCCGATTACACCCTCGTCGGGGGGTAATGGTGCCTGGGAGGCCCCTTTCTTTTCCGCTGAAACCATGGGGGGATGACGTTTGCCTGTGCTATCGGATTGGTTTTGTGGCTGCTGGGGTATCGTTTCCCCGCAGTATCCGCAGACCGGGATATCATCCCGTATATTCATCCCACAGTTTGGGCACTTCATCGGTGAACTCCGTTTCTGGTTTTCAGAACTGGGTAAATATAATGTTTGCATAAGATATGAAAAACTCTCTGATCAAGGGATAGATCCCGTACAGGCTTTTTTTATGCCCCCCCGACGGTAAGGAGGTCATGGACGGCCAGGCTGGTGGAGATCCTCTCTTCTTCAGATCCGACAAGGTGCATATACAGTCCGGCCTCTTTTTTATGGTTACAGATAAGGGCGTTGATCCGGCACCTGACCGGATCTCCCGATAAAAGACATTCATCCGGTCCGATTCTGCCGAGCCGGTTATTGATGGTGGTGCGCAGGGGATCCGGTGAGCTGATGGCATGGTACAACCCCCTGTTGACGACGACAATAAGGATGCCGGGTTTTTCTGTATCTGTTGAAACTTCTGTCATGAATGTCCCGTATTTCTCATCACCGTACTGGTTGAGGAACTCACGGTAGAAAGGATCGTGCCGCTCCTTGAGTTGACTGAGGAAAAGCCCGGTTTTCATGTTCAGATACCGAAAATATTTCCCATCTACCGTTGACCGCAAGTGAAGAAACGCCGGGTGCCCCAGAACTTCTTCAAGGGTTTTCTGGACACGGGCAAAGGCATCCTCTCGTACACTCCCGCTGAAGCAGAGGGGGACCGGGCGGAAATAGATGACTTTTCCCGGGATAGGGACGGCAAGGGAGCCGTCCTTCAGAGAACTCAGGGTAACAGCCGCAGCAGGTACCGCAGGATTGTCCTGTTTTTTTGTGGCCGGGCGCAGTGAAGTAGTGCCACCCGGGACAGTTCCGCGCGCAAGTGCAGCCCAGGTCTCTGGATCGTGCGTCTGACCGATATGTTTTTTCCAGAGAGGGTCACGTATCGTAGCGATAGAAACCAGCCGGAATGCGGGACCCACCGGAATGAATTTTGCACCGCAGTGACTGCACTCGATATAGAAATCCGTCCGGGGGATACCAAAGAGCTGTTTTCCCACGACCCTGTCCAGGATCCCGGTCCGGCATACGGGACACACGTCCAGCCATGATAGTGACGTTCCGGCACCCGTACCACTACTCCCGAGCCTGACAGAAGGTGCCATGGTGGATGCGATATGCCATGTCCACGGGGGGAGCAGCCGGATAGCTTTACGGGAACGGTGCATCTGCCGGTCAAGGATCTCTGTCATTTCAGTGATATTGGCGCTGCACAGCACCTCTGCGATGATCGGGACACTGGTTTTTGCTAGTGCTCCCAGACGCTGTTCCAGACACAGATCGAGCCCCCCGGCAACGCTCCCGTGTGAATCCCGCGGGGTGGTGAGGGGGAGTGCCCGGACCGGCTCCGCATTGAGACATTCCATCGTGACCCCGACAAGTTCCCCGGTAATAGTGACACCGCCCCTGAGAAAGGGGAGCTGGGAGATACGTTCGCTGACTGTCTCGCAGGCATGCCTGAACAGCTCCGGGGGCAGGGGGAAGTACTGGGGGGTGGACATCGTTGTGTTCCCTAGCGTTTGGCAGCGACAGAGGATAAAGGTGGAGGTTGGAACGGGTGCCAGACCCGGAGCATGGTACCTGGTGACGGTATACCCTTTGGTGTGGAACAGGAAATCTCCGGCCAGGGATTTTGGTACAATATAAAATCATATTATTGCCGGCGTTTACATTATCATGACCCGGCGGATTGATTGCGGTCACGCCATCTGCCGAATCTCTGCAGTCCCGTGCAGATCCGTATAAAAAATCTGACATCTCCCGGAGACTTTCATGAAGATCCCGTCGACATTCAGGCGCATTGTTGCGTCAGCACTCCTTAGCGCAGGGCTTGCCTACCCGGTGTGTGCAGCCGTCTGCCCAAAAGGTATCGGGGGCTGCCCGGCTCCCGGGAGGTGCTTCCTCTTTACTGATGCGGACGCGAACCTGTTCTGCGATTTTACCTCAAGGACCGGGTCCCAGACAACGGTCCAGACAACTGCACTGCCATCACCGGATCCGACCGCGGTCCAGGTCACTTCAACCCCCTCCGCCAGTTTCCCGGTAGTCTCAGCCACGGTAACTCCTGCACCCCTCCCACAGACTTCCCCCACAACGATCCTCCAGAATGTATCCCCGGGGGGACTTTCGGATACGATCAATCTTTCCACTCCCTTTATTGCCGGGGTTGCCCTCTTCCTTGTTTTTACAGGTCTCCTCTTCCTCCTTGCCAGGAGGGGCATGCCGGGGATGCCGGCCAGACAGGCGCGACCGGCCCTCGCAATCTCGGCCTTCTTTGGTCTGGGGATATCCCTGATAATCACCTTTTTCCTGGCAGATGGCACTCTGGCCGGAACAACCAGTGCACTGATCTGGATGGTGGCCGGGACACCGGTTGCTGCTTATCTCTGGTATGCGGGTGTGATGACGCGAAAGACTGTGCTGGGAGCGGCCGCACTGGGTACACTCGCCGGTTTTGTCTTCCTTGCGCCGATCATGCCGCTGGAACTGGGGGGGATTGTCAATGTTCTCACCGGAGTATCGGTCCTGACGTGGGGGATTATCGTGATTCTTGCCGTCATTCTCCTTGCACTGGTAACAGGCAGAGCATTCTGCGGGACGGTCTGCCCGGTTGGATCCCTCCAGGAATTGGGATATGCAGTCCCGGTACCAAAGTATGTAATCAGGCGCACGGGAATCCTGGAGCTCATCAGACTGGGCATCTTTGTCGCAACGGTCATTTCTGCAGGGTACCTTGTCGACCTGATGGCAGTCACGGGGTTGTACGACCTTTTTTCGCTGACCGTCTCTTTTGGCCTCTTCACCGCAACCGCCCTTATCCTCCTTTCGCTCTTCCTGTACCGTCCGATCTGCCGTATCCTCTGTCCCTTCGGGGTCCTCTTCTCCATTCCCTCCATGGTCAGCCTCTTCCGGCTCCGGCGCACGGAACGCTGCATCGGGTGCAGAAAATGCGAGAGGGCATGCCCTACAGGGACTGCAGGGGCAGGTGATCCAAAACGGGAATGCTATCTCTGTGCCCGGTGTACGGATGCCTGCCCGGTGCACGGTGCCCTTGCATACCACCATTAATTACGGGGGTGTGACAAGGGATGAGAAGGCCCACGTGCCGGGGCACCGCCAGGATTTTTTTGTCCGTACACGCATGCAGAACTATGGTCGAACAGGCGCCTTGCGCGTAAAGCAATCGCAATCAGGAGAGGCTTCAGCGGGGACGGAGCCCCAAAGAACGTTAAAAGAGAAGAGGTACAAAAAATTGAAAATCTCAGCACCGGCACCGGAACAGTTCCCGGACCAGCTCCGGGATCTCCGATACCCGTGAGGCGACCGGTATGCCGTGCTTCCTGAGCCGGGAGATCTTGGAGCGGGCATCTCCCTCACCCCCCTCGACAATGGCACCGGCATGCCCCATCCGCTTGTCCGGCGGAGCGGATACGCCCGCGATATAGGAAACGATCGGGAGACCGGTGGACCTGGCTCCTTCCTCTTCAAGATTCCCGCCGACTTCGCCTATCAGGACGACTGCTTTGGTCTGGGGGTCTTTCTCGAATCGTTCCAGCACGTCCACGAAAGTCTGGCCAATGACCGGATCCCCTCCAATCCCGACAACCGTGCTCTGGCCGATTCCTGCCCGGGTCAGCTCGTCCACGACCTCATACGTGAGGGTGCCTGAGCGGGAGATGACACCCACGTTCCCGCGGGAGAAGAGGCCGGCCGGCATGATCCCCATCTTCACTTCCCCGGGCGAAAGAAGCCCGGGGCAGTTGGGGCCGATCACGCTCGCACCCTCCATCCGGGCATAGGCAATCGCCTTCATGGTGTCCTGCACCGGTATGTGCTCGGTGATGCAGACAATGGTTGTAATGCCGGCGTTCGCTTCCTCCATGATCGCGTCAGCTGCCGCACCAGCGGGGACAAAAATCACTGCAGCACCGATATCATGGTGCTTCATCGCATCCTTCACGTTGTTGTATACCGGGACGCCATGCACCTGCTGGCCGCCTTTACCTGGGGTGACCCCGGCCACAACACCTTTTCCGCCGGCCTGCGTTGCATAAGCATTCATCAGGCCAATGTGGAACTCGCCCTGTTTACCGGTCGCCCCCTGCACGAGGATTCCCGTATTTTTGTCGCCGTAGATCATGCGGTGACCTCGACAGCCTTCTTCACCACAAGATCCATGGTGTCCAGCATCTCATATCCTTTTTCAGACAGGAGCCGGCGCCCCTCCGCCTCGTTGGTGCCTGCAAGACGCACGATCACTTTCTGGGAGATTCCCGCCGCGATGATCCCTTTTGCCACCTCATCGCACTTCGTGATCCCGCCAAGGAGGTTGACGACAATGACTTTTACTGCAGGCACACTTGCCACGAGCCGGACCGCGTTCATCACGCGCTCGCTCTCTGCTCCGCCACCGACATCGAGAAAGTTTGCTGCTTTCCCGCCATAGAATTCGATAAGGTCGAGGGTTGCCATCGTGAGCCCTGCGCCGTTGCCGATGACACCGATTTTCCCGTCCAGCTCCACATAGGAGAAGCCGTGCTTTTCTGCTTCCCGCTCGCGTTCCGAGAGGTCACGGTTGATCGTAAAACCCTGCCGGCCGAGCGCATTGTCGTCCACGATGATCTTGGCATCCGCCGCAAATACCCCGTCCGGTGTTGTCACCAGGGGATTGATCTCGGCGAGGAGGGCATCCTTCTCGATGAAAATGCGGTAGAGTTTGTTGATGATCGGGCCGATCTCTTTAGGAGTTGTCCCGATCAGTTCCCGGATCATGAACGGCGGGAGGTCCCGCATGAGGGGGTTTGCCACAACCTTCCGGATCAGTTCCGGGTGCTCCTTTGCAGTGATCTCTATCTCGACCCCGCCGGCCTCCGTGAAGAGGATCAGCGGCTGTTTGCTCGACCGGTCAACGGTGATCGAAAGGTAGTACTCGTGCCTGATATCGAGTTTCTGCTCGGCAAGAATCTCCTTTACCGGCAGGCCTTTGATCTGCTTTCCGAATAACTCCTTTGCCACCTTTGTCCCGTCCGTCCTGCCGGTCATCAGGATACCCCCGGCTTTTCCCCTGCCGCCGACATCCACCTGCGCCTTCAGGACGAACGTTTCACCCAGTTCGCTCATATGGGGGGTGAGTTCGTCGGCGGTTTTGATCAGGAATCCTGTCGGGACGGGGATCCCGGCTCCTTTGAGTAAGTTCTTTGCCTCGTATTCGCGTAACTTCATGGCTGTTTCCCCAGCTGCAGGCCGAGCTGCATGGCTTTCAGATTGAGATCCTCGGTACCTTTGGGCACGGAATCCAGGATGGCTTTTTTCAGCGCTTCCTCGCCAACAACCTGCGTTGCAGCAACGAGCGCCCCGAGCATCACGATGTTTGCTACGATATCTTTCCTGAGCGTCTGCTTGGCTTCCCGGGTTGCCGGTATCTCGATACACCGGCATTTCGGCCGGGAGTGGACAAGGGTCGAGTCCACGAGCATGACGGCAGGGTCCTGTGCATCCTCCCCGTACTTCTCGAATCCTTCCTGCGACATGATGACGTAGATGTCGGGGTTCGAGACCTTGGGGTACAGGATCTCTTTATCATCAATGATCACGGCGCTCATGGATGCCCCTCCGCGGGCTTCCGGCCCGTACACCTGTGTCTGGACCGCGTACTTGTTGTCGTACATCACTGCGGCACGGCCGATGATGACGGCCGACAGGATGATCCCCTGCCCGCCGAACCCGGAGAACCTGATCTCGTATCTCATCGTTTCACCCCCATCGCCGGCCGGTTCCGATGGGTGAGTTCCCCGACAACGAACATATCCTCAGGAACCGCCTCACCGTTCTCAAGCATCCGGTCACGTTTTGCCTTCAGGAGCGAGTGGACTTTCAGGTACTCGATATGGTCGGCAACCTGCCGGAACTTGTTCCTGCGCCCAAAGGCAGTCGGGCACTGGACAAGAGCCTCGATGAAGGAGAAACCGGGAGTTTCAAGCCCCACCTTCACTGCTTTCTCAAGTTCCTTCACGTGATACGATGTCCAGCGGGAGACGTAGTTTGCCCCCGCGGCTGTCGCAAGCTCGCAGAGATCAAAGGGTGTTTCCGTACACCCATACGGGGTTGTAGACGAGAGGCAGCCTTGTGGCGTGGTGGGGCTCCCCTGCCCGCCGGTCATCCCGTAGATCTGGTTGTTCATGCATACCACCGTGAGGTCGATATTCCTCCTGCAGGCATGGATGAAGTGGTTTCCGCCGATTGCTGCAAGGTCGCCGTCACCCGTGAACACGACAACGTGCAGGTCCGGGTTTGCCATCTTGACACCGGTGGCAAATGCCAGCGCCCTGCCATGGGTTGTATGGAGCGAGTCGGTGAGGATATAGCCGGGCGCCCGCGATGAGCAGCCGATGCCGGAGACAAAGACCGTTTCTTCCTTTGTCCAGCCCATCTGGTCAACCGCTGCGAGGGTGCAGTTGATGATCGTCCCGTTCCCGCAGCCGGCGCAGTAGATATGGGGGAGCCGGTCCTCACGGAACCAGTCCTCGAAGCTCATGGCTTCTCCCCCAGTGCTGCGACCAGCTCAGCGGGTGAGTGGAGATCCCCGCCCAGCTTGGGGATGCTCGTTACCGGCACCTTCACGTGCCGCTCGATTTCACGGGCAATCTGGCCGAAGTTCATCTCCGGGACAAGGAAATGGCGGGCATTCCTGAACTTCCCCAGCGCGTTCTCAGGGAACGGCCAGACTGTACGAATCCGGAGGAAACCGATGTTCGTGTCCTGTTTGTCATGCATCACCTGCATGACCGTCCTCACGGGACCGCCGTAGGCAACGAAGACCTGCTCTGCGTCCGGGTTGATGATGTCGTAATCCGCCATCTCGTCCCGGGCATTCTCGATCTTGTCGACAAGCCGCTTCACGAGCGCCATATGCAGCTTCGCGTTGGTTGCGCACGGGTAGCCCCGCTCGTCATGGGTCAGGCCGGTAACATGGACGTGCTGGCCGGTACCGAAGGTAGGAAAGCCGGGAATGAGGTCCGGGTCTGTTGCCCTGAATGGCGGGGTGCCGGGCACGAAGGGTTTCCGGCCGATCCGTTCCACCTTGTCGGGGATGACGATCTTCTCCCGCATGTGCCCGACGGTCTCATCCGCCATAACGAAAACAGGCACCCGGTATTTATCGGCGAGGCTGAAGGCTTTCGCGGTCAGCTCGTACATCTCCTGCACGGTTGCCGGGCAGAGGGCGATGATAGCATAATCGCCGTGCGAGCCGAACCGTACCTGCATCATGTCCCCCTGCGCCGACATGGTCGGCTGGCCGGTGGAAGGCCCGCCCCGCTGGACATTAACGACCACGCAGGGTGTCTCGGTCATTGCAGCAAACCCGATGTTCTCCATCATCAGGGAGAAGCCGGGGCCGCTCGTCGCCGTCATGGCACGGGCACCGGTCCACGATGCCCCGATAATGGAAGCCATGGAGGCGATCTCGTCCTCCATCTGGATGAAGACCCCGCCTTTTTTAGGGAGTTTCGCCGCCATATGCTCGGCTACCTCGGTCGAGGGGGTGATCGGGTATCCGCCAAAGAAGGTGCAGCCTGCGGCAAGAGCCCCCTCCGCGCAGGCTGTGTTACCCTGCCAGAACTCAGTCCGCGTCAATATTCAATCGCCACCTTGTGGGGTTCGTAGGGTTCCTCTTCAGTCCAGTGGATTGCCTGGTCCGGGCAGGTGAGCTGGCAGACACCGCAGAGCTGCCGTCCGTAGAGGTTCCGGAGCCGGCAGTTGGCACAGCGCTCGGGCCGGTCCAGCTCGGGTACAACGATCCCCCGTCGGTTGGTTTTTTTCCCATCCCTGAAAATTTTATACGGGCAGACCTTTGTACAGAGGTTGCAGCCCTTGCACCGGGTCTCGTCGATGGCGAGTTTCATGAGTCGGCAGTCCTATCGTAGTATATATTCATTGACCTTTACAAAAAACCTATTCTTTGGAGCACGAACGATCGTGCACGGGCTTTTTCGAATAGTCCCGAAAAGCCGTTTCTGCGTTCTTCCGGGCTGCATCGAAGATATCGTTCCCGCATGGATCGATACCGACAACAAGCGGCAGATGGTCAAGCTCAATGACCCAGACCGCTTCGGCCATACCAAGGTCTTCGTGATAAACCCCCTTCGGGGTCATATGGGACGAAGCAAGCGCTGCGCAGCCGCCGGTGAAGGCAAGATAGATCCCCCGGCCTTTCAGTTGTTCGCGTACCATTGGACCCATACCCCCCTTCCCTATGAGTCCCCGGACGCCTTTCTCGATAAGGAACCCGGCAAGCTCGTTCATCCGTGCAGAGGTGGTCGGGCCGGCGGCGATGACTCTGTTCTCATGGATGACCGGGCCGCAGTGGTAAATGACCGCTCCAAGGGGATCGAACGGGATCCCCTTCTCCTGCATACGCAGGTGCGCCTCATCCCTCGCAGTGTAGACAGTACCAGAGAGCTCGACATGGT
>CAZCZK010000094.1:0-8948 GCA_964503195.1 uncultured Methanoregula sp.
ACGCCCAGGTCGGAATTCGAATCCGAGTCGATTGCGTGACAGGCAATCATGATAGGCCACTACACTACCTGGGCATCTTGTACAGTTAATCCCGCCTCCCAGATTCGAACCGGGGACATCGCGGTAGCCGCGCAGTTACCTTGAACGGTAAACCAATCTACAGCCGCGCACTCTACCAGGCTGAGTTAAGGCGGGGCACTGCCTAGTAATGTAGGGGTAAATCCGTATTAAACATATCGTAACAGGGCCCGGTTTTAAGGAGGGAAAAGAACAAAACCGGGCCTGGTGCAGCGATTGTTTAAATAATCCGCATGCACATGTAGGTATATGACTGCTCGCAAGGATGTTGCGGGGGATCGTCTTCTTCACCGATAGCCATGCTCATGAAGAAGTAACTGTTTTTGACACCACCTTACGTGACGGAGAACAGACCCCGGGTATTGCATTTACCATTGAACAGAAACTTCAGATCGCTCGCCAGCTCTCCGATATCGGCGTTCATGCAATCGAGGCAGGATTTCCTGCATCCTCGAAGGCCGAGAAAGAAACGGTAACCGCTATCAAGAAGCTCGGCCTGGAGTCAGTGATCTGCGGGCTTGCCCGCTCTATTAAAGCCGATGTCGACACCTGCTTTGACTGTGATGTCGACATGGTGCATGTCTTCATCCCGACATCGGATATCCAGCGGGAGAACACCATCAACAAAACAAGGAAGGAGGTGCTCGGGATCACGGCCGATATCATCAGCCACGTCCGGAAACGCTCCGACCTCTGTATGTTCTCAGCCATGGATGCCACGCGGACGGACTGGGACTATCTTATTGAAGTCTTCCAGACCGCTGCCGATGCAGGGGCAACGATCATTAACGTCCCGGACACGGTCGGCATCATCTCTCCGTCTGCGATGAAAACACTCATCACCCGGATCAACCGGGAGGTCCGGTGCCCTATCGATGTCCACTGTCACAACGACTTCGGCCTCGCGGTCGCCAATACGATCGCTGCCGTTGAGGCGGGAGCATCGCAGGTGCAGGTGACGGTGAACGGGCTTGGAGAGCGTGCGGGTAATGCGGATCTTGCCCAGACCGTGATGATCATGGAGTCGATGTACCGTATCCGGACCGGAATCGAGAAGACGCGCCTGGTCGAGACATCCCGCCTTATCTCCCGGTTCAGCGGCATCGGCATCACGCCAACCCAGCCGGTAGTCGGTGAGAACGTCTTCTCGCACGAGAGCGGTATCCACTCGCACGGGGTTATCAAGAATTCGGCCACGTTTGAACCAGGGATCATGACGCCGGAGATGGTGGGGCACCGCCGCAGGTTGACGCTCGGGAAACACGTGGGCCGGCACGCGGTACGGCAGATGCTGACCGATGCCCATATCGACCCGGACGATACCCAGCTTGATGCGATCATCGAAAAGGTAAAAGCGGTAGCCAGCCGTGGAAAACGCGTGACGGACGCTGATCTCTACGAAATTGCTGAAACCGTTATGGGTATCGAACTGAACAACAAGGCCCTTCACCTTCAGGACATTGCAATCATGACCGGGAACCATGCAATACCGACGGCGAGCGTCCGGGCGATGGTGAACGGAAAGGAGCATGTCTTCTCAGCCGTGGGTAACGGTCCTGTCGATGCAGCCCTCAATGCCATTCTGGGGATTACCCCGTCGAAACTCCATCTCACGGAATTCAATATCGAGGCAATCTCCGGCGGATCTGATGCCATGTGCCATGTGACTATCGCGGTCGAAGATGAACGTGGCAGGATCTTCGATGCCAGCGGGAGCGGCGACGATATCGTTTTATCATCCGTGGAGGCGCTGGTGAATGCGGTGAACCTGATCAACCGAATATAAAATCTTCACAATTTTTTCAGGTTACAATTTCGGATCTGGACAAGGATATTCAGGGCAGAATCATACCCATAGAGCGAAGCCCGCACGGATAATTTGTCGATTACCTCGTCCGTTGATAGAAGGTAGTGGGTTGTAAAACCCCCGTTCCGGTCCGCAGAGTCGAGGAGATTGTCGATCCGATCGCAAAGCTTGACCAGCGTTGCCTCTGGTGGCGCATCGAGAATGCGATCAAGGCTGTCAGAGAGCCGGGCTGCCTTGCCGGATATGGTATTCTTCTTGGTCATGGCTTCCACAATAGCAGCGATATCCCGCTGATCGTCATTGGACAACCTGAGACCGGTTATCAGAGCATTGGTTTTCAGGATCCATTCCGGGGAGCAGTCCTCATAAACATCATGAAGCCAGGCCGCGATGATGGCAACATGCGACCCATTGAAGGATCCGACAAGACCGGCAACCCGGGCGGGGTGGGTGATGTAGGGGGTCTTTAAGTCCTTACGGAACTGCCCTTTGTGGGCGCGGGAGGCATGATCGGCGGCAGTCTTGATGACGAGAAGCCGGTGGACCGGGTCTACAGACAGAAAGTCTGCCGTATGCTGCATACAAGGACTGGTGTGCAGGACAGCATCAGTGTTTTGTTTTTTATTATTTTTTTTAAGAACAGAAAAAAAGATTATGCGGCCTGCGGGGAACCCCTTCCCTCAAGGGCAGTCTTGATCTGAGCCTGGAGCTGCTCAAACTTGCCCTGCAGCAGCTTCTCCTGTTTCTCAAGTGATTTGATGCGAAGCTCGATGGTCTCGATCTTGTCGGTGAGCTTGGCGTCCACGACCTCTTTCTTCTTCTGCATCATGACCGTGCCGACACTCATGTACATCACTGCATCATCAGCCGAATCCTTGATCTCTTCCTGTGCTCTTTTTGCCTCACGGACTGCCAGTTCATACTGGGTTTTCTGCTGGAGGACCGTCTGGAGCTGCTGCTGAAGCTGCTGGAGCATGCTGAGCTGGTTCTGGACTTTTGGTGAGATATTGTTCATGGTAAACTCCTTCTACTATATCGGTGTCCCTTGATAAAAAGGGTTATTCACCAGGTAGTGGAACATCGGTAACCATGCGATAGTTGCTTTGAGCGCCGTCCCCGACGAGGTACCCCTGCAGCGGATCAATTGCGGGGGGATACAAGATAATCTGTCCCGCGGTACCTCAACGCGGCCCTGAAACGGGGGCAATCCCAATCTCCACATTATTTCATTTTTTTTTCACGAGCCCCTGTACCTCATCGGCAACATTGACCAGCCGGAGGTACATGTTGAGGGCGGCACGGAGCGCTGCTGTATCCTCTGCTCCAACCTGCAGGACCAGGGTGGTTGATCCCTCGATCCAGCAGCGAATGGTGGATCGGGAGTTCACCTCATCAGAGAGTTCCGGTGCGAGCGACGTATAAATCTGCTCTGCACGGTCCGTTGAGAACCGGAAGGTAGCGTGGTGCTGCGGCAAGGAATTCCTCATACGGAAATCGGGTAAAAAGAAGATAAAAGTATGGTATAAAAGGCAGGTGCCGGCTCGTGGATTAACGGGCTTTAAGTTCCTTGATTGCAGCACCGCGTTCCTTAAAGAGGATGCGGTGACCGCAGTAGGGGCACCGGACGTTCACGTCAATCTCGACTTTCTGCTTGCACCGTGCACACTTGTAGGTACTCGCCATGCTGTATCCGTTATTTCCTGCTCTCTTCAACGACGGTACGGTCGATTGCACGCTGGGCTATCTTCATGCTGGGGGTCATAGGCTGGTATGCGCCCCCGGCGAATTTGTACCCGCACTTGCGGCACTCCCAGATGCCGGTCCCCTTGCGCGCCACAGATTCCATGTCGCACTTCGGGCAGCGGTGCAGCGCATGGGAGATCTTCTCGATATCGTTCACGCGCTTGCGCACGAATCTTCCGTACCGGCAGCCGAATCGTCCTGAGCTTCCGGTTACTTTTCCTTTTGCTTTCTGCGTTGAAGTTGCCATAATGGATACCCACCGATCTGTCTTTTTTTATTGGTCCTCTGAATTAATATACTTGATTGAGGATCTTGACCTGCCCCTCTCCTTTCGAGAGCTTGTTGATGAGGTCATAGAACTCTCCCTGAATTCCCGCCGGGATCCTGACCACACAGACCCAGGAGCCGTCCTTCTGCCACTCGTCCTTCTCCATGACCGACCCGGCTGCGATATCCCCGTATGCCTTGGCAGCGAAATCGGGAGGGATCTTGATCGCGAGCCGCAGTTCCTCGAACCGTATCGGGAGGAGGGGGCGGAGGGCTTTCACGGTCTCCTTCACCAATTCGTCCAGGTGCTTGAAGGGGTCGATATTGACCCGTGCCTCCTCCATGGCCATCTCAATCCGCGTGGGCGGATGGGGGTGGCCGGTCTGGGGGTTGACCGCATTCCGGGCAATGAACGTGACTACCTGACGTCGTTTCTCCTCGATCATCTGTTTGCGCTGCTCAGCGGTGAGGTGGATCTCCCCCTTCTCGATGATCTTCCGTGCAACGGTAGTAAAATCCGTAGTCTGGAAGACCTTCATCAGGGCTTCATCTGAAGCCCGGGTTGCCTTCGAGGTATTGCCAAAGACATTGAGTGCGGCAACAACGTCCTCGATAATGACCGGCTGGCCCTGTCGCACAAGAGCGGCCTGCCGCGGGTCAACGAGGATCTCGAACCGTTCCCCGTGACTGTCGAGCCGTGCTACCACCGCATGGTCAAGGGAGATCATGGACGCTCACGGTTTGAATTGCTCGACAAAGGAAGCGACTTCCTGCCGGCTCATCTTCTTGAATACCGGGGTTGCCTTCTCGATAATGCCGATCTCGACCTGGTCACCATCGAACTTACCCTCGGTCGCAGAGTGGAGCGCCTTCAAGCCCAGCGGGATTGCATCCTTGATCTCGGTATCCGGGTTGTATTCCTCTTCAAAGACCTTCATGGCTGCAGGCCGGCCGATCCCGATGCCTGTTGCCTTGTACTCAAGGAGTGTGCCGGAAGGGTCAGTCTCGAAAAGGCGCACCTCGCCATCACTGACACCAGCAATGAGGAGGGCAGTACCGTACGGACGGATCCCGCCATACTGGGTGAGGGACTGCATATGGTCGCAGATCTTCTTCGAGAGGGCTTCCACCTCGATCGGTTCATCGTACGAGACGCGGTTGATCTGACACTCGACCCGTGCACGGTCAACGAGCGCCCGTGCATCCCCGACAAGACCTGAGGAAGCGACCCCGATGTGCTCATCGATCTTGAAAATTTTCTCTATCGATGATGCTTCAAGAAGCTTGGAACTGACACGCTTGTCGACGATTAAAACAACGCCGTCCTTTGCCTTGATACCGACCGCGGTAGTCCCCCGTTTCACTGCTTCGCGGGCGTACTCTACCTGATAGAGCCGGCCGTCTGGCGAAAAAACGGTGATTGCCCGGTCATATCCCATCTGATATTGTGGCTGCATTATGAAATCTCCAGATCACTTTTTGTTAAGAACAATCGGTGTGCATTTTTAAATCCCTTTTCAATCACATCAACCTTCTGACCGTTACAGTACGCGACACTGACATCCTTACTCTCAAAAAGGCGGTCACGGACTTCCGGAACGGGGACTTCGGGGGGCTGTTGTGCCCGGATCCTTTCGCGCAGGCTCTCGATTGTACCGGAAGCAGCAACGATCCGGAGCGCACAATGGACATCCCGCGTGCCCGTGACTGTTGAGAGCGCAAGGGTAAGCTCCTTCTCAGTCCCCCGAAGGCACCGGATGATCACATGCCCATTCTCCGCTGCCACGACTGCCGGGGTAATCACACTGGCTCCGCCATCTCCCCACAGGGATGTAGCCGCATCCGAAACAAGGTAATAGAGTTCCTTCTGCTCGATGAGAGTCCCCGCCGGCTCGACCCTGACAAGGATATAGCGCCGGTTCTCGCGCAGGGTTGGTGGCCGGGGGGTCATGAGATCACCCGGACTGCCGGGACCGGGGGAACCGTTACCCGCCTTACAGAATCGAGGGCGTTCTCCACACCGCCGTTGTCCATGCCGATGAGGGAGCAGAGTCCCGTGATCTCACGCACAGCCCGCAGATCAAGGTACGAGCGGGCATACGATGACAGGGAAACCGGGAATTCAAACCTGCGTTCAAGAGTCAGCACGTCCCGATACCGGTGGATTGCACGCTGGCGGGTGACACCACGGGCGGCGATGAGAACGGACAGGTCGATATCGATGGCGACATTGTTATCGGCCGCCATTTTAGCGGTCACGTGATCAAACGCCAGCTTATCGGCAAGCTGGATGCCCCGGAGAATATGAACCCCTTTGAGACCGATCGCTGCCCGGTTAAACCCGTTATCCCGTGCACTCACCGAGACCACGGTGCCGGCCTCCTTTACCCGTTTCACCCGGGTAATCACATCCCGTATTAAAGCGTCCTGGATAAGGGTCCCGCCCTGGATTTCCACCCCGTCGTAAAATCCTGCCGGGGTATCCATCGCAACAAGGCTGTCAAACCCGAGGATTTTTGCTTCGAGAGCCAGCCGCCGTACCGACGTGTCCCCGCACGGGTACGGAAAGACGGCAGCGTCGGTTATTTTCATGAGAGTTACTTCGGTTAAAAAAAGATAAGGTTATTTGCCCTGGTTTGCATGAGAGCGGATGCTCGGGCGGGTCTTCTCGGTACCCTTGCCCCGGTAGAGCATGCCGCGTCCCTTAAGGCCGGCCGACGTCTTGCCGCGCTCTGCACGTCCCCGGTGTACCGGGTCTGCCATCCAGGCAAGGTTCTTGTCCGCCCGTATCGAGGGGTGGTGACCGTCAACGAGGATGACCTCGTAGTATTTCAGCTTCCCGTCCTGTCCAACCCAGTAGGAGTTGAGGACTTCCATGTTCGGGAACTTCTTCGATGCGCGTTCCTCGGCAATCCGCTGGATGCTCTTCCCGGCGGTGAGCCGGTTCTTGCCCATACGGGCTGAACGGCGTGCGCGGACGTACCGGGATGCCCGGCGGCCACCGCGGCGGACCTGCACGCGTGCAACGGCAATACCCTGCTTGGCCTTGTAGCCGAGCGAGCGGGCCCGGTCGATACGGGTCGGGTGCTCAATGCGGACAACGCTGCCCTCGCGGCGCCATGTCTGCATCCGGTTCCAGAGGAGTTCTCCAACCTCTGACTTGTCAGGTCTCTTCCAGGCGTCCCTGACAAACGCGTACATTGATTTTACCATGGTAATCACCTAAGGTTCGGCCCAAAGAGGGCTACATTCCTTTTCATACGGGACGGATCCCGTGTGCCCATATACTAGGATACGGGGGGTAATAAAGAGTGGGGGCGGGGATTTTCACCCAAAGTTGTAATTTGACCCGAATTTATTACAATTTCGTATTAATTTCTTTCACACTCTTTGCAAAATCTTAATTTTTTAAAAAATAATCAATTTACAAAAGTGTCGGATATATGCGTACACCAATCCTTAAAAGACGAACACTTGAAGGTACTCGCATTGAGAGGATTTATCGATTTAAAAACGGTTGGGGGGCTTTAGTTTATAGGGATGAATGGTCAAGGGGAGGGCTTGAGGGGTGGTGGACGCTTAAGACAATAAAATTTTACGGGAAAGGAAATTTAGACTGGAAAATTAATAACGAACACACGGAATCTTCGAGGGATAATATTGGTCGTGGATATCTCACGGATAATGAGGTTGATGAGATTCTCAAGAAAATTGAAAAAAACGATTCATAATCTTTGTACTTAATAACACCAGATTTTTGATAATATATCGCTATCAAGTAGGAATTAAAGCCGATGCGGGAGCGCCCCCGCGGCGGCTTCATGCACCGTTCATTTCCGGATCAAGGTAAGTGAGCAGCGCAAAACCCGACGAGGCGTTTTGCGCGTAGGAAAATCGCAACCGGGGGTATGGGGATATCAGTCGTATTATTGATATTTTAAGATCAGGATATCATGTTATCAGTATACGTATTTTATATCCGTTTCATCGTTGGGAAGATTCCTGTATCGTTCACTAATATGTAATATCAGGATCCCAACGGCAGGCAATAATATTAATAAATAAATTATGAAAAGTCCTATCGAGATTCCCCATACCATCACATAAGAACCGGATTTCCATGTTAAATCCTCAAGAGATCCGGAAATAGCAGTGTTCGTAATTTCTTGGACCAGTAAAATAAGACAGAATAAAACGAGATCCAGGATACCCCAAAGGCCGATTCCATACAAAATGTTAACAGCATTGGAGGATACCTGCTCCAGTGTTTGAAAATATCTGAAAAAAAATCCCACAGATGCTGCCAGAACGAGAAATCCAATCGTACAAAACAAAACTCCATAAAATGAATACGCCCGAAATATTGAAACATGATACATAGAAAGAATGAAACAAATAAAGGAAATCGCAATAATTCCCGTTGAAATAATAAGGGGAAGTCCATACTGCCAGTGCAATGATTGTTTTCTCATTTCACGAGTGAGGAGAATACTCCCGATAAGTGAGATTATCGGGATCAGGATCAAAATAATGGATATCCAGATATTAAGTGAATATGCATTATCATAACCTCTGGGATATGTTGGATCGTCAAAATGAGATACTCTGTCCAATCCTCCGATAATATACATAATAGTTACAACAAGCAGTCCGAGATATACGAAGAAAAAGTCTGCAGAAATCATGAACAAAGGGGTTGACAAATTTTTACACAATGCAAAATTTTTTGATTTAATATTCATTAAAAATAATAAAACCATAGTCTAGAAAAATTTTGGTATTTGGTTTTCCAAGTTTTCTTAAGTAGACAATGATGAACTATTGAAAATTTCCCGATATCAGTGTAATTACTTCCCCTTCTTCTTCTCCACCACCCGAATATCGGTAATCCGGGTAACAGGATACTGCCCCTGCGCATCCTTCTCAGCAGACTTGACCATGTCCCAGATAGTCAGTAGGGCAACCGACACCCCGGTCAAAGCCTCCATCTCCACCCCGGTCTTCCCCGTCATCTTCACAACAACAGTAGATTCGATAAACCCGTCACCATCCG
>CAZCZK010000095.1:0-8505 GCA_964503195.1 uncultured Methanoregula sp.
CGTATCCGAAGAGCGGCAGGGGGTCGTCATCGCCATTGAAGTGACCGCCGGTGCAAAAGAGGCGGTTTTTCCCTCCGGGTATAACGAGTGGCGCCGGACCATCGGCTGCCGTGTACCTGCTCCCGCTCTTGAAGGACGGGCGAACAAGGCGATCATAAAACTCGTTGCAGAACGACTTGATGTACCTGCTTCTTCGGTCAGTATTTTGTCGGGCTCAACATCGTCACAGAAACGGGTGCATGTTGCCGGCATGAGCAGACAGACGGTGCTTGATCGGCTTGGTGTCAGGGAATAACCGGGCCAGACGGCATTGGCACGCAGGACTGACAATCAGCGGAACTTCTTGTCCTGGTGTGCACCCGGTAAGCCGGTGTTGCTGTGCGGATATGCCCTCATCAGCAGGAAGCAACGGGGGCGTAAGACTCTACGAAGCACCATCACGGGCCCCTCGGGAAGGCATCTTTTAAAATTTCCGATATCCCGGTTTTGGGACCGGTCTTCACGATAGTCGTTGTCCCGAGGCTCGCCTTTAAGTAATTCCAATGTATATATAATTTTTGTACCTATGATCAGGCTTCACATGCTTTGCATGATACATGGGGGTGCGTTTACGTGTATTCACCGGATACTACCAAGTACCTTATTCACATCAACCTCACGACCGAGGGGGTGGTCGAGAAACCTGACGTAGTCGGCGCCATATTCGGGCAGACTGAAGGGTTACTCGGCGAAGACCTCGACCTCCGGGATCTCCAGAGGACGGGGCGTGTCGGACGAATCGACGTCCAGATAACCAGCAGGAAAGGCGAAACATCGGGCGAGATCCTGATCTCGTCCTCCCTGGACCGGGCAGAAACAGCGATCCTTGCGGCGTCGCTCGAGACCACCGACCGCGTTGGTCCCTGTGTTGCCCGTGTGACCGTTGCCTCCATTGAGGACATCCGGGTCAGCAAGCGCAGGAAGATTGTCGAACGGGCAAAGGAGATCCTGATCGAACGCTTTGAGGACGGGACGATCGACTCCGACGAGCTGCTCGATGATGTCCGGCAGAGTATGCGGATAGAAAAGATCGGATCGGTTGGCGAGGAAAAAGCCCCGGCCGGCCCCCACGTCCTGGAATCCGATGCGATCATCGTCGTGGAAGGTCGGGCAGATGTCCTGAACCTGTTGCGCTACGGTATCAAAAATGCCGTGGCCGTCGAGGGGACCAATATCCCCAGAACCGTCATCGATCTCTGCGAGAAGAAAACGACGACCGCTTTCTTCGATGGGGATCGCGGGGGCGAGCTGATCCTCCGGGAGCTCCTGCAGGTAGCGGACATCGACTTCGTTGCCTTCTCCCCCCGGGGAAAAAGTGTCGAGGACATGACACGGAAGGAAGTCATCAAAACCCTCCGGAACAAGGTGCCGGTCGAGTATGTTCGCGACCAGTATTTTGAGAACTCAGCAGAACTTCCCCCCGAACTGAAAGCTGCCGGGGCGGGGCCTGAAGAGAACGAGGGGAAGGATAAAAAACCAAAACATGCATCCGGTGCAAAGCACCAGAGGGAGCCCGTAAAAGGGCCCCGGACCCTCCGGGACCATATTGACGAAGTGAAAGGACAGAACCTGGCACGTTTCCTTGCCGAGGACCTGACAGTGATCCAGGAACTGCGTTCCGATGAAGTGGAAAAAGGAATTGACACCCTCGATGCCCCGCCAGGCGGCCTGGTGCTCGATCGTCCTGTTGACCAGAAACTGCTCGACCGCCTTGTCGCGAAAGGGTTTTCCTATGTGGCTGCCCGGGATTTCCGGGGCATTATCAAACGCCCACTCTCTATCCGTCTCATGAAAATGGGATCGTAATACACTGACGCAAATTTATTTATGCTGCACAAAACCAAGATAACCTTCGGAGGGACCGTATGCATAAAGACGAACTGATCAACCTTCACCAGATGTTGTCAGACGTAAAAGACTATTTTGAAGAGATCAATCCCGATCTCAAGTTCACCCAGTATAATGCCCTGAAGATCACCCCGTCCCAGCAGCACAAGAGCAAGATGGAACACAAGTATGCTATCTTCGTGCTTGGCACCGAGATCGCCAATGCAATGAAGGATGTGGACTATTCCTCATCGAGCAGGATATCGGCACGCATGAAGGAGCTTGCCGAAAAGACATTAAAAGAAATGGACTATTCGTAATTCTGCAGAACTGCATACACCCTGCAGGCAGACTCCGGTTTTTAGAAGTAATAAAGACCCATCAGCATGGATCTTCGCCCATGCAGTATTTCACGGATACCGACATGGGTCTTGACATCGGGCAGGTCAACAGAAGCGTGGAATCAGCATTCGCGGATCACGGCAACGGCCTCATGCAGATGCCACCGAAGGTCTCCATCACGTTGCCGGAGGGGGATTTCCGCACTATGCCAGCCTATCTCCCTTCCCTGTCAATCGCCGGTGTCAAAATTGTCAACGTTCATCCGAAGAATCCCAAGGCGGGGCTCCCGACGGTCATGGCCCTCACTATCATCCTGGATCCTGCCACGGGCAAACCTCTGGCTGTCATCAATGCAACGCGCCTCACCGATATGAGGACCGGTGCTGCCGGGGCCGTTGCAGCAAAATACCTCAGCCCGAAAAAGGAGGTCGTACTGGGGGTGATCGGGACCGGCCGGCAGGCAGAGGCGCAGGTGGCGGCCATCTCCCGCGAGCTGAAGATCCAGGAGATCCGGATCTGGGGCGCAACCCGGCGCATGTCAGGAAGTTTGCCGACCGGTTTATGGAGTACCCCTGCATGGCCTCATCCCCGGAGAGGGCCTGTGACTGCGATGTCCTGGTCACAACCACGCCCTCCACAACCCCGATCATCATGAGCGGGTGGATCCATGAAGGCACCCATATCAATGCCATCGGGGCAGATGCCCCACCAAGGAGGAACCCGACCCCTCCCTGTTACGGCGTGCAGAGGTTTTCGTGGACGATCCTGCCCAGGTGATTCATTCCGGGGAGATCAATGTGTCTCGCCATACAGGACCTTGCCATCGCCAGGATCGCCATGCAGCACGGGAGGACGATCGAGCTGCCCTTCCCGTGAGGCATACCGGGCGGGAACCCGGGGAGAAGAAATGAACCCCATCACTTTTTTTGGGTAATGTGATACTGTATCGCCTCCGTTCAATCAGGAAAAGACAAGAAAAACAGCCTGCCGGAACTGAAACGGCGAGACCGTTTATATGCCGATGATTTTAAAAACGCCGACTCCCTCTGGCTTTGCCCCGCCGCTTTTAAGGTCCCGGTTGCGGGAGTTCTGTACTACCTGAACCGTGATTTGGGGAATACCATGGAATCGCTTGAGCCCCCAACAGGGGCAGGGCAGGGTTACGGGGGGGCTTCCTGTCAGAGCGGGAAGACCGGAGGGCACCTGATACTTTACCAAAAAAAAAGGAAAGGTCACCAGAAAAAATCAGCGATTTTACTTTTCCGGCCCCTTCGCAAATTTCTTCCAGACCTGTTC
Organism: uncultured Methanoregula sp.; assembly: GCA_964503195.1. Taxonomy (GTDB): domain Archaea; phylum Halobacteriota; class Methanomicrobia; order Methanomicrobiales; family Methanospirillaceae; genus Methanoregula. The sequence goes on from CAZCZK010000095.1 coordinate 3,505, forward strand.
CCGGTGCACCGGCCCGCTGTTGTAGCTGCAGAACGGGATGAGTCTTCCGTCAGGTGTGGCATAGTGAATACAGCAGCGGCTGACCCGGTCAAGATCGTAATTGTACCGGTCCATGAAATGCATGGTGCCAATGAACAGGGCGTTCCAGTGGAACTCCCGCAAGGCCTCGAAATTCTGGCTGATGAGGGTCTTTCCGATGATCTTCCAGAACTCGGTCGTAGACCCCTGCTCTCCCTGCCGGAACGAGTCATGCATGTTCTTCACTCCTTCGATAAGCGTCTTGTACTTGTTGATGGTCCCGCCTTTTTTGAGGTTCTCCGCCATCTGCCCGACTGATTCGAAGAAGCTCTCCACGTTCACCATCCTGTTCACCGGCACGAGACCGTCGTCCTGTACGAACACGTACGTGGCTGCACCGCAATGCTGGTGAGCCGTGAAGCGGACCTGCGGTTTTCCCGTGTACGCTTCGGCAAGGTCCGAGAAGGGGAGGACGCAGGGGACCGGGTAAAAATCCTCCTTCCGGAGAATGCCTGGCATCTGGTCCTCAATTTTCTGGAGCACGTCGGGTATCGTGATCCGGGATTTCCTGATATCATCGTCGCTTGCCGCCCCGGTGAATGCAACCGGCTGGAAGTTCACCCCCCGGATCACGGAGATGTTCCTCGCGGCAAAGCGGATGATGTCACCGAGCTCGTGATCATTGCGGCCCCGAATAACCGTCGGGACGAGGACGGTACCGAGCCGGACCCGCTTCAGGTTCTCAATTGCCTTAATGTGTTTTTTCAGGTTCGGGTTGGTCTCCTTTGAAATCCCGTCGAAGTGAAGGTACACCGTGTTGAGCCCGGTATCCTTGAGCTGCTGTGCATATGCCGGATTGGCGGCCAGCTTGATCCCGTTCGTTGCGATCTGGACCTGCGGGAAACCCATCTGTTTTGCCGTCCTGATGATCTCGGCCAGGTCATCCCTCATGGTCGGCTCGCCCCCCGAGAACTGGACTGCCGGGGCAGGGACCGGTTTTTGTGACCTGAGAAGTTTCAGCATTGATACGACTTCATCGAATGCCGGTTCGTAGATAAACCCGCAGGCACGTGCATTGGCAAAACAGAAATCGCAGTTGAGGTTGCACCGGTTGGTGAGATCGATATTTGCGAGGAGCGTTTCGGAGTGGTGGTTCGTGCATAATCCACAGGCTGTGGGGCAGCTGGACGGTACTGCTGTGGTATTCTGGGGGTTTTCGATACCATTCCCCACGGCTTCATATGCGTCAAACCGGTGGTACAGCACCGGATCCGACCAGTACAGGTTCCTGAAAAACCCGTGTTCCGGGCAGGTCCGCACAAGCCAGATCTTTCCCTCCTCTTCAACTATGTCAGCATCGACAACGGTGTTACAGGCAGGGCAAAGACTGCGGGTCTTTTTTATCAGCATCGGTGTACCCCCGAAAATACCATGTTCAGGACTATTAGTAACCTTAATGTTTGCCTCAGCTCTTTATTAGAGGTATTGGGGTGCTACATTATTAGCATTGAGTTTCTGATAATACCACTGTTCTGGGCGCTCTGGATCATGCTTCCCGCATACGTCCCGAACCCGGTTGCAGCACTGTGTGGTGGAGGTACTCCTATCGACCTGCAAAGGAATTTTTCAGACGGCAACCGGATTTTCGGGGACGGGAAGACCTGGCGTGGGCTCTTTACCGGCATTATCACCGGTATCCTTACCGGCATTATCCTGATCTGGATAGCCGGCCAGTTCCCGCCTGCCAGCCTGCCGGAGCATACCTACCGGTCCGTCGCCCTCCTCTCCATCGGTGCACTCCTCGGGGACCTTGTCAAGAGCTTCTTCAAGCGCAGGCTCGGAAAGGACCGGGGGGCAAAATGGCCCATCGCCGACCAGTATGATCTGGTTGCAGGTGCGTTCCTTCTCCTGCTCGTCGGCGATCCTGCCTGGCTCTTTGCCAATGTCACGCTGACACTGTTTATCATCATCCTCATTATTACCCCGGTCCTGCACCGGGCAACAAACATTATCGGTTACATGTTCAAGGTCAAGGAGGTTCCATGGTAACCTATCCTCTCAGAGATTTACTGGTCAGGTACAAGGCGATTGAATTCGGGGAATTTACCCTTGCATCCGGTGCGAAGAGCACGTATTATGTTGATGTGAAATCGGCAGTCACGCACCCGGATCTCCTTTCAGCAGTTGGATCGGCAGTTGCCGGGACCTATCCCTTCGATGTCATTGCCGGTGTGGCTGTCGGGGGCGTCCCCCTCGCCGTCGCTGTATCGCTGACCTGCGGGAAACCCTACGTGATCATCCGCTCGTCAGAAAAAGGGCATGGGAAGAAAGACCTCATCATCGGGGAAGTCCGCGGGAAAAACGTCCTGTTGATCGAGGATGTCACTACCTCGGGCGGATCGGCGCTCTACGGGATTGAGGTTCTCAGGGCAGCCGGGGCCCGGGCTGATCGCGTTGTCACGGTTGTTGACCGTGAACAGGGGGCCGGGGAGATGCTGAAGGAGCACGGGGCAGAGCTCATCCCGCTCATCCGTATCAGTGACCTCTTAAAGAGCAGGGATATTTAGGCATACGTCCAATAGGAGAGATGATGAAGATACTCGTTGTGGGCGGGGGAGGACGCGAGCATGCGATAGCTTCTGCCCTCGGCCGGTCTGCAAAGACTGAGATCTATGCCGTTATGGCCCGGCAAAACCCCGGAATCGCACATCTGGCAAAAAAAGTCCATCTCTGCAGGGAGACCGATGTTAAAACCATAGTCGGCTTTGCAAAGGAAGCCGGAGCAGACTATGCCTTTATCGGTCCCGAAGCCCCGCTCGAGGCGGGGATTGTCGATGCGCTTGAATCTGCCGGTGTTCCGAGCATCGGCCCGACACGGAAAGCAGCCCGCCTGGAAACCGACAAGGCGTTCTGCCGGGAGATGATGGACCATAACCGTATTGACGGCTGCCCGATGTACCGGGTATTCCATTCTTCTTCGGATGCTGCGGATTTCATCGAAGGCTACGATGGCGACCTCGTTGTCAAGCCGATAGGTCTTACCGGGGGAAAAGGTGTCCGGATCATGGGTGAGCAGGTCGACCGTGCAGGAGCGGTTGCCTATACCCGGTCACTGAACGGCAACGTTGTGCTGGAGGAACGGCTGCTGGGAGAAGAGTTTACCCTGCAGGCCTTTGTTGACGGCAAGCGCCTGGTCCCGATGCCCCTCGTCCAGGACCACAAGCGGGCGTTCGAGGGAGACACCGGCCCGAATACCGGCGGGATGGGATCGTACTCGATGCCGGATCACATGCTCCCGTTTGTGAAGGAGCTGGATTACCATAACGCACTTGCTATCATACAGTCCGTTGTCGCTGCCATGGAACGCCTGGGGAGCCCGTACAGGGGAATCCTCTATGGCCAGTTCATGAATACTGCACAGGGTCCCCGGGTTATCGAGTTCAATGCCCGGTTCGGCGATCCGGAGGCAATGAATGTCCTTTCCCTCCTCTCTTCGGACCTTTCGGAGATCGTCAGCAGGATCGCAGAAGGATCCCTGAGCTCGTCACACGTCAACTTCGAACCCCTGGCAACGGTCTGCAAATACCTTGTTCCGCAAGGCTACCCGGATTCACCCCATGCGGGCGATCCGATAACGCTTCCCGCGAACCAGGAGGCCCTTCTCTATTACGCCAACGTGGCGGGGGATGCATCCGGGTCCCTCCTGACCCAGACTTCCCGGGCCCTCGCATACGTTGGTACCGGTGAAACCCTTGAGGAGGCTGAACGGGAGGCAGAGCAGGCAGCCTCTGGCGTCAGGGGAGCGGTACGGTACCGGCGGGACATCGGCACCCGTGCGCTGCTGGAGAGGCGCATAGCCCACATGAAGGAGTTATCATGAAAAAGGACTTTATCTCGATTCTCGATATCAGCAGGAATGAACTCGAGGGAATTATTGCTGAAGCCGAGAAACTGAAACGGCAGAGAAAAGCCGGTGTACCCCACCGTCTTCTTGACGGAAAGACGCTTGCCATGATCTTTGAGAAAGCGTCAACCCGCACGCATATCTCGTTCGAGGTCGGGATGAATGAGCTGGGCGGCCATGCCCTCTTCCTCAATGCCCGCGATATGCAGATCTGGCGGGGAGAGGAGATCCGTGACACCGCCCGGGCGGCCTCACGGTATGTCTCTGCCATCATGATCCGGGCCTACAAGCACAGCACGATCGAGGAATTTGCACAGTATGCAACCATTCCGGTCATCAACGGGCTCTCTGACCTTGAACATCCCTGTCAGCTCCTGGCTGACATCCTGACCATGAAGGAGCACTTCGGCTCAACGAGCGAACTGAAGGTGGCCTGGGTAGGTGACGGCAACAATGTCTGCAACTCCCTGATCCTCTCCACGGTGCTGACCGGCTACGAGGTAACCGTCGCAACACCGAAAGGGTATGAACCCGAGGATGCATTCGTGAAAAAAGCCCGGACGCTGGGCGGGCACGTGACCCTTGTCAGGAAGCCGGAAGAGGCCGTGAAGGATGCGGACGTGATCGTGACCGATACCTGGATCTCCATGGGGGACGACGAGGAACGGGATGCCCGTCTGAAGATCTTTAAACAGTACACGGTTGATTCACCACTCCTGCGCCATGCTTCGCCAGATGCCCGGGTCCTTCACTGCCTGCCGGCGCACCGCGGCCAGGAGATTGCGGACGAAGTAATGGAAGGTGGCCAGAGCCTTGTCTGGGATGAAGCGGAGAACCGCCTCCATGCCCAGAAGGCGCTGCTCGTGCGGTTGCTGAAGAACTAATCGTTTTTTTTCTTTTGTTGAAACGGGCATGAACTTCGTGAGTTCACATCAAAGCCAGGAAAAACACAATACCGATGGATATCTTTGAGCGCTCCCCGTCTCAGGGCCTCTCGCGGGGCATGGCGGGGCAATTTCCGGTCCGCAAAACCGGTACCTGAAGCCGCCGCTCTGGCGCCCTTCGGGGCGGCGGCCGTT
>CAZCZK010000096.1:0-8397 GCA_964503195.1 uncultured Methanoregula sp.
TCTGGGGTGCCCGCGTGCGGAGCGATATGGAAGGCAAGATCCGTGTCCTCGCCATCATGACCGGTGTCAAGAGCGCGCAGATCCTCGGCACCCGCCAGTCCTACAAGACGATGATCAACGACATTGAGAACAAGCGCTCCAACCCCAAGGCGGTAGAGATGCCCGCAGGTCGGAGAAGAGGCAAGGACCAGCCAAGTGGCGGCGGCGTTCTTGAATGGGTCGGTTAATACATCCTCACCACGCACAAAATTAAAAAAATCTCACGAAAAAAATTGAGGAAACGTTGGGTTATCCAACCACCAACTTCCTTTTTGTCCGGGTTCTTTATTCCGTCACCTCTCGTCATTCACCGCCTGTGGTCAATCTGATCCACCGTTTGCGGCGAAATCCTTAATACGCCTTCATGCCTTTACATATAGTACATTCGGCCAATCCTTTGTCGGGTGGTTGGGGGCTATAAAAACCGTGAACGGTTAAGCCCTGGTATCGGGAGTTGAACATCATGAACCGAGTGCTGAACAAAGACTTCGATGCGAAGTCTTGCAATAATTCTGTGCTGATTGCCTTTTCTGGTGTTTTTCATCCTGCATGCTGCATGCAGAATTATCCATCGAATGGAATGGAGGGATCTGCCGGCAGATCCTTCCTGTTGTATGAAATGCAGGCACATGTTCATCCCGTACATCCCGTAAAGGAGAATCTGATGAGGAGCAGGAGCGCATGTTGAACGACCTGATGGAAAAAAGGAAAAAAACCCTTGCAGAGTCTGAAGAGCATAAAAACCGCCGGAACGAGCTGAACGCTTCCGCGAGCAAGTTTGCCCGGGAGCGGAACACCCTCAATAACCAGACCCGCGAATTCGTGGAAGAAGCCCAGAAGAACAAAGATCTCCGGGATACGTATAATCAGTCTGTTCTCGATATCAAGGGCCAGCGCAATGAGTTCAATGACAAGGCCAATGTCCTGTTCGAGGAGATTGAAGCCTTTAAAAAAGAGCACGGCACTTTAAAAAACCGGGGCATCAAGGAACTCCAGAAGCAGATTGAGTATATGGAGTACCGCCAGCAGACCGAGGTTTTCACCACTGACAAGGAACGAGAGCTGATCGATAAGATCAAGCAGATGAAAGGACAGGTCCGCGAGCAGGAAACCGAACTCGAACAGAACAAGGAGATGCGCACGAAGATTGCCGAAGCCCGGGAATTTCGTAAGCAGGCATCTGATCTGCACGCAAAAGTTACCGAGGTTGCAGAACTCGCCCAGAAGCATCACGATCTGATGGTCGAGTCGTACCGCAAAGCCGATAAATCCCGGGAGGCAGCCGATGCAGCACACAAGAGTTTCGTGGAGGCACAGGAATCAGCGGATGCAGAGCACAAGTACTTCATTACCTGCCAGAAGGAGCTCCGTGACTACGATAAAGTGATCTCAGGACTCCGCAAGAAGACCAAGAAGGTCAAGGTAACCAAAGAACAGAAGGCCGTAAGAAAAGAGGCGGAAAGTCTTTTCAAGAATTTCCGGGCGGGAGAGAAACTCACAACCGACGATATTTTGCTCCTCCAGCGCTCAAAACTCATCTGAATTCTTTTTTATCGGATTTCCTGACCGTGAGGAATAATTTAATAGATTTACGCCAATTTTATAAATAACAATAATGACGCAGGGACGGACGCTGGTCCTGAGTGTTGACCGGGACGATGATATCGGGTGGAAAGCAAAAATTGAGAGCCCGGCGGTTGGCAGAGAAGCCTGCCTGCAGGCAGCAACCACCCTTGCCCTTGTGGATCCCGAAGACTCCGATATCAATGCCATATTTTCGGCAGTGAAAATCTATGACGAACTCACTGCAAAAGGCGAAGATACAGAAATCGCCGTCATCGCCGGAAATCACCTCCATATGATCGATGGCGATCGCAAGATCGCAACGTCCCTCCGGCAGGTTGTTGAGGCGACCAAAGCGACGAACTGTATCCTTGTTACTGATGGGGCGGAAGATGAATATGTCATACCGATCATCCAGTCCCAGATCCCGGTTACGAGCATCCGCCGCGTGATTGTCAACCAGATGCCCAACCTGGAAGGCACCTATTATATTCTGAAAAAACTGTTTGACGATCCCAAAATTTCCCGCATGTTCTTTATACCTCTCGGGCTGGCCATGCTCCTGTACGCGATTGCAATTCTTCTCAATGCGCCGGGAATAGCCACGATCATCGTAATCGGGGTTATTGGCTTTTTCCTGCTCTACAAAGGGTCTGGTCTGGACGAGATTGTCCATGGCATTGTTGATACCCTCCGGGTATCGTTGCAGCGCGGTCGGTTCTCGTTTGTTACCTATACCATAACGATCCTGCTCGTTCTCATGGGGATTGTCAATGGATTCCTCACGATACTGAACTATTATTCCACGGATTTTGGTGTCCTCTATTTCCTCATGGTATTTATTTATGGGGCGATCGGCTGGCTGATAGCAGGTGGTCTTGTCATGTCGATTGGGATTGTCATTGATGTGTATTTCCATGAGCGGGAGGGGCTCGGAAAAGTGATTGTATTCCCCTTTTTTATCACTGCTATCGGATTAATCCTGTACTGTATCAGCCTCTTTACCCTCCCGGTGAAAGAGATGCTCCATTTCACCCTCACGCCCGAAGAAGCAGCCACCCGGGTGATCTATTTTGCGATAGCCAGCATTATTCTGGCAATTTCCGGTGTTATTATCCAGTTCTTCCTGAACCGGAAGCTGACGGAACTCCGGAAACAGGAAATTATTGAGGTTCTGTAAGGGTTCTCAATTTCGGACAATGATGCTGACTCTGCCGTTATTTGAGAACGGGAGAACCTCCACCGGATGGACGGGAGTGGCAGGACCGGAACTCATTCACCCACATGAGCACCGGTACCGTCATCCCGGCCGGAATGACTGCAGCCCAGATAAAAACGCTTTCGCATGGTACCGGATAGTGAGGGTTTCTGCCAGGGAATAGTTGAACGTATTTTCTGTTCGTTTCGGGAACTTGATCTCCTCTGAAAAACACGAAATGAGATAATGATGGAGGCTCTAGCCCCCATACCCCCGTGGTGATGAACGGCCGCCGCCCCGAAGGGCGCCCCACGGCGGCTTCAATGAGCGGTTTTGCGGACCGGAAATTGCCCCGCCGTGCCCCGCGAGGGGCCCTGATGCGGGGAGCGCTCAAGTATTGTGTTTTTCATGGTTCTGGTGTGACCTCATGAAGTTCATGTCCGTTTCAACAGTTTTTCAGTCGTGATTACAGAATCATTTTGGCAGTTCAAAGGGGACTATACCCGAAGGGAATACCGCTCTGTCGTCATGTGGGGGTCGACCGGGCGACGGGGGCGAAGGCAGTGCCGGGACCCCCGGGCGTCTGAAGGACACGGTCCTGTGAATATCTGATGGAAAAATCAGGTGCTGAAATGGCACATTCCAAAAAAGGGATGACGCAATGCCTCCGGAGATGTCCCTCTGTATCATAATCCCGGTTCATCCATCCTCTATACCTGTTCAGCAGTAAGCGGGATTCTGAACTCTTACGGTAGCAGTATCAAAAATCAGGAGCCCTGTCTGGCAAAAAAACCCATCCCGCCCGGGAATTGTTTTGTATTCGTGAAGTTCCTGGTGGTCTGGGGGGATTGTACGGTGAGCGAGGGTATGACGACATTAAAATCATGAGAAGGATACCAGTAGATCCCCTTCCCGTAAGAATGTGAGGCATTATACACCGTGAAATCAGCGCTCGAGAGATCGATACGCTGTATCTTTGCCTCCTCGTAATTCAGGATTTTGAGGAGCTTGTTTTTGAGATCCTGCTTTCCCAGTAAAAAGAAAATAAACTGGGTACCATCATCCACGGAATAATCTACATGGATAACTGCGGTCCCGTCATCCAGTTGGATCTGAACATTCTCAACAGTGATGTAACTGTAGCGGTCATCGCCCGCCGCAAAAGCCGGGGCTGTACAACCCAGGATGAGGAGTATTAGTACAGCCAAAGCGTGCGCTCTCATTGAACCATACATATGCGAATTCTGCTTAAATCGTTTTGGGTATCGTACCCCTGCCGCCGGTAAAACTATGCCGGAAAAAAATTATTTTTTGCCGGCGAGAACGATCTCGATACTCGAGACGTTTGTCTTTCCCGTGTCCGTGTCGATGATCTCTGTTGAAGTGATGATCTCTTTTTTTACGATTCCATCGAGAAATCTGTTCAGGGAGATCTCGGCTGTGTCAACAGCACGGGAGATTGCCTTACCCCGTGCCTTGATCGTTACTTCATCTGCACCATTGTTGAACTGTGTTACTACGGCAAGTACGTAGTTCATTACCGGCTTATTCCCGACGAATACTGTGTTCTCTTTCAGCTGCTGCATGGCGCCTCTCCCTTTTTTATAAATACTTCTTTTTTACAATCAGCTCCGCATTGAGTACGCTTGCACCAGCGGCACCGCGTATCGTGTTATGCCCCATGGCAATGAAGCGGACCCCTTCCCGTACCCGGCCCACGGACACGGTCATGCCATTCCCCCGCATGCGGTCAAGGCGTGGCTGCGGTCGATCGGGTTCCTCTTCAAAGAGATGGACCGATTCCTTTGGTTGGGTGGGGAGTCCCTTTATCGGGGGTTTATAATCCCGGAACGCCTTTTTGATCTGCTCGACCGGTTCTTTGATATCAATCCAGATGGCCATCGTATGTCCGTCAATGACCGGAACACGGTGACAGCTTGCACTGACCCTGAAGGGTGCATTGGTGATCTTTTTTCCTTTGAGCGTTCCCATGATCTTGAGGGTTTCCGACTCCATCTTCTCCTCTTCTTTGCCAATATAGGGGATGACGTTGTCATAGATAGCCATAGCGGCAACACCTTCAAACCCTGCCCCGGATATCGCCTGCATGGTTGCAACGCGGATATCCGTGAACGGGAATCTGCGCAGGGGGGCAAGGGCGGTTACCATCATGATGGTGGAACAATTCGGGTTTGTTACGATAAACCCGTCCCGGCCGGCATCCTTCTGCACATCAATCAGGCCAAGGTGTTCCGGGTTCACTTCCGGAACAACGAGAGGGACCATGGGATCCATCCGGTGGGAACTCGCATTACTGCAGACTGCTATGCCTGCCTGGGCGAACTCCCGTTCAACATCCGTCGCGATCTCGGCCGGGAGGGCCGAGAAGACAAGGTCCACATCCTTCATTGCCCTGGGTGACGTGGGAACTACCTTGATCTTTCCGATTTTTTCCGGAAAAGGGGTGTCAAGGCGCCATTTCACGATCGATCCATAGGACTTTCCCGCACTGCGTTCGGAAGCGGCGAGTGTTGAAAGATTGAACCATGGATGAGCTGCCAGTTGTTCAACGAATCGTTGACCGACCGCGCCTGTAGCTCCGAGAACTGCAACGTTGATCATAGGTGTCAGGTCCTGTGTGTCTGGTTTCCCCGTTTTTTAGTGTGGCGGGTAATAGTGTCCCATTTCATCTGCGAAAATAAAAACGTTGTTTTTTTGTATTTTTCGCTGATGCCAGATCCGGAGGCATTGGTCCGTTTGTCAGCACGGGAAAACCCCCGGGATGAAAAAAGATACCGGTGCAGGAAGTATGAACCCCCGCACGGCAAAACCCTGGTACCAAAAAAAAAGAAAAAACGCCGGGATCCAAACTCCGGCCTTATTCCATGTGAATTGCTTCTGACGGGCAGACATCTACGCAGGTCTGGCAGTCAACGCACATATCCTTGTCTACCTTGGCCTTCTCATTTTCCAGGGCAATTGCCGATGCAGGGCATTCGCTTACACAGGTTTCGCATCCGGTACATTTCTCTTTGTCAACGACTGCTACCAATCAGTTCACTCCATCGTATATGTTTCGGTGAAAAGAAAAAAAGGGTTTCTATTAGGAACCATACCCATCAGGATGTGGCGGGTAGCGAAGACCCGGACATCTTCACCGTTCATCCCGGGTCCGGATACCGAGGCTCTTTTTGAAATGTTCATGTATCCCGGTCTCCCGTATCGATGAACACGGACGTTTTGTATCCGGTCATTCGTATAACTTTCCGGTTCATGGAATAACCCGGACTATCTTACGATTATTTACTAAAAAAAATTAGAAAAAAAGGTGATCGTATGACATACCCCTGTGATGACTGCAATTTCCAGACCGGACATTCGACCTGCTGGTATCTTGGTCCAATACCTTTTGCCGAGATGTTTCATAAGTGCATACACGGATGCGAAAAGCACCGTTCATGGTGGACAATAACCTCGGTCCGTACCCAAGAATAAGTGAACGTACAGCGTGCAGAATCTGCGCAGTAGTTCATATTTTCATGGAAACGAGGTCCGGCCTTTTACTACCCCGGATTTTATGCTCTGGTAAAAAAAGACCTTAACTGCGTTCTGTGGGTTTTTATTCCCGCTGCGGGAGACAATCACTCTGCTGATAAACAATAAACGAATGACTGGTCATGGCAGCCGGTTCCTTATTTTATCGTTCGGGATTCTTTTCGCGTTCCCCCTTCTTCCCTGTTCACTCACCTGCTCCAACAGTTTTTTGCTCTCTTTTTTTGAAATTCTCTTCTGCCGCCCTCTCTAAAAAAAAATGCAGATACCAAGTACGTATCCCCGAAGCGGAAACGATTTCCAAAAAAGGGCTCCTCCATGGTCCGTTTTCTCTGGAGAACCCGAAAAAGGTACAGAACGCTCTTTTTAAGGGACTCCAGAGTCTCAACTGACTTTTGGAAAAAAAGAGAAAAGGTTTTGGCGATTGATGAACACGAAATTACCGGGGCTTTTATTTCTTCCCCAGCCCGAGCACATCGTTCATACCATAGATGCCGGGCTTTTTGCCAACAACCCAGCGTGCTGCCTGGATGGCTCCGCTGGCAAAGACGGACCGGTCGTACGCCCGGTGGGAGATCTCGATGCTCTCGAAATTCTTTGAGAACATCACCTTGTGATCTCCGACAATATCTCCGCCACGGATAACATGCACCCCGATCTCGTTCTTCCGCTCGGTTATTCCTTCGCGCCCGTACATCTTCTTCCGGGTGCCAGCTTCCTCATCAAGGATCTGGAGGATTGTCTTCGCCGTCCCGCTCGGGGCATCCTTCTTGTTCCGGTGGTGCGCTTCGATCACCTCGATATCGTATTCTTTAAGAAGCCTTGCCGACTCGCGAAGGAGCTGCCAGAAAATATTCACCCCCACGGAGAAGTTACTGGAGATGACGGCCGGCACATGCCCCCTGATCGCCGTTTCCATATCACGGCGCTGCTCCGGGGTAAATCCGGTCGTTCCGACAACAAGTGCCACGTTGTTGCGGGCAGCCATTTTCACGTTCCCCACCGCAGCATTTGCAACCGTGAAATCTACCAGCACATCGGGTTTCGTCTTCTTTAAGAGTGCTTCGGCATCTCTGGTCTCAACGATCTCAACACCAAAAAATGTGCCTGCTTTGAGATCCACACCTCCCACGAGGTCGAGGTCTCCTGCCTCGTTGACCATACGACCAATGGTCTGCCCCATGCGGCCAGTGGCGCCGCAGACAACAACTTTTACCATTGCCCGTTCACCGGCGGCTTTTCTTTTGTACAGCACGCTTTTCTGCTGAGACTGCAGGGATGGTGGCAAGCACTTTTTTCAGCTGTTCGGTCTTATGCATATCGAGTTCATCAAGCGGGAGCCGGACCGGGCCGCCGGCCATACCCATCAGCTCAACAGCTTTTTTCACCGGTATGGGGTTGGTATCGATGAACATTGACCGGAACAGCGGGGAGAGCGCGAAATGGAGAACAAGCGCCTTCTGGTAATCGCCCTTCTTCATCGCCTCATGCAGGCTGACCATCCGTTTCGGGTCGACATTTGCGGCAACCGAGATCACCCCGGCTCCTCCAAGGGCCATAATGGGAACCGTAATATTGTCATCACCGGATATCACTATGAAGTCCTCGTCCTGCGTCTCTTCGATGATCCGGGAGATCTGGCCGATATTGCCGCTCGCTTCCTTGACCCCGACAATATTCGGGTGCTGTGCCAGTTCCGCGATAAGGTCCGGTTCCAGGTTCTGGCCGGTCCGGGAGGGTACATTATACACAACAACCGGGATGTCAAGATCGGCGAGTCTCGTATAGTGTTTCACGATACCTGCCCGGTTGGGCTTGTTGTAGTAAGGACTGATGACGAGCACCCCGTCCGCACCAATGTCCTTCGCAGCCTTGGTGAGCCGGATTGCCTCTGCGGTGTTGTTGGAACCGGTACCGGCAAGGACCGGGATCGTGCCATTAACCTTATCGACCGTAACCTTGATGACTTTCTCATGTTCTTCGAACGTGAGCGTGGCTGATTCTCCGGTTGAACCGCAGGGCACAATCCCGTGGATGCCACAGGA
>CAZCZK010000097.1:0-8352 GCA_964503195.1 uncultured Methanoregula sp.
GACAAAGAACATCAAGAAGGGTGTCGTCTTCATGCCGTTCCACTACATCGAGTGCGCTGCAAATCTCCTGACCAACAACGCACTGGATCCCGTTGCAGCCATCCCGGAATTCAAGGCCTGTGCTGTGAGAATTGAGAAGATCGAGGAGGCCTGAAGATGGCAAAGAAAGGCGATATGCTCTACGCGTGGACCAACGACGCAGAGATCAAGAAGAAGGCAGAGCTCGGTGGCGCAGTTACTGCACTCTGGAAGTATGCACTCGAGTCCAAGATGGTCGATGCAGTCCTCGTTGTTACCAAGGGGACTGACCTCTACGATGCACAGCCGGTCCTGATATCCGATCCCAAGGATCTTGCCAACACTGCCGGCTCCCTTCACTGCGGTACCCTGCTCCTCCCCAAACTCCTCAAGAGATATATGGACGGCGCCAGGGACATGAAGGTCGGTGTCACCGTCAAGGGCTGCGATGCAATGGCATTCTATGAACTTGCCAAGCGCAAGCAGATCAATCTCGACAACGTTATCATGATCGGGGTCAACTGCGGCGGCTCAGTGAGCCCGGTCCTGGCCCGGAAGATGATCACGGACAAGTTCGGTGTCGACCCCAATGTGGTCCACAAAGAAGAGATCGACAAAGGCCAGTTCATCATTGAATATGAGGGCGGCCACAAGGGTATCTCCATCGACGAACTCGAAGAGGCCGGCTATGGCCGCAGGTCCAACTGCCGTCGCTGTAAGATGAAGATCCCCCGGCAGGCAGACCTTGCCTGCGGGAACTGGGGTGTCATCGGCGAGAAGGCCGGCAAGGCCACCTTTATCGAGGTCTGCTCCGAGAAAGGTGCAAACCTTCTCGATGGTGCTGTCAAGAAGGGGCTCGTTGTCACTGAGGCTGCCAATCCCAAGGGGCTCGAAATCCGGGGGAAAGTCGAGGGCGCGATGTTCAAGCTCGGCGACAAGTGGCGCAAGCACGACTTCGAGGCACTCGGCGAGGGTAAGGAGCGGCTCAAGAAGATCATGAGCGAGACCTCCCGCTGTATCAAGTGTTATTCCTGTATTGAGGCCTGCCCGATCTGCTACTGCGTGGACTGCACTACCAAGAACCCGGCCTATGTCAAGCCCGGGGAACTCCCGCCGAACTTCATGTTCCACCTGATCCGGTTTGCTCATATTGCGGATTCCTGCGTGAACTGCGGCCAGTGCGAGGAACTCTGCCCGGCAGAGATCCCGAACACGCTCTTCATGCACGCCCAGCAGGTCGAACTCGAGAAGATGTTCGGCCACGTGCCCGGTGTTTCCATGGAACTCCCGCTTATGGCCTATGTTGAGGAGAAAGAGGAGCGTGCACGGCTCCACAACACCGGCAGTGACATGATCTACGAGAACGTATTCAATCCCTTCAAGAAGGAATAACCCTCCTTTTCGGGAACAATTTTTTTTTGGAATCAAAAAAAAAACAAAGCTGGAGGAAGGCAGCCACCAGGACAGTTTTTTCCCGGCTGATGTTTGAAAACGTCCCGTTCCGGTAAAAAAGAGTGACTTCCGGTATCCATATGAACCGGTGAACTACACCCCCATTACATTTGAGGAGATGAATGAAACCATGAAACCAGATGATGCAAAGAAGATCCTATCCGATGCCATCAACAAAGAGGTTGAGGCATACACGTTTTACCGTGGCATTGCCGACAAGGTGAAGGATTCGGCGTTAAAGTCGTTGTTCGCAGAACTTGCCGGAGAAGAGAAGAAGCACCGCGAGTTCCTCCAGGGGATGCTCACCAAGGATGTATCAAAGATGAAGTTTGACGCATCCCATGACTACAAGGTTGCAGATGCCCTCCCCTCGCCCCCCTTGAGTGTAGAGATGAAACCGATCGAGGGTATTGTTGTCGCCATCAAGAAGGAACTGGAAGCCATGCAGATGTACTCCCAGCTCGCGAAACTGGCCACGGATAATGAGACCCAGTTGCTCTTTTCCCAGCTCGCAAACATGGAGCGGGGCCACAAAGCCCGGCTTGAGGATATTTACACCAACATGGCCTTCCCTGAGGTCTGGTAAGCCTGACCCTTTCATTTTGACACAAAAAAATTTTTTTGAGGTGCACGGGAGGTGCGGTTGTCTGTCTCTTGAAATCTATGCCGTAGCGCCGCAGATGCCGGGACACTCTCCACCTCACAAACCGGCACAATAATCCTCCCGCCCCTCTTTCCTGCCGGCGAAAAGGGGAATGAACGGGGTATCCTGTTTTTTACACCCTGAAAAAGAAAGTGCAGCCATCAGATCTCCAAAGAGTATAATTACCGGATACCGACAGGATATCCGGCATTCAGATGCTGAAGGAATGGATCTGTGGGACGTCTGACCACGGAGGGACAATGCCTTCAACCTCGCCGCTCGGGCGACCCCCACATCGCGAAAGAACGGTATTACCTTGTGCGAATGGCGAGAAATTTTTTAAGGAACATCCATACCTTTTTTTTTGAGTCCATGCCAGTTCCTGGTTCAAAAACATTTCCACGTCGAACACACAAAGGTATTTTTGGTGTTTTATAACCAATTTACCTTAAAAAAATCCCATCATTCCTGGCATGGATGAATGCGAACAATTTAAAGAAAGACGGGATTTTGGAGATCCACACTGAAAAAAAGAGGAAGCGGGTTCAACTCCATTTCCCGATAACCGGAATCCACCCGGTCGTACCGAATGCGAAGTTCTTGTCAGTACCGGCATCCCAGACGCCATTCCCATTCCAATCCAGGTACCAGGCACCGTCCCGGTAGATACCAATCTTGTCCGTCCCGTCGGCATTCCAGTCTCCGGTGACCGGTTCCCAGGCGGGTGAACCGAATGTATAGGTCCTCGTGCTGGCATTCACCGCACCGAGACCATCATAGTCCAGCTGCCACATGTTCCCCGTCTTCGTCCCGACTTCCGTGAACCCGTTGGCGTTCCAGTCGCCGGTTATTGCAATCGATCCGGTGGTGCCGTACAGGATGGTCTTGTCTCCGGCACCATAGGCATAGTCGCCGCTGTAATCGATATAATAGATGCCATCTTTATAGATCCCGATTCTGGACTTCCCGTCAGAAGTCCATTTCCCGGCAACGGGAGTCCACCCGGCTCCCCCAAATGCGAAGTTCCTGTCACCTGCATTCCACGTGCCGCTTCCATCAGAGTCGAGGTACCAGGCACCGTCTTTGTAAGCACCTGCCTTATCATACCCGTCCCCGTTCCAGTCGCCGACAACCGGTGTCCAGCCGGGTGCACCGTAGCCGAAGTTCTTATCCCCGGCGCTCCACCAGCCGCTTGCGTCGTAATCGAGGTACCACGCACCGTTCCGGTATACCCCGATTTCCGTGATATTGTCATTGTTCCAGTCACCGGCAACCGGTGTCCAGCCAGGTGCTCCAAAACCGTTGTTCCGGTCACCTCTGTCCCATACACCATCCCCGTTCATGTCGAGATACCAGCTGCCGTCCTGGTAGATGCCAATCCTGCCCGGATGAGCCGGTGGTATGAGGGCAACGGTCATTTTGACAACTGCAGTTGCATTCGCCGGTGTGACCGGCTTCATCCCATAGTAGAAGTTTACCTGATCACCATGTACCAGGGATCTGAGGTTCAGGCCATCGGTTGCCGGAGCCCCAAAATCGTCGAGTGTCACGCCGTTGACCCGGCAGATCCAGGCGTGCGTGAGACCATCTTCCTTACTGAACAGGTAGTTCCCGATGTTGTCAACCATCAGGATCCCCTTTCCCCCGAAGCTCTTGTCAGTCACATCAACACGGATACCCGCGGATTTGTTGATACTGTCCAGGGCACCGAGAGGTGTTGTCGTGTTGACCAGGTACGTAGCGCTCAGGTTGGTAGAGGGAACAAGCGTGAACTGTGTGTCGGGAACAAGGGTTACCGTCCCATCAAACAGGGTATCGGGCGGGGCCTCGTTACTGTAGATGAGAATATCGGAAATCCATTTGAGTGAGACTCCCCCCGACGACGGATAATCGGGATCCATTCCCGTAAAATTATACCAGTATGCCGGCGCCCAGCAATCACGCATGTCAGCATTTCCAAAGACATGCCATCCTGATGTGTTCCAGCCATATGTATTGGTTTTCGCATCAGCGAACATGACCAGACGCATGCCACTGCTATAGTCAGGAACATCTCCATCACCTGAACGGTACCAGGTGATACCCATCGGCCCCTGGCGGGGGTTGGGTGTGTAGATATATTCATAGGGGAATGTTTTGCTGATCCCATCCCCTGCCCGTATTTTAACCCTCTCGCCCGCTGACATTCCTCCCGCAAGATCGCAGATATCCCTGATGTCCGTTCCCTTCACTGCACCCCAGTCCCTGTCCGGAAGAATGTTGAGATATTCTGCATCATCCCACAGGTTCGCAGGATTGAACGTGGGTCCCTGGCTGTAATAGTGTGTACTCCCATCGCCAAGTACCGGCAGGTTTGCCTTCATCCAGGTATAATTGACCGTGATTTCATTCAGGATGGTGCTGTTGTCACGTGCATACTTTATGATATGCAACTCCGTTGTAGGGGATGCGGCAGAACCCGGGAGGCTGCACATCCCCCCGGCCGCTGCGAGAACCAGTATCAGGAGCAGTACTCTTTTATTGTACATCCGATCACCACATAATCTGACGTTCTCTCTCGTCTTATTATTTCCAGAACCGACAAGGAAAACTATCCTTCCCCCCGTTTTATGGATTATTCCCGTATTGAACCATGGACGAGAACACCGATGAGAAAAAACGGGATTTTTTTTAGTCTCTTACCAAAAAGGGGGAAATGGTATTAACCCCATTTCCCGATAACCGGTATCCACCCGGCAGTACCGAATGCGAAGTTCTTGTCAGTGCCGGCATCCCAGACGCCATTGCCATTCTGATCCAGGTACCAGGCCCCGTCGAGGAAGATACCAATCTTGTCCGTCCCATCGGCATTCCAGTCTCCGGTGACCGGTTTCCAGCCGGGTGAGCCGAAAGCATAGGACTTCGTGCTGGCATTCACCGCACCGAGACCATCATAGTCAAGCTGCCAGGTACTGCCGGTCTGCGTGCCCACCTCGGTCAGTCCATTGGCGTTCCAGTCACCGGTAACCTCGGTCGATCCTGGGGAACCGTACACGAAGGTCTTGTCCCCGGCACCATACACCCCGTCGCCGGTGTAATCTATATAGTAGATCCCATCCCTGTACACGCCGATCTTTGTCACACCGTCAGTCCATTTCCCGACTACCGGTCTCCAGTCCGCTCCGCCGAACGCGTAATTCTTATCGCCCGCATTCCAGGTACCACTGCCATCAGAATCGAGATACCAGGCACCGTCCTTGTATACCCCGATCTTATCGTACCCGTCACCGGTCCAGTCCCCGACTACCGGGATCCAGTCTGGTGCACCATACCCGTAGTTCTGGTCTCCGGCACTCCACCAGCCGGTTGCATCGGAATCGAGGTACCAGGCACCATCACGATAGACACCGATCTCGGTGTTTCCGTCTTTGTTCCAGTCACCGGTAACCGGTGTCCAGAGCGGGGCGCCGAACCCGTAGTTCTGGTCTCCGGCATCCCATAACCCATCGCCGTTCCTGTCGAGATACCAGCTGCCATCCATGTATACACCGATCATCGCCGGGGCAACTGTCCGCAGGAGCCGGATCGAGGACACGTTCCTGATAGCACTGCTCCCGCTTACGTTTGCTCCGGTTAACCTGAGTGGCCAGTTAGTATCCGATTCCAGGATATGGGTGCCGTTCAGACTGTTCGCGAGGATATAATTACTGGTGTGCATCATCTGCCGGCTGTCAACGACCGTTGATGTCCCGTCTGTGCTGCTGATAAGGAGGGAATAACCTGCCGAGGCAAGAGTCTCGTTGAACGAAGTGGAGGAGTGCTGGTCTGCATCATCAACATACCCGGCCAGGAACCATAAGGGCATTCCTTCCCAGACCCGTCCTTTGCTGTCAGTATAGGTCGCTTTATGGTCAGCTCCCATCGTGCAGCCAAGTGCCTCTTCGAAGAATTGCTTGCTCACGGTATACCTGATACCGCCGATATCCTGTCCATCCAGGGAAAGTGTCCAGTCGGATTCGGGAACGGAATGGACCCTGATCGTGGTTATGTATTTTGCCGACAGTCCCGCGGCAGACGGGTAATTCACACCATTCTGGTAATTATACCGCCAGTACGCCTCCGGCAGGGTCTCGTGCATATCCCAGGCACCATAGACATGGTCACCGCCCGGGGTAAAGAAGAGCCGCATCCCATCGCCATAGGCAGGCACATAACTGCCATCAGCATACCAGGCGATAATGGCATCTCCCTGCCGGGCCTGGACGGCCGGGTTGGTGTATATAGACGAGTACGGGAGGGTTGTTTCAAAACCATCGCTTGCGACAAACGTCACTGCTGTTCCGGATCCCATCCCGCCGACAAGTTCGACAAGGTCCAAAACGCGTGACCCTTTCACCGCATTCGATACCTTGAACCCGCCAGGATAGGTTTCTTCCGGGTCCCACAGGTTCGAAGCGTTCATCGTGAGCCCTTCAAACCTGTAGACCGTTGTCCCGTCTCCTATGACCGGCAGGCTGCTCTCCATCCAGGTGTAATCAACCGTTGTCTCATTGATCACCGTTACACCATCGCTGTCATACTTGACGATGTGGAGTTGCGGTATCTCTGAAGGGGTCTGGAAATCGGCGAGCTCGATCTCCGCGATGTTCCCCACGCTGTTTCCGGCAACGGAAATTCCGCTTCCCACGAGACGGAGCGGGTAGGGCGGGTGGGAACCCGTTGTCGAAAGAGCTGATCCGTTCAGGGTATTGGCAACAATGAAGGCATTCGTCTTTCCGATCTCCTGACTGGTGAACTCCTTTGCATACCCGTCTCCTGCCTTTACAATAACCGTGTAGCCGGCAGTTGCGGCAGCATCATTGAAGCCGTTCGACCCGTGCGGGACCCGGTCATCGACCCATCCCATGAGCCGCCAGAGCGGTATGCCGGTATACACATTGCTGTTTGCATCGGTATACGTGGCACTGTGTTGCGATGCCCAGTACTCAAATTCTGCCTGGGGGATCCTATCGCTGATCGTACCATTCAGGTTCAGCTGCCAGTCCCCTGCCGGGAACTGGTCCGGTAGTCCTTCGAGGGCTATGGAGGATATATTGCCGACCCGTTCTTTTCCGCTCGTTGTCGAGGGGCCGATGAGCTTGAGAGGTGCGTCCGTACCCGTCAGCGGTATGCCATTCAGCCGGTAGGCCACAATATACCCGTCGTTATGGGCAGCCGGGACGCTGTAGATGGGTGCATTGAATCCGTCAGAGGCGGAGACCCGGATGGTGTAATTGGTTGCCGCCCGGGTATCGTTGAAGGTGAAGTGGCTGGAGGTCTCGATATCGTCAACGACCCCGACAAGGTCCCAGAGTGCGACTCCCTGCCATTCCCTGCCATTGCCGTCGTTCCAGGTTATATTATGGTGACAGGCGATGGCTTCCTCAAAGTAGCTCTGGGTAATGATATCCGTGACATCCCCTTCCAGCGTAAGGGTCCACCCTGTTGCGGGCTCAGGCAGACCTGTCAGTTCAATCCTGGTGATATTGCCTACCTGCTGTCCGCCAAAGACCGCCTCTCCTTTAAGATGAAGCGGCCAGCTGAGTTTGCCACTGGTTGTATTCACGGCAAGGGGTTGTCCGTTCAGTGTGTTTGCCACGATGTAACTGTCATTGCGCGCAATGTCAGCACTGGAGAGGGTCGTGTCCCACCCGTCGCCGCTGATGACCTTGACCGAGTACCCCTGTGCTGCGATGCTGTCATTGAAATTGGAATGCAACGGACCGATATCCGGGGTATCGTCAACCATACCGACCAGCAGCCAGAGCGGGACACCTCCCCACCTGTTGTTGTCAGTATCATTCCAGAATACCTGGTGGCCGGATGACGGGCAGGCAAGACCCTGCTCGAATAAGGTCTTTGATACCGTAGTATCCATTGCCCCGCTCAGGGGGAGGATCCAGTCTGTCACCGGTGGCAGGGCGGTTGTGTTCGCCCGGATTTTGATAACATCGGTTGCGTTGATGACCGGGTTCGGGTCCTTGTTGGGGGCATAATAGAAGTTTACCTGGTCGCCATTCACGAGCTCGATCACGTTGAGACCGTTGGCATGGTTGCCGAAACCGTCCTTGTACACGCCGTTGACATAGGCATACCAGACATTGGGTTTCCTGTACAGGTACGGGCCGATATCGTCGAGCAGGAGCACCTGGTCAGAGGACCAGCGCTTGTCGCTTGCGTTGTAGGTGAAACCCTCTGACGCTGCAACCGCATCGAGCGCC
>CAZCZK010000098.1:0-8172 GCA_964503195.1 uncultured Methanoregula sp.
TGGGCCCGTAGCATAGCCCGGTGGTGCGCCCGGCTGATAACCGGGAGGTCATGTGTTCGAATCACATCGGGCCCATTCTCATGCTTTTTGTTGATGGTTTTTCAGGGTCATAAAAAAGAATACCTGGCGGGTTTCATGGTCAATTTAGCGGTAATCTATAATACGGGACGTATGTTGCAAAATAGGGTAATCAGTTGGATCTGACAGGTCAGGGGGTACGGCGAAAAATGTACCCTACGACAGTATTGAGGGCCTGGACGAGGGCTTCTTCACCTTTCAGGTAATCATGCATTGCCTGATACAGCATGTATATGATATCGTACCCGTACTCGTCGATAGCCCTTTTACCATCAAGCGGATTGAGATAGGAATCAGTGAGGAACCCGTCGAAGCTGTACATCAGTTCAAAAAAATCGCCGTCTTCGGTCAGAACGCAGAACTTGTCGGTGACCTGCATCTGGGGATTGTCAGGACGGACTCCTGGCGTTTCCGCTTTTCCGAGAATGATCATCTTCTGCGGGTAGTACTGGGGATCATAGATCTCCCCCTTGGTATCCTGCTTTCCCTTCTTCATCATGTTGATGCCAGCGGTCTTGACAACGGGGATCGCAGAAGCAGCGATACGAAGGAGGAGCTTCGCATCGTTTTTCCTGACAGTATCTGCGAGGTTCCCCTCAGTTTTTTTCAGTTCATCGATCTTTTCCAGTATTTTTGCAAATCCGGTCTCTATCTCATCCATAGGGGTCACCTGTTCAGGTCATATTACGCTTAAGGATGAGGGAATGTATCCACACTGGTTATAAAAACCACTCGGTTTCTCTTTTTGGCTGTGATTCATTATCTTCAGGGTACGCCCACACGAAACATCCGCTGCCGTCATGCTGGACGGACGCGTTCCCCGATGAAAAAGTATTTTCGGTCTTTTAAAAGAACCGCCTTCCCCCTAAAACCGACAGGTAAATCCTCACGGATGACAATCCCGGTATATTCCATGGACCGCGCCATGACCGAGCCTTTCCGGAGGATTTCAGTGACAATAAAAGGTACGATAGTACCGAGCTGCGCGGCATTGCTGGATGCATACACCTCTTCGGCAACTGCGTTCATGGTCCGGGATCGATCTTTCTTGATATGGTCCGGATAGTCTTTTTTTTGGGCAAGAGTCGTAAACGGCCTCCTTGAGTACCGGGTCACATTCACCTTGGCGGGCTTGACCCGCCGGATGAGATCGAGAGAGGCTCTGAAATCAGATGGCGTTTCGCCACAAAAACCAACTATCATGTCCGTTGCGATCGTGACGTTGGGATACTGCTTTCGGAATAACCTGACGATCTCCTCAAATTCCGCAATGGTGTAGCCCCGGCCCATCCGGGCAAGAACCGCATCGGATCCGGACTGGACCGGCAGGTGAATGAATTTATAGATATGGTCACCGGAGAACGCTTCAATAAGGTCGTTGGTCTGTCTTCTGACTGTTCCCGGGTTCATCATACCGACGCGGATACGGTGATTGCCAGGTATGTCGTCGAGGGCTGTGAGGAGTTCCGAAAGGGATTGTCCGGTATCCTGTCCCCACGCACTTACATCCTGGGCAGTCAGCTGGATTTCATATGCACCAGCCTGTACAAACGCCTTGACCTGCGTAAGGATCTCTTGTACCGGAAAACTTTTCAGAGGGCCCCGGGCAAGGCGCGTGATACAGTATGTGCAGCTACCTGTACAGCCCTGCGCCAGCTGGACAACCCCTATATCTCCACGGGGAACCGATCCCACGGAACGATACAGGTCATGGATGGTTGTTGAATGGATAATTGTTGGTGAACATACCGCGAGGATCGCATCGCGCTGGACGTCCGGCATGCACCCGGTCACATAGAGATCTGTATCCCTGAACGCTGCAAGACGGCGAAGCATCCGCCGCTCCGTAGATCCGACAACCGTGCAGGTATTGACAATGATGGCGTCTGCTCCTTGGGGATTCTGGACAATCGTTCCGCCACAATGTCGCAGGATTTCCACCAGTTTGGCAGTATCACCGAAATTATACCGGCACCCGTAGGTCTCAATATAGACGGAGCGACCGCGGAATGCATCGGATATATCCTCCCCCGTTGCCAGCTCTGGATGCCGAACACAAGCTACGCGAGGCTCCATAAACAATCGTAAGGATCCGTTAATCGTCATCCATTATAATGCCGGTTTCGATCATACCATGGCGGGAAAACAAGCACAACGCTTAACCGATGATACCCGTAATCTGTTTATCATGATGAAGGTCGGGCTGCTTGGCTGTGGGAATATCGGGCATATTATCGCCGAGCATGCAACCGGTTTTACCATCACCGCCGTTTACGATGTTGTGCCCGAACGGGCGCAGGAAATTGCCCGGTTATCGGGTGCCCGGGCGTTTGGAACTTTTGAATCCTTCATGGATGCAGATATCGATATTGTTGTAGAGGCTGCATCGGTTGTTGCGGTCTGGATGCATGCACAGGATGTCCTCCTGCACCATAAGAACCTCATCATCATGAGCGTGGGTGCCCTTGCAGACCCTGCATTCCGGGACCAGATCCGCAGGACGGCGCTCGATTCCGGGACAAAGGTATTCATCCCGAGCGGGGCAATTTTCGGCCTTGATAACCTGAAAATCGGGAGGATTTCAAAGATCACCCGTCTGCTCCTCCGGACAACCAAAAGCCCTGCATCCCTTGGCATGGTGGCTGACGAGCGGCGGCTGATCTTTTCAGGAAAAGCCAATGAATGTATCAAGGCATTCCCGAAAAATGTAAACGTCTCCGTTGCCATGAGCCTTGCCGCAGGTCAGGATACCGACGTGGAACTCTGGGTGGACCCTGCAATTGACCGGAACGTGCACGAGCTGTTCATTGAGGGGGATTTTGGGGAGGCCCACATTCAGGTAACGAATGTGCCTTCTCCGGATAATCAGGCAACGAGCTACCTTGCCGCACTCTCGATCCTTTCGCTTCTGGAAAAGATGGATGATCCCATTGTCATCGGAACGTGATTAACAGCAAAGGTGATGAACGGTATGGTCCCGATACAGTACCTGCTTCGTTTTATTGAGGAAGACGCCCCGTTTGGCGATATAACATCGGATGCCGTTATTCCCCAGGTGCCCTGCAGGGCTGTGATAAGGGCAGAGCAGGGAGGGGTTGTAGCGGGAATCGCTGAGGCATGCGCTCTTTTCATGCATTTCGGGATCAGGGCTGAGCCTATGAAACAGGACGGAGATATCATCATACCGGAAGATATTATTCTCTCCCTCGCAGGCAATGCAAAAGGTATCCTCATCGTGGAGCGAACCGCCCTCAACATCATCGGGAGGATGAGCGGGATTGCCACGCAGACAAGAATACTGGTGAACAGGGTTTCTTCCATAAACTCCCGATGCAGGATCGCGTCGACCCGTAAGACCTGTCCCGGGTTCCGTGCTCTTGATAAAAAGGCGGTGCACCTGGGGGGCGGGGACCCGCACAGGATGAGTCTCTCGGACGGGATCCTGATCAAGGACAACCATCTGATGCTGGTACCGCTCGCCGATGCTATCCGGGCAGCAAAAGCGGCATCAGTGTACCGGAAAATAGAGGTGGAAGTAGAAACGCCCGGGGATGCCCTGACTGCTGCAGGGGCAGGGGCAGACATCATCCTGCTTGATAACATGGGTCCCGGATGGGTTCGGGAAACCCTTGCCGGTCTCAAACTGGCCGGCTTGAGAGACCGTGTCATTATTGAGTTGTCCGGGGGAATCGATGAGGTAACGCTGCCTGAATATGCGGCGCTTGATGTCGATGTCATCAGCATGGGCGCCCTCACCCACACGGTAAAAAATTTCTCCGTCACCCTGGAAATACTACCCGGCACCAACTAATTCATGGCATGGCCGCCGCATGAGGATGCCGACTTTGTTACTCGACTTCATTGTCAGATTGCCCGGACACCTGGCATTTTTTAGCGGGATAATTCATGAAAACTTTAATGATGGGGTAACACGTATGGGTGGCTTAAGAGGAAGATATGGGGGATGCCGAACCGAAGGTTTCTGCTCCTGAACCGGCGCGGGAACCAACACCTGAGGAGATTATAGCCAATGAAGAACGTCATAAGAAGCAGGTAACCGGGTACATCCTGCTCCTGAAGGATAAAAACCTGAATCTCCGGTGGCGGGCTGCTGAAGCATTGGGGGAGCTCGGGGATCCTGCAGCAGTTGAGCCGCTCATCGAAGCGCTCAGGGATCCGTTTGTCGACGTCCAGTGGCTTGCGGCAAAATCCCTGGGAAAACTCGGTGACCTCAGGGCAGTCGGACCGCTTCTGGAGGCGCTCAAATCTGAAGATACGTGGCTCCGTGTCGGCGCTGCGTGGGGACTTGGAAAACTCCGCGATCCGCGTGCGGTCGAGCCATTGATCCTGCTCCTGAAGGATGCCAGGAAGATGGTCCGGAAAAACGCGGCATGGGCACTGGGTTCCATTGCGGATAAGCGCGCTCAGCCAAGTCTGACAGAATCCCTTCAGGATAAGGATGAGGAGGTACGGAGTGCTGCACAAGCCGCACTTGCATCCATACATGGAGCCGGATCATGACCGGCACCCGATTATTCAGATTCTTCCGCACAAGTTCACTATCTTACGGGGAGTCATGACAGCGTACCCGGAGAGTTACAACAAACCTGAGGTTTCCAGTCCAGGTTCAACGGGTTCTCTGGCATCCGATGTTACGGGGATTTGACGGGCAGAATGCGGATGTCTTCAGCAGCGCTCACCACGATCTCCTTCTTTCCGCGATAGGTCTGTACAATCCCATAGGCGGAAATCCGGTCTCCCTTCTTCAGCGACACTTTTTGCACAACCTGGGAAGGCAGAAAAATGGAGAGGTTATTCACGCGCACGGTCATGTGCCCGCCGCTATTTGTCAGAGAGATCTGATCGACCTGCCCGTCCACAACCACCAGCTCGCCATCCGGTGAACTCGTGGTGAATGGTCGCGCGAACGGTTGTTTCCCGAGCCCTGCCAGCACAAAATGAGCCATGAGTACCGCCATGGCAACACCAACCAGCAGGAGCACCGCAACCCGCTCCTGGTGCTCGAACATGCATGAATATTGAAAACGGTGGTTTAAATTATCGATAGCTTGATATGTTAACACTGTTAACATCACTAGTATGTATTCCACACAACTGCCACCGTCATCCAAGACGGTATTGGAGATTCTGGATATGGGCGGTGCAATGACACACAAGGATCTCGTACAGAAAACCCATCTTGCCCCCCGTACCGTGCGTTATGCATTGAAGAAACTCAAGGAGCGCCAACTCATCATCGAGAAGTTCAACTTCCGGGATGCACGACAGATCATCTACCAGAACCGCAGTACGCAAAATGCAAAACCTGAGTCTGCGTGCGTATGACAAAACATACCTGTACCCTGATGCACTGCGATACCATGGTCAGGACACTTCTTCCCCCCATGCGGGCAGAAATGGTATCCCGGCTCGTACAAAAGCAAGGGCTCAGCCAGAGTGATGCCGCCAGAAAACTGGGCGTGACGCGGGCTGCGGTTTGTCAGTACATGAGCAGAAAGCGAGGTGCAGGAGAAGTCGAAATATCAAGTGCACTGGACCTGATGATCGACCGGTGGGCGCTTGCGGTAGTAACCGGGGAGAGCGACATGAACCTGTGCGATGTATGCCAGTGCGCACTCGCCAAAATCTGAATCTCTGCTCCCTTTCGTACCTTTCTTTTATTCTTCGTCATCCCGGCATATCTGCTGTTCTTTATCACGTATCGTGACGACGGAGATATATGACAAGCAACAGCACAATGACAAGAGCGACGATAGCCACCTTCACATAATCGGTCTTCGGTCTTGCCTTGTTCCCCATCGGGGACCAGTCGTCATCGAAGACCGCGCGGAAATACCGCGCAGCTCCGGGATGATCGATAATAACACCGGTCTCGCGGTTGAAGTTAGGAGAATTGCTGTTCCAGTTGATACTGCTCACCAGTACCCGTTCGTCATCGACAATAACCCCCTTGTTGTGGATTTTTTCCACCTCGCTGATAGAGAGATCGATGCATTTTGCTTCGAGGGGGATATGCTCGGAAGTCCCGATACGGTTGATAAGCGCAGCCATCTCATCGTTATCGTTTTCTCCCTCCACATTATACCAGTAAGAATCAAGTAACACCCGTACAGGGACGCCACGGCGTGATGCGTTGATGGCAGCCGAAAGAAACGGATTTAAGGTGTACGGAGTTTCGTTTTTAATATATGCCTGCTCGATATCGATACGGGTCCGGGCACTGTCCAGCAGATCAATAATCTGGTAGCTGGTATCAGGTGCGATGACCGGTGTGACCGTGGCACCTTCGAAGAACGCAGGGTGGAACTCGGCGGTATGTTTCTCATAGGGGGCCGGTTCAGCGTCTCCTGCTGATCCCGTATAAGGGAGAACCGACCTGCTGCCAGAGTCTGTTATAAAAACCTCCGTAAAATATCCGGCCAGCGCTGGATCTTTAAGATACACCCCCCACCCGCGGTTGCCGCTCATTCCCGCAGGAGGGAGCCCGCTGTTCTTGAAATTTTCGCTGGTTAAAAGGAGCGAGGCATTATCAATAATAACATATTTGGCATGATCAAACCGGTAGGGCGGATGGTCCGTTTTCGTGGAGATCATAGAATAGACGGGGATACCACTCTTGTTGACGGTCCATATGAGCGATTTTTCTGCAGGACCTACCCCCCCGACAGGGCCCCCCTCGATAAGAACCCGTACATCTACTCCACGTTCTTTTGCCGCAACCAGCGATGCACCCAGAGAGGGACTGGAGAACTCGTACATATTGACATAAACTGTACCCGCAGCTCCGTTTACTGCTTCCAAAAAGACCTCATGGGAACAGTCCGGGGAAACAAAAGCTGTAACCGATACATTCCGGAAGACTTCTGGGGTAAAACGTGACTGTCCTAACATGAGGATACGGCGATCCCATGTCCCGTTCTCCAGATAGTGCACCTGGCCTTGGCGTTGTTGAACATCACCCGGCCACGATATTTTCTGCAGCACCGTGCTCTTTTCGTACAGTACCAGTTCGTCTCCCGTATTCGCCATGCGGAGCGGATCACCATTTATTACATTCGGAACCTTTGGGGAATAATCCAGCCATTCAAAATCCGGGAGTCTGCCATGACTTTGCTCGTATGCCTGCGCGCTGCGGGCTACGGTCAGGGATCCCTGGAGTTCGGTTCCGGGGGGAAATCGGAAACCCCCGTGGTTATCCGAGAGGGTTATATTATCCAGAAGTCCATTACCGGAAAGGACAAGATATTCGTCCATATCATCCTTCAGATAGGGATCAGGACAAAACTCGACAATCTGTACCGTTGCGGCTCCATGGAGCACGCATACCAGACAGAGAACGAGTGGGAGAAACCCGCGCATAGAATATTTATTAGTATACAATTAATAATTAATATAATGGTATAATATTTATGAGCGCTGATATGGTCAGAACATCCTCAATCCAGCATTCAGAGCTTCCGCTTGTTGTGAAACTGGGAGGAAGTCTCTACAATATGGTACCGGATCTGGTCCCTCTCCTTCTTTCATCAGCCCGCCCCTTATTCATTGTTCCCGGCGGGGGGATGTTTGCGGATATTGTCAGGAAATGCAGGGTCGACGGTGATTCTGCGCACTGGATGGCTATCGCCTCCATGGATCAGTATGGCTGGTATATTGCTTCATGCGGGATACGGGCAACCGCTCTCCTGCAGGTACCCGAGAAACCTGTTGTTTTCCTGCCCTACTGCGGTCTGCAACAACACGATCCACTTCCACATTCATGGGATGTCACCTCAGATACGATCGCTGCATGGATCGCCGGTTTTCTGGGGCTGGATTTACTGCTCCTCAAATCAGTAGACGGGGTTTTAGAGAATGGCAGCCTGATAGAACAGGTGAACATACCGGTTAAAACAGAAGTAGTCGATCCGTTTTTTATCCCTTTTGTCCTGGATAAAAAGATAAAAACGACCATAATCAACGCCTCCTCTGTCAACCGCGTGGAAAAATTTCTGAGGGGAGAGACTGTTCCATGTACGAGGATCGGTATAACCTTTTAAAGGTTCCAGAAGAAATACTATAAGAATCCCTTGA
>CAZCZK010000099.1:0-8053 GCA_964503195.1 uncultured Methanoregula sp.
AGAGCGGCGAGTTCAGCGGCGCAACCGGCACTGTGAAAGTCACCAAGGGTGACAGTGGCATGAACAAGATTACGTTCGACATTGATTCGTCAACATTCAAGCCTGACGAGTACATTGTTACCGAGGAAGCTGTCATTCAGGAAGCTACCGGTACTGCACTGTTCAACGTCCTTGAAACCCCGGTTGTAACCGCAACCCCGGTTGTCACTGTTGTAACCACAGCACCGACCCCAGTCCCGACAGCCATTGTCACAACTGCAACACCGACCCCGACCCCAACCAAGACGCCCGGCTACGGTGCGCTGATCGCATTGATCGGCCTTGGTGCAGTTGCGTTCATTGTTGTGCGCAGGCACTGAACCAACATCTAAACCTACTTTTTTTTGCAGATTCGGGAGTAACACTATCGTTCTATCGTGTCGTCTCAACGGCACCCCGTTCGCTCTTCTCAAAGGGAACCTCTTGAGCGGACGCGTGGCATCTATTAATGCCGGTGCCGTCAATATACATAGGAAAGGGATCCGTTCTCATCCGTGAGCCCTATATTTTGTGGAGGAGTAGTACAATGAAATTCATGGTAAAAACTCTGGATATCGCAACCCGTGGCGTTCTCCTGAACCGGGCGGATGCCCGCAGGATTGGCGTGCTTGATGGTGACCGTGTCCAGATTATCAATCCCAAGAACGGTATCACTGCTACAGCATTTGTCGAGACCACATCGACCATTGCACAGCAGGGCACAATCTGTGTGTACCGTATCACCAATGAAAAGCTGCACCTCGATGAAGGATCCGAGATCGAGGTACGTGAAGCCGGACGTCCGAAATCACTGGACTATATAAAAAAGAAGATGGATGGTACCAAGCTCTCCAAGGAAGAGACGCTCACCATCATCAGGGATGTCGTGAATGACGATATCTCCGCAGCAGAACTGACGGCATATATCACCGCTACCTACATCAACCCGCTTGACATGGATGAAGTGGAACACCTTACCCGGGCTATGGTTGAGACCGGGGAACAGATCAAGTTTGCTTCCCGACCTATCGTTGACAAGCATTCAATCGGCGGTGTGCCTGGCAATAAAATATCATTTCTTGTGGTCCCGATCATTGCAGCAAGCGGCCTGAAAATCCCCAAGACCAGCTCGCGGGCTATCACCGGTGCCGGTGGCACAGCAGACCTCATGGAAGTACTGGCGTTTGTCGAGTTCTCGAGCACAGAAGTCCAGCAGATGACGGATAAGATCGGGGGCTGTATTGTCTGGGGCGGGGCAACCAATATCGCACCCGCCGATGACCGGATCATCATCCAGGAATACCCGTTCAAGATCGATGCCCGCGGCCAGATGCTGGCGAGCGTTATGGCAAAAAAATTTGCAGCCGGGGCCAACCTTGTCGTAATCGATATTCCGGTTGGACTGCATACCAAAGTTCCGACCATGCAGGAGGGCAGGAAACTTGCCCGGGAATTTATCGAGCTTGGCGAACGTCTCAACATGAAAGTCGAATGTGCCCTCACCTATGGCGATATCCCGGTAGGACACAGCATCGGGCCGAAACTGGAAGTGATTGAAGCCCTGAAGGTGCTTGAAGGGGCATCAACACCAAATTCGTTTATCCAGAAAAGCATCTCCATTGCCGGGATCGGGCTCGAGATGTCGGGCAAAGCGGCACGGGGCACCGGTGCAGCGATGGCGCTGGATATCCTCACCTCAGGCAAGGCCCTCGAGAAGTTCCGACAGATTATCGAGATCCAGGGTGGTGACCCCACGGTTAAATCGACAGACATAATCCCCGGTGAGCACCAGTTTGTTGTCAATGCACCGGCATCCGGGTATGTCATCGAGATGAATAACAAGTCACTCATCTCTCTTGCCCGGACCGCGGGAGCCCCGCATGATCCCGGTGCGGGCATCCTCCTCCATGCAAAAAAAGGCAAACTCGTCAAGTCCGGTGAACCCCTCTTCACGATTTATGCTGATCGGAACTGGCGGCTGCAGCAGGCAGTTGAAGAAGGCAGGCGCCTGATGCCGGTTGTGGTCGAAGGAATGCTCCTTGACCGGATACCCCCGACAGTCGAGAAATAGACCGATGTGCTGATATATGATTAGATGGCGATATTCTACCATGGATAGATATCGCTCTCGTTTCCTTTTCCTCCTAGTGTGCCTGTTCATCCTTTGCAGCGCAGCACAGGCTACGGACCTGCAGATTACCGTGCGTGACAACATTGATAATGTTTCGATCCCGCACGCAACCGTATTTGTGAATGGAGTCAACTACGCACTGACGAACAATAACGGGGAAGCCCTGCTCGTCCACAACGGTCTGAATGATCAGCTGATACGGGTTACCATGATCGGCTATGATGACTGGGAGCGTACTGTTGCTAAAAATGATACGGTCGCGTTCGTAAATCTCAGCCGGAAAGCCCTGACCCTGACCGTAAAGTTATTTGATTCCGATAACCTTGGTCCCGTAACCGGTGCGCTCGTGAATATCTCTGCTTTCAACAGCTCGCAGGGTAAACAGAGTGGTGCTGCCGGAACGGTAACATTCGGTGTCAACGCATCCGTTATGTACTCAATAGCGATCACGGCCCCGAATTATGAGCCCCGCAGCGGCACAGTCGATGTCGGGACCGAGGACAAAATTGCTGAGTTTTATCTCCTGTCGGGAAACCGGTTCTCCTTTGTCGTAAAAGATAAAGAATCCAAGGTACCTGTCTCCGGAGCCGAAGTCTATCTCAATGCTGTCCTTGCAGGAAAGACCGATGAACGGGGGGTTCTGAGCACACCGGTGACCCGTGAGAAGCTGTATGCGATTGTAATTAAAAAGGAAGGTTACGATACCGTCTCGGAATCACGAGTCATCAGTGAGGCCGATGCTCTGGATACGATTGAAATCGTAAAAGCTCCGCTGGGTGCTTTCGTCTATGTTTATGATGAACGACAGAATCCGCTGAATGGGGCCGATATTTATATCAATGGAAGTCTGTCGGGGACAACCAACCAGTACGGGCGGAGCACCTTCCCGGATCTTGTATTCGGATCCTATCCCGTCGTAGTCAGGAAAACCGGGTACGTGTCTTCAAACCGTACCCTGGTCGTATCGAATAAAAGCGATGACTATACCTTCACCCTCTCTTTCGAAAATGCGGATCTCACGGTATATGTTCAGGATAAAGAGCTGAAAAATATCCCGAATGCAACGATAGCCCTTGACGGGATGATGGCCGGACATACTGATGATCATGGTCAGTTAGTTACAAAGGTCAAATTCAACCAGATGTACAACATCACCGCCTCCCATGATGGTTATCAGTCAGCCTCGGTTCAAAACCAGGTCATTCAGGGTAACGCTACCTCATCCGTGAATATCAGTCTTGAAAAGACCATGGACTGGGGTTTTCTTGGAATACTTGGTATCGTTGCGATCGGGCTTCTGGTCTTGTTCGCAGTGTACAGGATGTTTGGAAAAAAGCCTGGTCGCCATGTCATGAGAAAGAACGAAATTTAATTTTTCTGCAGGAACCGTATAGTCTGCTCTCGGGAAACCATTTTTATCAGAAATAATACCCTCTCTTGCGCAACCGTTCGCCCACCAGGGACGAGGAGGTAGTATTGCGATGAGCCCTCTCTTAGGTTACCGGTTGTCTCTGGTCATCGCAGGGCTGCTGCCTGACGTCAGGTCTGAAGCCTGCAGGAGTGCCGGAGTTTTCAGTATGATTTTCCAAAAAAGCCGGAAATGCAGGATATCCCTGGTATCAGTTTAACAAACAGCGGACCCAGCGGGAATCGAACCCGCGTCCTTGGGTTCGAAGCCCAAGAGGATATCCTCTACCCCATGGATCCTGCTCTTCATCTTTACATCAAAAGATATTAAGTATTCTCTACCGATAACCTAGTTGATGATTTTGTCTGCCGCGGAGATGGTGCGCCGTCTTGAACTTGAGAACGCACCGGAAACACTCGTTATCCGCCCGTACAGCCGCGAAAGCCAGCAGCCGGCGTCCTACGATCTCCGGGCAGCCGGTGAAATCTGCCTTTCCTGTGGAACCTGTACACTCTTGCCGACCCTGGAACGGGTCGAGCTGCCCATGGACCTTGCCGGTACAATCCGGTGCCGGTCCTCGTTCGGGAGGCGCGGTGTCCTTCTCGGTGCCGGGTTCGTTGATCCCGGGTTCCGCGGGCAGCTGACGCTATGCCTGACCAATATGGGAAAAGAAGAGATTCTGGTCTCTAAAAATGATCGTGTAGCCCAGATGATACTCCATGAAGTGCGTAACCCGGGCACATGTTATTCCGGTCGCTATCAGGACAGTTACGGGGTGGTGGAGGCGAAATGACCATGATCCGGACAGAACGGAAGTATATTGAGATATTACGAATTCTCCGGGAACACCAGGATCCGATGGGGGCAAAACGCCTTTCCGAGCTTATGGCAGAACGGGGTTTTATCCTCAGTGACCGGGCGGTTCAGTACTATCTCAGCTACCTCGACACCATGGGATTCACGGAGAAGATCGGCAACCAGGGAAGAGTCCTTACTCCTGAAGGCCAGCGGGAGACCGATAACGCACTCGTCGATGACCGGATTGGGTTTGTCATATCAAAACTTGAACGACTGGCGTACCGGAGCACCTTTGATCCCACCACAAGCACCGGGGATGTTGTCTATAACCTGTCCATTATTCCCGAAGAAGCCTTTGAAGCAACAAAATCTGCGTTTGATGAGGTAATAAAAGCGGAATGCGGCTTTTTCTCTTCCTACCGTATCATCGACCGCGATCCCCAAGTCCCCCCCGGGTCTGTCGGCTTCATCTCTATCTGCAGTATCTCCATGGACGGGGTATTCCAGCGAAAGGGGGTCCCGGTAAAAATGGCATTCGGTGGCAGGCTGGAAATTGAACAGGGTATTCCGAAACGGTTCAGGGACCTGATCGGTTACCGGGGAACAACCATCGATCCTCTCGAATTGTTCATCTCATCAGGTCTGACATCGATTGGAAGTTTTGTCCGGTCAAAAACAGGCACTGCCCTTGCGAATGTTCGGGAGGTGCCCAGTACGGCAAAAGAATTGGTGGAGGAAACTATCCGCCTCATGAATACCTGCGGGTTTGTCTTTCCGGTTACCATGGGTAATAAGGTTTTAAACCTTCCCGACAATCCCTTCCGGCTCTCCATTGTCGCGTTCAGCGGCCTGAACTTTATCGGGAACTGTATGGAGCAGGGGATCAATATAAAAACTGAGATCGGCGCAGGTAATATCCAGTTCTCCAAAATTGTTGATGGCAACTGATCAGATTCAGGACCTGTTCAGACATTTTCCTCAGACCTGGTCCGTTTTTTAATGGATACAGGCCCTTTTATCGACTCATCAGTCAATGGATTCTCCTTATCAGCAGTATCCCGGTCCGCTGTTTTTTTCTTTGGTCTGAGTTCAGTATGAAGGAGTGTGGAATCCCGTGCCGGTGGGAGGTTAGGTTTCCGTATGCCTTTCCCTTCAAAAACCTCGTCTCTTGCCCGGAACACCCGGTCCCTGATCTCCACGCTCATCCCGTCATTTCCGGACGGGGAAGCGGACTCTTTGGGATCCCCCTCTTTGGTTTTTTCCCATTCAGGAGAAGGATCCGGCTTCTCCTGCAGTACTGCCGCAATCTTTCGCTTTCCGATGATTATTGTCCGCTTCTCTGGGGTTTCCTCCCCGTGCACACTCCCGTGGACCGGAATGGTTCTTTCGGGAACAGTCCGGTTCTTTTGAGAACTTGGGAACAGGACTTTTGTTCCCGTTGCACTGTCATGGCTTTTTTCAGCGTGCGAAGGTGTTTTCTGGGTGGTCTGGCCCATTGCAACCGATCTCTGGCGGCGTAATTCCCTCTCAATCCTTTGTCGTTCTGTTTCATGGGAAGGGGGGATCTCCTCGTCGGGAAACCGTGCCGGTATCTCCCGCAGAGAACGACCAGCAATTCCCTTTTTATAACCTGTGCTCTGGCTTCCTGGTGCTGAAATGCTATGCGAAGAGGGGTGTTGGGTATGCACCTTCTCATCATGCGTTACAATGACACGGCGTCGAGAGGGTGCCAGTGCGTCAGGTATCCTGCTATCCTCACCCTCAGAGGGGGGTCCGGACACGGGAACACGCCTGTGTGGCGGTATCTGGCGGGAGGCTTCGGGTTTGACGGGTATTGCCTGCTCTGCTGTTTCAGCGAGAATCTCTTTCTGGCGGACCGGTTCCCTTGTCGGGACCAGGGTGTCGTATCCCTTTGACACCTCACGTGACGGCGGTCTTTCACTACTATCCTCAGCGTGTGATCTTCGCACAGGAAGGGATATCATGTCGTCCCGGATCTTTTTCTCGCCTTGGTCCACTTCTCCTTCTGCTGATGTATCCGGATCAACCAGTTTTTTAGGTTTGGACTGGGAGCGGATCTCTTTGAGTTCGGTGATACGGGGAATATTTTCAAGACCTGAGAGCATGACGATTATGGCAACGTTTTTGGTATTGACGATGGGGTAATCACCGGACCGGGTCTCGAGTCCTGCGATACTCCTGTCGATCCATTTCCTCACGGTCATGAATCCTTTCATCGACAGTTCCTGCGATGGGCCGGCCACAAGAACCAGTGCCTTATGGGCACTGGTAAGGTCACAGGGAGTCGAGATCTCGTGATATATCGCCTGTTTGGCGAGCTCGACAATACGGGACGCTTTTTTCTTCTGCTCCTCATCAAAAATACCAGCAGGTTTCAACCATGACAGGAACCGTAAGGGATCGCGGGGGAGTTTCTCGACAGCATACCCGATGGTGATAAAGCCCATCCCTTTCATCGTGTTGAGCAATTCACCGGAGTCCAGGACAACCTCGGCAAGATTGATATCGCCGTCAGGACTGAACTCCCCGGCACGGAGAATGAGACCGATCCTCCGTACGACTGCCTCATTCAGATTATGGTAGGTATCCTTCGCAGACGGGGGAGGCGTTTCACTTTTTTTCAGCCCGATCTTTTCAGCAAATCCCCTCTCTTTTTCCGGGAGGTGAGCTTTTTGTGCTTTGATCTTTTTATGCCAGGTCTCATTATCGAAGACAATGATCCCGTCGAGCAGTGACGAGAGCATCTCGATATCGTCCGCAGCTTTTCCCGAGATGCGTTCTCCTTCGGCAAGACAGGGAAGGGTGACCAGACCGAATATCGGCTCAACGATAGACGATCGCAATCCTGCGATGATATGGGGAGCGACATCCACCATGCTCCCGCCAAGCCCGCAACAAAAAACAATCGCGTCATTTTCACCGGTTTCCATGTTCTGGACCCGTGAAACGATCTCATTAATATCAATCGGTGCTGTTTTTCGTCCGGCACCTGGGGAATCGGGAATCCCGGGATCAAGAGCGGAAAAACACATCCGGGCATTTTCAGGGAGCGCAGTGAGTTGTTTTATTGTCTCTTCG
Organism: uncultured Methanoregula sp.; assembly: GCA_964503195.1. Classification (GTDB taxonomy): domain Archaea; phylum Halobacteriota; class Methanomicrobia; order Methanomicrobiales; family Methanospirillaceae; genus Methanoregula. The sequence goes on from CAZCZK010000099.1 coordinate 7,455, forward strand.
TCGACATCGATAGCCAGACCCTGCACGCATACTACTTTGCTGCCTTTCCGATCTACAGCATAGAGGCTGTTGACTATCCTGCAACCCGCCCCGCCGATTCCAATGGCAATTATCCGCATATGGTGACCCTGTACTCTCCGGTTGTGTTCCGGATGAAGGCTCTGTACTTCTATATCCTGTCTGTGTTCAATATCTTATAGGATAATCGTCCCCGAAGAAAAAAAATATACCCCTGGTGGCAGGAGACATGGTTTTTTTTGGGACCCTGGGAACCCAGATAGGGGATTGAATACCATAAATCTCCTGCGTTCACCCCCGCTTGAAAAGCATTCAAGGGATTTAAATCCAAAATATCGCGGAAATGGCTCATTTTGCAAGAGTTCTTTCAACAGGATCAACGTAAAATGATAATTTATTTAAACGCTGGGACGATAATACTCAATGAGGTGAACAAGCCTTGACATATGGAATTGAATTTGTACCAGGAAATGTCAATGTAAAGCAAGTTGTCAACTTCTGTAAACTTGCAGAATCCAAAGACATAGATTTCGCATGGATCACAAACCACTACAACAACCGCCACTGCTACCCCACCCTCG
>CAZCZK010000100.1:0-7927 GCA_964503195.1 uncultured Methanoregula sp.
TTCAGCTGCAGAGTGCCGAAGTGGTCGGCGACGGGATTATCTGGGCCCGGTACCACGTCAACCATCGTCGGTAAAGGGATGAACGCGACGGACCATAGACCGGGGGCTCTCCCCCCGGCGGGGGAGGAGAGGGGGATCGTCATGGTTACAGCCCAGCGCCGGATGGATAGATGAGAGGGCTCGGGAGGAACGTGGTGGAACGGTGACAGATTATTCCGTTTGGGAAAACCGGTACTACGTCGTCATCGCAGGGGGGGTGCCCCGGTGGCGGGATCATTGCCCGCAGGTATCGTCCAGGACTGATTCAAACCTTCAATCCGCCGGTTCCGGTATCCTGCTCCCTCTGAAATTCAACATATGAATACACCATTGTGAATACTGCGACCGCGATCACCGGAACGATGATAAAAAGGTACGCATACCGCCCTGATAACACGCCCACCATGCTCACCAGCCCGGCAAGCTTGAAGAGCGTCGCGGCAATCTGGTGCGTTTTCTTCCAGACCGTTGCGCTGCTCAGGGTCCAGGGAGTCCGGATGCCGACAAACCAGTTGGGCTCAGCGTGTTCGAGTAAAAAACCAAGAGAGATGAACAGGATCCCGATCATGGCCGGCATCACGATAGTGGGACTAACCTCGATCCCAAGTCCCCAGAGGATGATCTGCAGCTGAATACTGAAGAGGAATGCCGCAAAGACTAAGATAAACTTCTCGTAGGGGGCCTGGAATTTCTGGTAATTGTTCTTCAGGGGATCGATCCGCGGAAGTGCCGCGAACAGAGCGCACAAACCGTACATGAGCAGGGGTACGAGGATGAGCCCCCAGAATTTCGGCAGGGTGCCATCAAGATCTCCCGCAGCATTCCAGTGTGAAGCCACCTCAACGGGAATCAGCGGGTATACGGCAAGGGTGATAAGTGCAGTCAGGACGAGCACAAGCATGATCGCGGGGCGAATCAGCTTCATACAGGAGGATATCTGTAAAGGGATATGAACTACCGCATGCCCATGGCATAGCTGTTACAAAAATATCCGGGCCTCCCCCGATAAGGGAAGGTTTGAGCGCCGGCACCCACTAGCCGGCCCGGCAGGACCAATGATGCCCCGTTTCCGGGCGCTCTTGTATCCTATCTCTGCCCCTTCATGGAAAGCATCTGTTTAAAAACCTTCCAACAAAGGGGAATGCCCCGTTTAACCATTACCGGATAGTACAGAAATCCCTTGAGTAGGATAATGGGAGTCTTCTCTTTATGGGGATCTTATCTGTAAAGGATCCTCTCGCACGAAAAAAGCCGTTCAGATCGCATGGTATCCATACCCCCTGCAGGTATCGGGGGGCTGTCTTTTCCATCTCATCCTCCCCCCAACCATTAAGTATTCCTTGTTCTCATTATTCAGTCAGGAGATCGTTCATATGATCCCGGCAATCCTGGAATCAGGTATTCTGCTCTATGGATTTATTCAGGCGTTTGTTGCATTGATTGCAGTTATCCTTGCTGTCAGATGGCAAAAATACGAATTTCTGGCAGGTCTGTTCTTTCTTCTGCTCTATGCGATCATCGAAATAATCGATATGTACTTCCTGACCATTCTTAACATTGTATACATTGATATCGCCCAGTTCGGGTTCATCCTGTTTGCCATTATTTTCTTTATCATCGGTATGCATCCTTCATGGGCACCCCGGCTGGTATCAGGAATGCGGGAGCATACTACCAGGAATACACGCCCCCGCAATGAATCTGTTCTTTCTATCCTGAGAAAATCGTAATTATTTTATAAAAAAGGGGAAAATATCTGTTTTCCCCGATCTCCCAGTCCCTGACGGCAACACCCGCCCCTCACTCCAGTTTCATCTGTGTTGCACGATTCTTGTAATACCGGAACAGGTTCTCAGCCCATTCCCGGGCTTTTGGATCGCTGCTGTCCATGTCTGCAGAGCTGTCATAAACCGCCCCGATCCTTTTGTTGAGTCCAAGGGAGAGGTGCTTGTCCGTCACGGTAATGCCGAGGTGAAGTGGTTCATCGACCATCCAGATCTTGAAATGGTCATAAGGTTTGAGTGTCTGCATTCCGCTGACAAATGGCTCCTGCATCAGGCCTTCGGCCACACTGCGGTTCACCACCAGTTCTACCGGTATGCCTGCAGCAACCCGCTGGGCAAGGACTTCTGCAACGGCAACATTCATGACGGAAGATATGCTGTGGATGTATGCTCCCTGCTGCAGGACGGAGATAAAATGGGTATAGACATGAAACATATCGTCTGTGGTATCAAATTTTATATCGGAATCATAGAGATCACCAATTTTATCGAGAAATGGCGATGGAATCCCTTCGATATCATGGGTTCCCCAGAATTCCTGGTGCTTTGTCAGCTCCCCGAGGGTCATGACGAAATCAGCGATTTTGGCTGCAAGGATCCTTCCGGAGGGGGTGATCTGGTACCCGTGATCAGAGGGTTCAAGAAGGAAGAGGCGTTCAAGACCCCGGATTTTGGGAATGATCGCCTGGGATGTACTGCCGGTTACCTCCCGGAGTTCAGATAAGGATTTTGGTTTGTCGATAACGGAAAGTAATATCTGGATCTTCAGCCGCGATGAATAGATGGACTGGATGAGTTTGTAGGTATTGTTATACACATCCAGCGGATCTGCCATAGTACGGTTTCAGCGAGCACGATATAAATAATTTGGCTCCCTTACCGACGAATGAATGCTATCCGGAAACGGATACCTTCCCCCAAAAAAAGGGATTACACCAGAGAGAGCACCAGAGTACCAAAGCTGATTGCAAAGACGAGGATGATATATTGCCCGTCCGAGAGCGCATCGGCAACAACATTCCGGAGCGCCGGCCATCCTGAAAGGCAGACGCACCCATGGGAGTACACGTTGGATGCCAGGAGCATGATGGTCGTGAATACCGGCTGGAAAAGGATGCTGAAGAGAATCAAAGGTATACCCAGCACCAGGAGAACGGCGGTAAGAATCCTCCTCGTCTTTTCCTCCCCGTATATCACCGGAATTGTTCTGACGCCTGCACGTGCATCCCCTTCCCGGTCCCTGATATCCGGGATCATGGATGCCATGAATCCCCACAGGAAAAAGAGTACGAATGCAATTGCTGTTCGGGAATCTGGTATACCCTGATTGAGTAAAACCGGGAGGAGTGCAAGGGGGATGCCCCAGGAAACCCCGACGATGATATTCTTTACCCCGGGAATCTCTTTCAGCCGCTGGTACCCGCATCGCCTGGGAAGGAGACGGAAACTGTACAGGATACCCAGGAGAAATGGTGCTGATGTTACCAGGAGGGAGAATATCCCCCCGGTACCTGCTACGACAAGGCAGAGTACCATGGTAAGAACCGCCCCATAGTACAGGGGGCGTTCATAGCGTTTGGTAAATGCAAAGCGATCCACGCGGTTGATCGCATCTTCATCCTCATCCGTCTTCCGGTTGAGGTTATAAATCGAGAATGCAGCAAGAAACGGGATAACCGCGATCACGATACTCCATTGCGTGTCCTGGATCAGGCATGAGACAAACGCCATAGCAACGCATTCAAAACATAACCCCAATGAGCTGAAGATCAGGAAATCGTAGAGTCCCACGATTCTGTTCCAAATTCTGCCCGTTACCCTGAAGGGATCACATTGTTCAGGAGTGTACCCCAGTGCATGTGAATTCATATATTAAAAGGCGGAGAAGAACATAACATTCATTCTGTCAATGAAAGTTAATCGGATCGATGAACTTGAAACTGCGTGATATATATGTGAGACGGCGATGAAATGGTAGTTGTCAAAGGAAGCTTCATTGGACAGAAACGAGGTTAAACTGACCCGGTTCCGGCATACCGGTAACAACCCGCGGGTTCAGCGTTGATAACCCCAAAAAAACTGCATACGGTGTTGCTTCCGTGGATGTGTGGTTGTATGATAGTGGAAAACGAGGGTTGGGATAAGACAGAGGTGTTCCTGAGGCTTCTCCTGATTGGCGGACTGTATACCCCCTCAGGCCTGAAGGATCAGTCCGCGTATTTTCAGGAAACACTCAAAAGGTGCGGGATAACTCTTTTAAATTCAGAATTCAGCGTGCTTGACAGCACATGGATGGGGAACTCGATGGTCACCATTGCAAAATACGTTCTTGAGTACGGGTATGAGAACGATGCATCCGGGCACCATATCTGCGTGGAGGGGACTGTCACCTCACAACTGGATGAAACCGGGAACCTCCATATCAGGATCTTTACCAATTCAAATCCCCTCAGACCGGATTTTAAGACAGAACCCCCCAAAGTATCCCCTATCAGCGGCTGATTTTTTTCCTTACGGTTCTTAAAAGACATACGGGAAAACCGGTTCACTCGTTTTGGCCGGAACGGGAGCATAATCTTTTTGATACTGCACTACCTCATACCAGCATATGAAGGGAAGTTCGCATGTGCTGGTAATCCTTCTTCTGTTCTCCATCCTGACGGCCGGGTGTATGGAGATGCAAATGTCCGGCTTCGGCTGGGTTTTTGAGCCTCAGGAGCCGCTGGGGTCGGTCTGTACCAGTCCTGCTGCCAAGCTCCTCAAGCCAGCAGGTCTCGACCAGGATCACTGTTACCAGCAGGTAGCCGTGAATACGGGCGTTCTCCCCCTTTGTGAGAAGATAAAACGGGGTGCGCCAATGACAAAATGCTATATGCTGATCGCAGCGAAACAAAACGATCCCGCTCTCTGCCGCCAGATCCCCACGACTTCCGACCCGCAAGCCTACCTGGAGATCGACTGCCTGTGGGAGGTTGCCACGGTAAACAACAACCCTGGCGCGTGCCAGGAAATGGGTACTTCGAAGATCAGCCGTATGTTCATTGGTGAGATGAGCCGGGAGACCTGTCTGGCAAAGCTGACGGGCGGGGGGGGCACCCCATGAAGGGCTTTCCCATGCTTCAGACGCTCTCTCCCACAGAGGCCGGGAACGGCACGTTGAATTTCCGGGGGCATCAAACCTTTGCGGAGGGAGCGTATGTTTTGCGGTGAATGCGGGACCCAGAACCCCGATTCCAACCAGTTCTGCAGGAACTGCGGGAAGCCCCTGATACGGCGGCAGCCGGCCGCACAAGTCACGGAACCGCCGGCACCCCCAGAGACCTATCCGGCAGCTCAGCCGGTCCCGGTACCTGTCCAGCCTGCGGTTGCTGCTGAACCTCCCGGAAGTGCGCCGGCGTCTGTACAAAAACGGCCCAGGAACTGGCTGGGTATTTTCAGCCTTGTCCTCGGGATCCTCTCGTGGGTAATCCTGACCGGTATCCTGGCCATCTCCGCCGTCCTGGCTGGTATTGCAGGGATCATGATGTTCAGAAAAGCCACCGGCAGGATGGGGATAACCTCCCTTATCGGGATCCTCCTCGGGATTGCCGCCGTTGCCGTGAACATCGCACTTGCCTGACTCACCCGGCCCCTGTCTCTGGCGGATTGTTGCCAGTCCATGCCCAAAGCCCGTGTGTTCCCGGTGATGAGTGGCTGTAGATCGGCCCCGCTTTGCGATAATACAGGAGATCCAGATCGGCGTCAAGGTAACTGGAAGAATCCCATGCGCGATTGAGCCCCCTCAGGGGTAGGCTGGCGCAAGGGAGGCGACATTCGAGCAAAACATTCGTGGCAAGATTGCTACCATACCCTTTTTGTTAAAAAAAAACCATGAAGGAGCATCCCCATGCGGCAGGAGATCCAACCGGTGACAGAAACCCGTGTTGTGAACCTGACCTTTTTGTGTGACGCATCGTCATACCCGAAAGGCAATGGTGGCGCGGAGAACAGCGAAAAAGAGCGTTCGGGCGTCCTGCACCAGCCACCCAAGAAAAAAAGATGGTTATCCGTAGGAGTTCAGGACCATGTTCATGGAGCCCTCGTCAGTGGACGCATCCATCTTCACCAGGAATTTGCCCTTGGCAATCCACGCATAGGAGGTTGTTTCCGGTGATGTGATCGTGCACTTGGTTGCAGAGAATGTCCCGGCCGGGACAATGACTGGCTCCTCCAGGATCGAACAGTCAACCTTTGCATCGGAGCGGATCTCGTTGGGATCCCCCGAGGCTGCCGTGCTGCCAGAACCGGAGCAGTCCATCTCCTGCATACCGGCTGGCAGCATGTCCGCATCAGCACCTTCAAACCGCATGGAGCATTTCCCGGTCTGCCGGTTATATTTCATGTACGTGGTCATGGACTCCTTGCCGGAGCCAACGGTCGTCTTATACTCTACCCAGTTGTAGCTGAGACCGCCAAACAGGTCGCCCCCGCTCACTGCCGCTGGTGAGCTGCCAGTCGAACCTGAAGGCGCCGTTGTCACGGGCACCTGAGTACTACTGGATGTCGGGGTTGTCGGGCTGCTGCCGGAACACCCTGCGAGAGCAACGGCAATCACGACGAGCATGACTGCAATACTACCGATATGTGAGAATCTCATAATCTTCCCTCTGAATAATGGATGCACCCCGCTGTTGTCCCCGTCTCTTTTGGGAACTCCCGGGCACAGGCTGATAGTATCTTCTGGTATCTATTAAAAAATACCGACATTCTCCGATAATGCCGGAACAGGAGGTATTCCTGCCGGAACCGGGAGAACAGGCATCCTCACCCTTTATTATCCAGCCTCTCTAACACAAAAGAATAATGATCCGCGAGTCCCCGGAAGACTTCCTTCGTACCCTGAAGTCCCATGAACCCGACTTACAACAGCCCCTCGCATCCCTAAGAACGGACCTCTCTGTGTTCTATGCCGGCCTGCAGGAGAAGACGGTCATGGAGTCGGACCACCATGTTGAGGGGGTATCCATCCACAACGGGCTCCGGGGCATCTGGGTCTCCCTGCCGGACAGTCTGAGCGAACGTGTTGTCCTGTTCTTCCACGGTGGCTTTTTCACTACCGGATCAACCGACAGTCATCTCGGGCTCTGTATCCGTCTCGCCCGCGCCTCGCGTGCCCGGGTCCTATCGGTGGAGTACCGTCTCTCACCCGAACATGTCTTTCCGGCTGCTGTCGAGGATGCGGTAACCGCGTACCGGTTCCTGATCGCCAAAGGGTACAGCCCGCACCACATTGTCCCTCTGGGGATCTCTGCCGGGGGGACCCTGGTTCTCTCCCTCCTCGTATCGGCCCGTGACCAGGGCCTGCCCCTCCCGCGTGGCGGGGTCTGCATGTCCCCCATGACCGACATGACCTTCTCCGGTGAATCCATCCTCAAGAACCGGGAGCGGGACTGGATCACTTCCGACCGTCTCCACGGGATCCGTACGGTCTATCTTGCCGGCCGGGACGCAAAAGACCCGCTTGCATCCCCGGTGTATGCACGCCTTGGCGGGCTCCCCCGCCTCTATGTGCAGGCCGGGACCCACGAACTCCTGCTCTCCGATATCGGGGCATTTGTGGACAGGGCCCGCTGGGCTGGCGTACCGGTACAGGCTGAATTATGGGAGGGAATGTTCCACTGCTGGCAGCTTTTTGCCGACCAGCTTCCCGAAGGAGAGGAAGCCATCGGGCAGGCCGGGGTGTTCATCGAGGACGTTCTGAGCCGGTGATACAGCACATAATCCCGGGTAATGTGCTCTTTTTACGGACTGCCTTTTTCCGGGGAATATTCTGATATCCTGTCCTCCGGACACTCCCGGGGGTTTCGGCATTGCCTTCGCCCCCTCCGTTGTGGCGACCCCCCTTGCGATAGTCGTGTACAGTCTTGTTGAGACCATCGATACAAGCACGTTACCCGCATCTTCATCTCTTTTCAAAAACCACGCTGTAGTATGTTTGAAAGCATAGGCAGGAGCATAGAGCTCTTCCGCACCAGCTGGGGTATCCTTATGGCGGACAAGAAACTCCTTGTTTTTCCGGCCCTCTCCGGCATTGTCTCGCTCATCGTACTTGCGACTTTCATTCT
>CAZCZK010000101.1:0-7770 GCA_964503195.1 uncultured Methanoregula sp.
CTTGCGGGACTTGAGGGTGTGATCGGTGCGGAACGGACCGGTGACAAGTGGCAGATCACTGCAGAAAAACGGGACACCGTTATCCGCTCGCTTGTGGAATTCAGCCAACAACAGGGTGTGACCATCGTCACACTCAACACGCTGGCCCCGTCGCTCGATGAGACGTTTCTCCGGCTCACGAAGGGAGGAAAACCATGAACCCGGCGGGGTTGTCCGAACAGATCCGGCGGGCCTGGGCGATAGCCAAAAAAGACATCCGCATCTATTACATCAAAGGCCCGGTCCTCATCTTCGGCGTCCTCATGCCGCTCTTCATGTTCCTTGCATTCCTGATGGGGGGACGGCAGCTCCCGCTCTCGTTCCTGGTATCCGGGCTGGTCGGGATGACCCTGTTCTTCACGGCCACGGCCGTCTCCCCAGCCATCTTCCCGTGGGAGGGGCAGGCTAAGACGCTTGAACGGCTCGCTTCATGCCCAGTCACGGTCGAGGCAATTGTCTTTGGCGACATGATCGCTTCCATTATCTTCGGCATCGCGATTACTCTCATCACGGTAGCAATCGGGCTCATGCTCGGGCTGCCGCTCCTCCATGGCATCACGCTGCTGGCTGCCATTCTCCTTGCGGCCATCTGTTTCTCCGCTATCGGTATGCTCCTCGCAGTGCCCCCGACGAACACGCCGTCAAACATCATGATGCTCTCATCGCTCGTCAAGTTCCCGCTCGTCTTCATCTCCGGCATCTTCGTTCCGCTGGAGCAGATGCCGTTCTGGGGTCTCGCGCTCTCGTACATCTCCCCACTAACGTATTTCACCGATCTTGTACGATACTCGTTTATGGGCAACCATTTCTTCCCCGTCTGGGCCGACCTTGCAGCACTCGCGGTTTTTACCCTGCTGTTTACCGTTGTCACAATGTACCTGCACACGAGAACCATGCCACAAAGGATGTAATATCCCATTTTTCAGACCTCCGTCTAAACCCTTCGGATTTATCCTGTCTCACCCGATCCGGGTTCGACACTCGGAAAAATCGACCTTCACATTCACGTTCCGGTGGCCTTCCAAAAAGCCGGACGGGATTCGCAAGTGCCCGATCGACAGCGACGAGCATTCCGCGAAGCGGTATGCGAGGAGCGGGCCGGGCAGCCGCTTGCACCGGAGCAATGCGACAAGCCATGGGCGTCATCCTACCAACAGGAACCTCCGGAAAACAGGGAGGTGATGCAAGCGGAACGGGCGCGAGCCCGTGGAGACGAACATGACCGGGCGTCAGCACGCTGACTGCAATCCCCATCCCGAATCAGTTCAAAAGTGAACCCTGTAAAACAATTTAAACCTGAATAAAAAAGGCAAAAAATCCAAGGAAATTCAAATTTTCTCAGTCTGATCTTTTCTCTCTTTCTGGAATTCGAAGTAAGAATAAAGCACAGTTATTACCCCAACTGCAAGTATTGGCACGATGACAAACCAGATCGCGTACTTCCCGGCCAATATTCCGGCAAAAGCGAAGATCCCGGCGAGCTTGAATAACTTCCCGCCGAGCTCGTGAGTCTTTTTCCAGACCGTCTGACTGCTCAGTGTCCATGGAGTCCGGATACCGACAAACCAGTTCTGCTCCGCATGGTCGAGGAGAAATCCGAGATAGATGAAGAGCGTGCCCATCAGGAATGGAAACGTGAGGTTCGGGCTGATCTGGTAACCAATGCTCCAGAGAATAATCTGGACCTGGACTGCCAGCAGAAAGAGGACAAACAGGAGAATAAACCCGTCGTAATAGTCCCTGAACTTTTCATAATTACTTCTATAGGGATCAATGAGGGGAAGTACAAAGAGCAGGGCAACCAACCCCGTCATAATCAGGGGAAGGAGACTGAGTCCCCAGAACTTCGACATGTATCCATCAGCCTGACCGGCAGCGTTCCAGTGCGATACGACGGTCTCAGGCACGGACGGGTATATGGCAATAGTAAGGAGGAAGGTGATGAGAAGCCCGGCAATTATTGCCAGCCTGATCAGTTTCATGTATCGGTATAGTGGGAATTGATGGAGTAGTAAGATAATCCCCCGATCATGATGGATTTAATGTTATAATATCAAGTGAATTGAAGCAACTAAAAGAATCCTTTCGGATTCCTCTCGCGTCTTATCCTTTCGGGATTCGACAACCTGGAATTGGTGTGACCATGTTACAGCAAACAATTCAGTTGTTCAACGACAAGGAAGAAGAGTTAATCAACCTCCTTGCAGAGATCGGAACGAAGAGAACAGTCGCGAAGAGGCTCGTGTATCTTGCACACACTCCCGAGGCAACTGCCCGCGAGATTGAACACGGGGCCGACCTGCGCCAGCCTGAAGTAAGCATGGCAGTCAAGTATCTTGCGCGCCTCGGCTGGATCCGCGACCAAATGATCCCCTCCGAACGGAAGGGCAAACCCGTCAGGAATATCTCCCTGGCCTTGCCGGCCGGGCATATCCTGGACTTGATCGGAAAACAAAAGATGCAGGAGACCCGGAGGCGGGTCGCGCTCATCAGAAAACTGGGTAACTGCTCCTGAGCAGGAAGGTTGGGAACCACCCGGTTTCCGCATTATCCTGAATCTTTTTCCCGGACACTTTCACAAAAAACAGGGTTTGGATTGCAGGAGAAATAATCCTGTAAAAAATTGTTGTGGTTTTTTTCAGACTACAAATCCGGTGATAATGTCGACGATCTGCTGCGCCGTCACCGGGTCCACGAGCTGGGCGAGCACGAAGCCGGCCAGCACGATGAACACGCTCCAGAACACTTTCTTCACCTGCTCGTTCCTGCCGAAAATCTCAAGGATCATTTCGGTATCCGTCATCATTCCCTGCCGGATGAGCTTGGGCAGGAAGACGAAGAGCAGGAGGAAGAGCATTGCTGCAATGGTGAAGGAGAGCAGGCTTCCGGTCTTCTCCGCAAGGAACATCCCGAGCGGGACGGTGATCGCCCCGGCCAGTGCTGCTGCGGATGCGACCTCGCCGAACCAGAAGTAATGCCGGTTCCTGGCCAGGACCATCTTCTCCTCTTCCGTGAGTGCCGCAGGATCAAAGGTCCCGGCGGTGCTGAGCATCCCGTACCAGGCCGAGTGCGCCTCCTCCGGATCGGCAACAATGCCGAGGAAGAAGATGACGACCGGGACTAGGAACAGGATGAGCGGCAGCTGTGCCACAAGAACGATGATCCCTGCAAGGATCCCGGCACCGCAGATGGCAGCCCGGACCAGCAGATCTTCCTCAGTCATCGTCCCCACCCGCCGTGATAGCGAGCTCGAAGACCGGGCTCGTGGAGCCGCCGTTTGCCGGGCTGAAGTCCCGGACCCTGCCGGCCAGTTCCCGTTTCCTCCTTGCAGTCCGTATCCGCACCGTGTGGATGCCCGGCGAGCGCGGGTACACCCGTCTGCCGTCAGCATCCCGCATCTCGCGGTGCGGCGGGATCTCGAACCAGTCCGGCCAGAACCGGACCCCACGCGGGATATCGGTCCCGCGCATCAGGTCCTGCAACCGGATCGGTGCCATGTTGTCGTAGATCACGTCGATGATGAGGTTCTCTTCCTCATACCCGGGGCGGAGTTCCAGCTCGTAGAAGATCGGATTCCTCCGCACTTCTTCAAGGGTGAGAGGATCTCCTGCGGTCAGCGGTTCAAGGCCGCTGAAGGTACCCCGGTACAGACCGGTCACGGTTGCGACCGGTGCTGGTTCAGATTCCATAATGCCCCTCCTTTATGTGCTCGTGTTCCTCCCGGAGCCTTTTTAAACTCCTCCACGACCTCCTCATACCTGCCAGTCCGCTGGTGGATGACGTACAGGATCGGGTAGATCGGGAGCGCGGCTCCGGGAATAATTCCCAGGATTTCTGTTTCCATGATTTCCTCCGTGGATGAAAATGCGGGACGGCGTCCCGGAAAAGTTCCGGGGTACGTCCCGCGGGCCAGGATTTTGCGATGTTCTTTTCGTTCGACCCCGGCCCCGTTCATCACATGTTCAAGCCAAGGCCGCCACGGTGTCGGCCCAGGTCTCTACCTTGGTGCGGATCGCGTCGTCCGAGTATGACGTGAGACTCACACTGTCCCGGCCGAACGTGACCATATAGATCTCGCCGTTCGGGTCGCGGCACTTCAGGGTGACCGAGTAGGTCTCGTTCGCGGGATCCCGCACGGGCGTGCCCGTGTGTGCTGCCGTGAGTGCGGTGTCAGCAAGGATGGCTGCTGCGCCGGCATTGAACCCGGCGATGGTCGTGTACTTGCCGGACTCGTTCCCCACGGTCTTTGCGAGCGCGTCCTGGTAGACCACCTTGGCCACATAGGCTTCCTTGCTCTTCTCCACCGGCTGGTGGGTTACACCGCCTTCCGTGTAGGCAACGCATGCAAAGGGGTTGCCGGTAATCACGGACTGGACGATGGTGTCGAATGACGATACATTTTCGATCGGGCTCGCGAGTGCACGGACCGCGGTCTTAGTTACTGATTTCTCTACAAAGTCTGCCATGTTGGGTTCCTCTTTTTTTTAGTGTTTTGAGCGGAGGATCCTCCGGATCCCCCTGCTCGTGTCCGGCAAAGTTTGCGCACATTTTGCAGACGGGAAGGGAGAACGTTTGTCTCCCTTTGTCGCGGGGCCCTTTGACATACCAGTATGGGTTTTATAGGGAGATGGGCTTGGCTGAATAAATCCGGAAATCGAAAAATGGGGGATTTTGGGGGGGATTGGGGGGTATCCGGGTTTTCAGAGCGGCCGGATGGTTTTGACAAAATGGGACGGTGTAAAAGGAAGCGGTAAGAATATTCGATTTAATCCGCAACCGGCAATCCATCCACATAACAATACGACTGCGGTGGTACAAACCCCGGAATCGTTTCATATGGATCGATCGGATCGTTAAATTCCTGCAGGTTCTGGATTTCGATGGCGAAAGCCCGAGACTTTCCCTCGAAATAAGAGAAAAAATCCCGGTCATTGATGCCGGCATAGTCTTTGACATTATCCCAAAGATCCCGTGGATGATCTTCCAGTATTCCGCCGACTTCGAACGATCCAACAATTTTTTTCACGGGTGATGATGAGTAGATATAGATCAGATCAATCCCGCGATTTTTAAAGATAGTTTTGCGGAACTCGTACCGTTTCCCGCCTTCAATGATGGACCTGACATATTTTGGCTTAATTGACAGTAAAACGTCCATCGATGCCCCCGAGGCCTTTAATCACGTTATATTTCTCATCGTTTATCTGCATTATGGATTGCGGGGGGCCGTTAAAAAACGGAAATAAATCAGATTACATTATTTGCTTTCAGGGAAGCGACATACTCTTCATAAGATTTCGTGCAATCGATAAATTTTATCATTTCTTTTTTCGTCTCAAAGTGGAGCTGCTTATACATAACCGCGAGTAGGCTGTCAGGTATATCTTTCATGGTTCCGTGCTGACCCATCTTTGTCCGTACCGATGTGATTTTTCCCTCAGGATTTTTCAGAAAGAAATAACAATGTTCATCTTTGCTAACAGGAATAAAACCCTTTTTGACTATTGCTTTCCTGAAGTCTCGCTGTTTCACTGGCATGATTAGCTCACAACTTTGAGATCACTTGCCTGCGCAAGGTACTCATCCAGATCAACATAGGTTTGGAGCTTCTTTTTGATCATCCGGGATTTATCTGAGAGCGAGGAATCCTCAAATGCAAGATAGCCGATTATCAGAGATTCAAAACTATCTTTGAGAGACAAACGGGCATCCTCATAGGTTTCTCCATACCCGGCTAGTGATAGCTCTTCGTTTGCCAGGCACCAGTGATCATCCTTATCGTCATATGAGACACGGATAGCAAGTGGCTGTCTGAACACAAACTCATCAAGCTCTTCAAGGATAATAGATTTGAAGGGTTGGATGTCCTTGATTACTTCCATCTCTTTCAGCCTGGCTCTTGTACTCATAACACCTTTTACCGTCACGGTTGACTTGAAGAAGGTCATCACGTCCTTCTCCCAGTCAGGAGGATAATCGCATTTGATTGTATCATCTTCAAGGGTTTTGATTGTGAAGGATCGCGGATCATCTCCCTTGATGCGTGTGATTACTCCTTTGATCTCTATCGCTGACTTCCGGTAATATTCTGAGATAAGCTCTTCAATAAACGGTTCGCGGTGTGAAGGTAATACAAGTGGTTTTTTAGGTTTCCGGATATTGTACCCGATTTTCACATTAAATTTATTTTTCTTTGAGAGCATTCCACGGAAACTTTCAAGGAAGCGGATAATCTGTGAGGTATCCTCGAAGTCCCGCTCGATCTTCTGCCGGAATTCATCAGGATCATCCATCAGCGTTGTGATTAAATCCTGAAGATCGAAGACCAGGTCATCAAAAACCATGGATTGATCCAATAAGGTTGTCGTATAATCGAGTGGTTGGAAAGCAACTGCTACGCTGCCTTCAGTCATATTTGTCAGGTATAATTTGAAATCTTTTTTTGGATGCTCCCGGTATTTTGTCTGCTTGAAAACATCGACAACTTTCTGGAGATTTGTCAGGAGCTTTCCAAAAGTGTATGCTTCGATTTTATGATCGGTAACAATTTTTCCATCAATGATGAGCCAAAATTTTTTGGTCTCATGATCGTCCATACATAATCATTCTTCTGAATTCTCATAAGCCTTCTTCTATAATATCCCACGTGATCCCCTGAAGTAAGATCACAGACAAACCCCAGTAGGCCACCAAGCCTGTTTCCCGGCCCTCTTTTTCCGGACAACCACCTCTACCTGTCCCGGCAGAACCTCCGTTGTAAAAGTGCAGCAGCCCGCCAATTCCGGGATGGGAAAAAGCGGATTTCCGCCATTCGGAGACTGAAATGGGCACTTCCCCAGATAATAGTGTCATTTTTTCGCATAACCGTGTCATTTGAGCCGGAAAAACAGGCAATCGGAGCCTGAAATAACCTCTGTTGACTGCATCCCTCCTAGATCCCCCTGGCAGGACCGGTATCGTACTTAACGGTATACTCTCGACGGAGGATTACCGATCCCAATCAGGAGGACACTTGGCCCGTTTCCCGGCCCTCTTTTTCCGGACAACCACCCGCCTGTGCCCCGGCAAAATCTCCACTGTAAGAGTGCAGCAGCCCTCCAATTCCGGGCAGGGAAAAGGTAGATTCCCGTCAATAGGAGACCGAAACGGGCGTCTCCTCAAATAATAGTGTCATTTTTTCATGAAGCAGTGTCATTTGTGCCGGAAAAACGGGTAATCGGAGCCTGAATAAGCCTCTGTTGACTACGCCCCTGCCAGACCCCCTTGGCCGGACCGGTATCGTACTTGCAGGGTATCTCTCGACGGAGGATTCCCGATCCCGCTCCGGAGACTGCCAGGCTCATATCCCAGCCCTCTTTTCCCGGACAACCACCCGCCTGTGCCCCGGCAAAACCTCCGCTGTAAGAGTGAAGCAGCCCGCCAATTCCGGGCAGGGAAACAACGGATTCCCGTCAATCAGAGGTCGAAACGATTACTTCCCCAAATAATAGTGTCATTTTTTCGTGTACCAGTGTCATTTGTACCGGAAAAATGGGAAAACAGAGGCTGAAACAGCCCCCGTTGACTTTAACCCCCTGCCCCGCCTCCCTCCTCTTCAGTGGCCGGAGAAGATCCTGGCTCCCGGGGAAGGGAAACTGCAGGTGGTGCTCCCCCCGGTTCATCCGCTGCCGGATAGTTGGCAGGAGGAGAGACCGGCGCATCGGCCGGTACTCGCATATCCTCAGCCGGTCC
>CAZCZK010000102.1:0-7720 GCA_964503195.1 uncultured Methanoregula sp.
CTCTGGCTGATCGCTGCCACCCTCATAAACGGGAAACCGTTCGGGCTTGCACGACTCCATGAGATCACGGGCGGGGCGACCATCCTCGATATGACGTTCACGACAGGTCCGGAGAGCGTCTATGCCGTTCTTTCTGCACTCGGCGATGCGGGCCGGGCGTTCGACCTGACCCATATCGTACCGCTCGACCTCGTCTTCCCGTTCACGTACGGTCTCTTCCTTGCACTCGGGATCTCGTGGGGGCTTTCCCGCCTGCTCCCGGAGGGAAGCCCCTGGCTCCTGCTGAACCTTGCTCCGGTACTCGCAGCAGCCGCGGACTACTGCAAGAACGCCGGGGTGATCGCGCTCCTCCTTACTTTCCCGGCACGGCTCGATCCCGTTGCATGGTTCGTCAGTATCATGTATGCCGTCAAGTTCCTCTTCTCGGCGATCAGTTTCATCACGCTCTTTGCTGCGCTGGGAGGCTGTGCCGTCATGTTCTTCCTCCGTCATAATGGCAGGAGCCCTGCATGATACCCGGCAGCGCAGCCCCCGCGGGCACGGGCACCCCCTACCGTGACCTGTTCAACCAGACGATCGGGGAGACGATCGCCCAGGCTGTCCGGATCATTGCAGGAGAACCTGCTCTTGTCATCCCCGGCACGGTCATCCTGCACAACCAGCGGAAGGCGGCAGCGGTGCGGAAGCAGTACGAGGGGGATGGCCTGCTCGTCCCGCCGGTCATGATCGTCAGCATCACCTCGCGATGCAACCTCGCGTGTGCCGGCTGCTACATGCACGGGCGGGGTGAAAAACCAAAGAAGGATATGAGCGGGGAAACGCTGCTGTCTGTTATCGATCAGGCAGCGGAACTCGGCGTCTCGATTATGGTCATCGCGGGCGGCGAGCCGTTTGTCCGGCAGGACGAGATCTTCACCCTCGCAAAAACCCATCCCCGGGTCCTCTTCCCGGTCTTTACGAATGGCCTCCTCATCGATAGAGCAATGGCGGAAAAGATCGCCGCATGCCGGAACATTGTGCCGGTCATCAGTTTCGAGGGTTTCCGCGAGGAGACCGACCAGCGACGGGGCAGTGGGGTTTATGACCAGCTTCTTGCGGTCTGTTCCCGTCTGAAAAGCCATACCATTTTCTTCGGCTGCTCCGTAACCACGACGCGGAACAACTTCGACAACGTCACCAGTGAATCATTCATAAGTGAGATTGTCGAGACCGGCGCCCGGGTCTTCACGTATGTCGAGTACGTACCGATGGCACCTGGTACGGAACATCTCGTCCTTACCCCCGGGCAGAAGAAGACCCTGCAGGTCGTGCTTGCGGAATACAACCAGAAATTCCCGGCACTCTTCATAAGCTTCCCCGGCGATGAAGACACCTATGGCGGGTGCCTTGCCGCGGGCCGGGGCTTTGTGCATGTCAGCCCGTCGGGGGACCTCGAACCCTGCCCTGCGGCCCCGTACTCGGACGCAAATCTCGCGCAGGTGTCGTTAAAAGAGGCCTTGCACTCCCGGCTCCTCGGGCGGCTCCGTGAAAAACCTGAGGTTCTTACCGAATCGGAAGGCGGCTGTGCACTCCGGGCAAACCGGGTGTGGGTACAGGAGATTATCGGCCATGAATAATCTCCGGATTGTGTTACCGGAATCGCCCGATGAGAGGAGTTACCGATGAAAGCAATTGTATGCACACACTACGGGCCGCCGGAAGTTCTTAAGCTTAAGGAGGTCCTAAAACCGGTTCCGAACGACAATGAAGTACTGATAAAAGTTCATGCGACTGCAGTAACCTCAGGGGACTGCAGGTGCAGGGGTTTCACTATTCCTGCACATTTCTCGATCCTGACACGGCTGGCGATGCGACTGGCCTTAGGTATCACCCGGCCGAGAAAACCCCTCCGGGTTCTCGTGCCGGGCCCACCGGTATGTTGAACAAGGGCACAAGAAAGGAAATGTCGTCATAACCGTGGGGCACAACAATAAAATGTGATATTTCACGAGAAATTTCAATGACAACCAGACTGCCAGAACCCTGCTCGACCCTCCTCTCAAAGAAGCGGTGCAAACTGACTATTTGGGGAGGGATGGTATTCTGGGCTGCTACCATCGCAACTTCCCTGCTTCCCATCGCTGCGGAGTACAGAGCTGCCTATTCAGACTGGAGTATCCAGACGGTCTGGGTTGCCTCCCTGCCTATGGGTATGCTTATCGGATACGGTGTCAGCTGGTTCCTGCTTCGTTATTCTGATAAGATCCCATCAAAGAATCCAATCCTGAAATCCATGATCATAACCTCCATTGCCCTGATAATCGCCGTAATCCTGATCGATGTTCCTCAGGGTTTTTTTGGGATGCGGAATTCTGTTGATGCCTTGCATTACTTCCTCATCGGCGTACTGTTGAATGGAGCAAGGTTTCTTCTTCTTGGAATCGTTATTGGCTATCTGTATATTGAACCCACGGATCCCCTGTTCAAAGGATAAAAAAATGACTTCGATCAACATGACCGCACGAATTGTTGGCGTATTGTACATTATCGGGACGATTGCAGGCATGCTCAGTCATGCTTTAACAGGACCGATTCTCGGGGATCCGGAGTATCTTGCAAACGTGTCTGCACATGAGATTCAGATCCTGGCAGGAGCCCTCTTTGTGGTCATCATGGGGATTGCCCTCGCGATGGTTCCCGTCATGATGTTTCCCCTCCTTAAAAAATATAATGAAGCCCTGGCTCTGGGGTACGTTGTTATCAGGGGGGCGCTTGAGACCGTTATGTATATTGTTCTGGCAATTACCCTGCTGTTCCTGGTGCCATTAAGTCAGGAATATGTGAAAGCAGGAACTCCGGATGCTTCTTATTTTCAGACCCTCGGCGCTGTATTACTACGAGGACATGATTTGATCGGTCCTGTTCTGACAATCGTCTTTTGTCTGGGTGCCCTGATTTTTTACTATGTATTGTATCGGACACAACTCATCCCCCGATGGTTATCGGGCTGGGCTCTCATTGCAGTCATACCCTACCTGGCTGCAGGTTTGCTGGTTTTTTTCGGTTTCTTTGATCCTCTCTCAACGAGCGAGATAGTTCTGGAGTTTCCACTGGCCCTGCAGGAAATGGTTATGGCGGTCTGGCTGATAGTTAAAGGATTCAATCCATCGGCAATCACTTCCGGGTCTGCCACCGGAGAATAACAAGGGAAGGTTGAAAAAAATGGAAAAGAATGGAACTGAGTTCGAGGCCAGGATGCCGGTAAAATCCCTGGTAGTTGTGTTCTCCTATCACCATAACAATACGGAGAAGGTCGCAAACGCCTGTGCAACGGTGCTCGGTGCTGCGGTAAAGACACCGCAGCAGGTTACTCCGGAAGAGATCGCGGAGTGCGACCTGGTCGGTTTCGGCTCGGGGATCTACAGCGCGACATTCGACCCATCCGTCCTTGACCTTGCCGGCCGGCTGCAGCAAGCTGAAGGCAAGAAAGCCTTCCTCTTCTCGACCTATGGCGCACCGGCGATATTCGCCGGCGGGGATTTTGTGAAGAACAACCACGCGCAGATCCGTGCAAAGCTGGAAGCGAAAGGGTACACGATCATCGGGGAATTCGGGTGTGCGGGGTGGAACACGAACAGTTTCTTAACATATTTCGGGGGCCTCAATAAGGGCAGGCCGAATGCTGAAGACCTGAGGAATGCGGAAGCGTTTGCCCGGGACATGGTGCAGAAAGCCCGGGAATAAGGGGGAACGTCTCCATGAACCGGATAGCAAAACCCCGGTAAATAGTGGGATAAAATGACCAGTACAACGAAGGATACATCGTTTGGTAAATCCGTGAGGGAATTCTGGCATGCGCTGCTCCTTATCGTACCCATCACCTTCGGGTGGATCTGGTTCTTAACAGGGAATGTTCGCCTTCCGCAGGAGAAGAAAGCAGAACAGTTCTGGCACATGAACGCAAAAAACATGGACGCGTTCGCAGGGAACGTGGGACTGAAAAAATTCGAGGCCAGAAGGAATGAAAAACTGGAAAAATACCTACCGGGCAAAGACCGTATTCTTGATTATGGGTGCGGGACAGGCACACTCTCTCTCAAACTCGCGGGCAGCGTAAAAGAGATCCATGGCATCGATTTTGCGTCCGGCATGATCGAGATTGCCCAGAGAAAAGCAGCGGAGAGCGGGGTTGATACTACCCGTTTCCTGCAGGCAACCATCTTTGATCCGCGGCTGGAGACGGGATCCTATGATGCAGTCCTTGCATGGGGTATCCTGCACCTGGTCGACGACCGGGAGCAGGTGGTGAACCGGATATATGAGTTACTGAAACCGGAAGGACTGGTCGTCTCCGCAACAGAATGTATGGCAGAGAAAAAGACGAACATAACGTCCCTGTTATCATTTCTGATGAAGATTGGAATCTTTCCCATTTCGTTAAAGTTCTTTACCGTTGCTGAACTGGAAGAATCCTTTACCGTATCAGGCTTTCAGATAGTTGAAAAAGAGATCATGGGAGATAACCCGGTCTCCTGTTTCATTGCAGCAGGGAAGATGCATTGAAATGACAGACCATACCGCTGACGGATCCCTTAAAAGAACGGCAGGAATCGCAGGACTCGCCTTTCTGGTTATCGTCATAGGTTATACCCTCACCTGGATTTTTGTATACTCCCGGCTCATCGCAGCAGGAGATGTCACCGCAACAGCCGGTAACATTATGGCACATGCGTCGCTGTTCCGTATCGGTATAGCAGGGGACCTCCTGATTGCAGTCAGCGGGATTGTCCTGAGCGTGGCCCTCTACATCCTCCTCAAACCCGTAGACCGGAACCTTGCATTGCTTGCGCTCGTCCTGAAGCTGGCAGATGCCGTTCTTGCGGCAGTCACCGTGTCCCTGAGTTTTATTGCTGTCGAGATGCTCACCGGAGAAGCCTTTTTGGCTGTACGGAATCCGGAACAGGTACAGGATCTCGCAGGATTGTTTTTGAGCCTCCATGCTGCCGCATCGACGATTCCCCTGGTTTTCACAAGCCTTGGATTTATCGTCTTTTTCTCTCTTTTTTTGAAGTCAAAGTACATTCCCGGCATACTGGCCGGTTTTGGCATTTTTTCTTATGGACTCCTCCTCATCTACTCGTGTATCACAATTCCTGATGCACTACCTGCAGCCTCCCTGCTGGACACGTTTGATATCATCATTTTTGCACCGAGCATTCTTTTTGAACTGACGATCGGCCTGTGGCTTTTGTTGAAAGGCGTAACAGTCCCGCCAGGGGGCAGATAATGAATACTGCAGAAATACCCTTGCAGCCGGACAAAGTCCCGGAAGCGTCAGGGGAACCTGAATAGTATCTGCCCGGGCAAAAATTCATGAAGGCTGCCGTTTGACAGACACCGGACCTCACGGTTGACTGCCAGCATCGCAACCCTTAAAGAGCCGTGGCACCCTGATAGCCTTTTAAGAATCACATGGTACAAAAGGTGAACAACCGGCAGGTGGCCACGATACTCTACGAGGTCGCCGATCTCCTCGAGATCAAGGAGGTGAAGTTCAAACCGGTAGCTTACCGTCGGGCTGCCCACGGGATCGAGACCCTTGCGGAGGATATCAACCGGGTTGCCGAACGTGACGGGCTTGAAGATATCCCCGGAGTCGGGACCAATATTGCTACCAAGCTCCGGGAGATCCTTGATACCGGGAGACTTGACTACCTCGAACGGCTGAAACAGGATGTGGGGCCCGGGGTACGGGTCCTTGCGGCCATCGGGGGGATCGGGCCGAAAAAGGCGATGGTGCTCCACCAGAAGCTCGGGATAGAAAGCCCTGAGCAACTCGAAGCGGCGGCACGGGAGGGAAAGATCCGCAGCCTGCCCGGGTTTGGTGAGAAAAGCGAGGCAAACATCCTGCAGGGAATCGCCCAAAAAAAAGGCACGGCAGGCCGTTTTCTCCTCGGGGCGATGCTCCCGGTTGCGATGAACATCCAGGCCCGTCTTGCCGCACTTCCCGTGGTCCGGCAGATCAGTCTCGGGGGGTCGATCCGGCGGAGGAAAGAGACGATCGGGGACATCGATCTCCTTGCGGCTTCATTTGAGCCGGAGACGGTCATGGCCACGTTCTGCACGCTTCCCGAAGTGGCCCGGGTGCTCGGCCGGGGCCCCACCAGGAGCTCCGTAATCCTTGCATCCGGCGTGCAGGTCGACCTGCGGGTAGTGGAAGACGGGCAGTTCTGGACTGCCCTCCAGTATTTCACCGGGTCAAAGGACCACAACATCGCACTCCGGCGGCGGGCACTGGAGCGGGGATGGAGCCTCTCCGAGTATGGCGTGAAAGAGGAAACGAGCAAAAAGAACCTGGCCGGGTCCACCGAGGAGGACCTCTACAAGATGCTCGGCCTGCCCTCTATCGAACCGGAACTGCGGGAGAACCGGGGCGAGATTGAAGCGGCTGAGAAGGGCATTCTGCCCCGGATCGTCCCGTACGATGCTGTGCGGGGGGATCTCCACCTCCATTCCAGCCATGGCGACGGGGAACATTCGGTCCGGGAGCTGGCTGCTGCCGCCCGGGATCGGGGGTACGAGTATATTGCGATCTGCGATCACGTGAGGAGCCCCGAAATCGACCGGGGGCTCACCGAAGAGAAGATAGGGACGCAGCGTGAGGAGATCGAGCAGGTGAACCGTGAGTCCGACGATATTGTTGTACTTCAGGGAATCGAGTGCACTATCGGCGAAGAGGGGGCCCTCGACCTCCCGCCGGCTCTCCTGAAGGACTTCGACCTCGTCATCGCGAGCGTCCACTCCCGGTTGCAGATCCAGGGCGATGAGATGACGCACCGCATCCTTGCAGCCCTCCAGAACGAGAGCGTTGATATTCTTGGCCACCCGACCGGTCGGATCCTTCTCCGCGGGGAACCGCCCGAGCTCGACCTTCCGGTGATCTTTGAGGCTGCAGCGGCACAGCATGTCGCGCTGGAGATCAACGGGGATCCATCCAGGCTCGACCTCTCCGATATCCTCTGCAGGAGAGCAAAAGAGTACGGCATCACCTTCTCGGCATGCTCGGATGCCCACGCGATCGGTGAACTGCAGCAGATGGATCTCGCGATTGCCACCGCACGGCGCGGGTGGCTCAGTGCAGAGGAGATCCTCAACACCCGGCCACTCCCCAAGGTCCGGGACTGGCTCGGCGGCTGAAAGATTGCCGGGTCCATGTATCGTTCTGTCTCAGCTCTACCGCCGCTTGAATTCCCGCGGATACAGGGTCAGGCTCAAATACCACGACAATCAATGACTCACCGGTACACATGACAGGAACCGGACCGGGCATTGAAGTACGTGAGCTTGCAAAGGAGGAATTCCCGCTTGCAGAAAAATTATGGGAAGAGTACCGCGGCCAGAAGAGCGACATGCCGGGGGAACGGATCTTCGGTGTCTTCGAAAACAGTGTACTTGCTGCAACCGCCCGGTGCACCCGGCACCCGGACGGGCTCGAGATGGACTGCGTCTTTTCCAGTGAGCGGTTTCGCGGCAGGGGGTATGCAAGGCTCGCTGTCCAGGCACTCATTGATGCGTGCGGCAAAGAACAGATCTTCATCCACTCGACGATTGTCCTGATCTCGTTTTACAAGACCTTCGGATTTGTCCCGATCCCCGAGGATAAGCTCCCGAGGACTATCCGGGAACGATTCCTCTTCTGCTTTGGCGAGATGATGGGCTGCAATGTCTGCCCGATGACCCG
>CAZCZK010000103.1:0-7689 GCA_964503195.1 uncultured Methanoregula sp.
CGACGCCGTGTTTCTGGTACTCCTGGACTGCCGCTCCTTCAAGACAGCGATGTGCGTAATGCAACCGGCTTATCCGGCGGCTGATTGCCATCGACTTTGGATGTGCGGCCCCGAGCCCCGCCACCGAATCCCGGAAAATATTCCGGACGGTATCCCGTTGTGCTACCAGTTCCGGGAAGTTTTTTGCTCCGGCCATCACGTTCAGCATTGCCCCCTGCATATCCCGGATGTATTCCGGTGTATCGTGCTTTCGCGCTGCAATCCCCCGGACTTTGATGGTTCCATCAGAGAGCCGGCCGAAGTACCGGTTATATGCCCCGGTCCCGTCGTTCATGGGTTCGAAGACAATCCAGTCGAAATGTTCAACTTCCGCAAGGAGACCGGTCTCCCGCTCAACCCGCTCCCGGAGGGCCTCTATCGGTTTGCCCTGGAGCCAGAGACAATCAACGATGCCATGGAGTACCCGGAAATGCATATCCTCGGCGATATCCTTCGTATGCAGGAGGATGTCACGGGACCTCCCGGTAATCCCCTCATGCACCTCTATCCGGCCGAATTTTGCGTTCTTGTAGCCGGTGTACCCGAAACACGTGACCAGCATCCATTTCAGAATTGAATCCATGCCGGCGAACTTCGGATCCGTTTTTTTCAGCTGTTTTGTCGTGATCCGCAGGCCCAGCAACGGCTTGAGTGCTGCGGGAAGGAAACCCGGGCGCTCCGGGCATTCGATTGTTTCCGGCGAGAGGTTGGCATTCACGATGATTGACGGGTACATGGAGGTAAAATCCAGTTCATGGACGTTCTCATAGGTCCCCGGAACGGGCTGGAACATCATTCCTCCACGGTCCGCTGCCTGCAGGTCTTCGACATGACGGATCTGTTCCGGGTCCCGTTTTCTGAATGGGACGGCAATGCCCCGTTTCACCGCTTCGTACACCTCGTAGCTGCTGATGAGCGTCCCGGGAGTGAACCGGGATGACAGATTCGGAGACAGCCCGGAGATCCGTGAGGCCATCAGTACTCCTTCGAGCCCCCCCTCCTGGTAAACAAACGACTGTTCAGTATCGATCAGGATGCGACCGTCAGGGATGAGAGCGGATTCCTTGTGCTCCATCCTCCCGTAACTCCAGTACGAGCGGGAGTCCATCTGGCGATAGTTTCCATTGCGGGAGAAGGGCATATCCACATCATAGGTCCGGGCCAGTTTCTGGATCTTCGGCATCCACCGGTCTGCATCCGGCATCAGGATAAGATCCGGATCGACCGATGCCGTAAGCGCAAAAAGATCTGACAGTACGTCTTTCGTTTGCCCCGTCAGTCGCGTGGTTTCGTCATGGATGATTTCTATGTCAGAACAGGATACCGACAGGGCCGGGTCGTCAAGAATCTTTACCTCGATAATCTTCAGGTCGTGGGTAAATTCCGGAGAGAACCGGGAATCGTTTTCGGTGCTGCAGGGTGCTATTCCCTGCTCGGCCATAAACTGCTGATCCCTTCTGACATCGACGTTGAACAGTTCCACGTTGAATTGCGCCTGTTTCTCGATGGCTTCGGCCACATCCCGCCCGGCATAGACGGAATGACCCGGCAGTTCTCCGAAGATCGTCTTTATGGTACATTCTTCAGCATGATATCGTTCCTCAAGAACATCGATCATCTCGTGATTTGCGTGCGGATCATGGAAGTGGATGGAGAATGGAGGGGTGTAATCATGGTGAATTTTCGTTACGGTCCCGTCTTTCGTCCACAGATCGACGCCGCCGTTCCGGTATGCCGTATCAAGGATCCACATCGGGCCCCCGTGCTGGTTCAGCCTCCTCCTGGCGTTTCAGAAGTTCGACGAGGACAGAGAAGACCGCTGCCTCAAGCGGATCGTTGCAGCCGACAAATGCCTCACTGGAATGTTTTTTTGCGAGTTCTGCAATTATTTTTGCGTATTCCTGATCTTCCCGTTTCAGGGCACGGCCGGATCGGGCCCAGCGGTCTGCGATGCTGTTTACCCCCTGACGCACACTTTCAAAACTTCTTCCCATCAGGTCACCTCGAGAGTTCTCTGCAGGGGGGACCGGCAACCCTGTTTCCACCGTTGAGAGGAACTGTGCCCGGGTTGTCTCCCCGGGCCTTCGTCATTGAAAGCGATCTCGATAATATGATCTGCCTTCCGCATCAGGGATGAGAACGCACGGTCCATGGAGGGGGAATACAGGATCACCAGCGATTCACGCCCGGCATCTTTCAGCATCCCGGCAATCTGGGGAAGCATCTGTTCGGCTCCATCGAAAAGTGTTGGATCATGCTCAAGGAATATTACCGTGTGACTGGCGTTCTGCAGGATAGTAAAAAGCTGTTGCGCCGTGAAAGCCCGGCAGATCTCGAAATTGGTATTGACCCTGCCGATTGAGGTGAGAATCCGTGAATAGTTCCCACTGATATAGAGAAAGAGAAATCGTTGCAGATCCGGGTTACTTTTGATGGCAGAGACGAGCACGTTCTCCGGGGCAATAATGGCATTGAATGTTCCCGGGTAGAGAAGCATTCCTTTGCGGAGCTCGATAAACATGGCAACAGCTTACTGCTGAGATGATGGGATAAGGCTCAGGTCTGAGTGGTGTGAAAGTAGTTTTTATGTCCTGTGAAGGCAACAAGGCACGGTGGCCAAAAGCGAGCACCGCGAAAGGCGAAAAGGTAAGGAGCTGCATCAGCGGCGGGTCCGTGTCTGCCCTTAAAGAGCCGTTATAATCTCTCTTCTGTTATCTGTTTTCGGCGAACCCACCAGAGGAGTAATGCCGCGATGAAAAAGATAAGGAAAAAGGAAAACCGCATGAGGATCGCGTAGTTGACGGCTATTCCCTGGGGAGAGAGGAGAAAGCCTGCAACCAGAAAAAGCGTGATGGCGATGAAGACTGCGGGAATTGCGTAATACCTGTCTGACCAGTACGACAGGACAAGGGGAATGAGATAGAGAAGCCAGACCGGCTCTCCCAGAGGTCTAACGGTATCGATGGCATAAACCGCAAGAATGATCAATGCGGCAACAAGCAGGATACCAAGGTCCGATGTAAGGAAGCTGAATATCTGTCCCCCCGTTGATTTGTTGCGGCTTTTTG
The DNA here is from genome assembly GCA_964503195.1 of uncultured Methanoregula sp. GTDB lineage: Archaea > Halobacteriota > Methanomicrobia > Methanomicrobiales > Methanospirillaceae > Methanoregula. The sequence goes on from CAZCZK010000103.1 coordinate 3,108, forward strand.
CAGATAGCATGGAACACTCCGTTAGTAGGGAAACAGCCACTTTCTTGGATATTAGTACGTATAACAAGGCAGATTGAAGAATCTTGTTACTTTTTTTTGAGGGATTGAGACAAACCTTCCCCCTCAGATGCCTCCGAGAGAACTCTTTTGACCACATCTTTGATATTATCCCGGTAATTTGGGGTGTTGATGACCGAGTCCAGGAAGGTATCCCGGATGAGTTCCTGCATCGCCTGCTTATACTCAGAATTATTGATATACGTATGCCAGTTCATGGCACTCTCTCCAATATCCTTCCTCATTTTCAGCCAGTCCTCAACAATAGCCACAACAAAGGGGGAGAGTTCCATGTGTTTTTCTTCAGCTATCTGTTCCAGTCTGGCTTTCGTCTCTCGTGGGAGACGAACAGAAATAGGCGAGGTCAGTTCCCTTTTATAGGTCATAAGTACATTTCTCCGATGTGCTCTATCGTGTTTTTTCCATTGCCTGATGTGATAGAACTACAAAAGCATCTTTTGTAATAATATTTATTACTACTCCTTGCTTATTACTGTATGCCAAAATTTGGGAAAACGCAATTTCTCATGCAAGGATGGCCATTCACGTATCATGGTTTTGTTTCGGAAGTGAAGTAATCGTGAGTGAACAGACGAAGGGATGGAAAGAACCGCGAGTGCGCGAGCTGTACTCAATGGCACGAACGTCACGGAATAGAGCAATTCACCAGGAAGTGTTAGCAATTCTTGGAGCCTTGGAGCGGGCAGGCAGTAAGGATGCGGAATGGGCACTCGATGCTCTGAAGAAAAAAGAGGGTTGATCCCTCGAAATACATGGTGTATCTGATAACCACTCCGTACCATGCAGCCTCTCAAGTTCCGATATCCGGCATTGTCATTACTCTCTGTACACAATTACATCAAACCTGGATTGCCACAAAGGGTTTAGAACATGAGCCTGAAAGAAAAGTTCACAGAGTGGTTCATTCAATGACAAACAATTTCTGTTAATAACATCAGGAAATTTCCGCATCACTCTACCCCTGTCCACTGACGGACGGAGCATAACCCCCTAAGCGAGGTGACTTAAATGAATCCCAAGTACATTACATCAATTTCCGAGCTTGACAACCTTGTCGGGCTTGCCCCGAAAGAGAGGGAGAAGATGGAGACGGTGACAGACCGGTTCCCGTTCCGCTCTAATGAGTATTATCTCTCCCTGATTGACTGGAAAGACCGGCATGACCCGCTGCGCAGGATCGTAGTTCCTGATCCGCAGGAACTCAAGGAAGGCGGATCTGCGGATCCTTCGTGTGAAAAAGATTATACGAAAAAACCCGGTCTTCAGCACAAATATGATCAGACCGGCCTTTTACTCCTCACTGATGTCTGCGGGGGTATCTGCCGCTTCTGTTTCCGGAAACGCCTGTTCATGTCCTGCGAACGCGAGACCTCAAAGGACGTATCCGAAAATATTGAGTATATCCGGGAACACAAGGAGATTACCAACGTCCTTTTAACCGGCGGTGATCCGCTCACGCTGGAGACCCGCCGGCTCGAGAAGATCCTCCGCGAACTCCGTGAGATCCCGCACGTCAATATCATCCGGATTGGCAGCAAGATGCTCGCGTATAACCCGTACCGGATTCTCAATGATCAGAACCTTCTCTACATCCTGTCGCGGTATAGTACGCCGGACAAGCGCATCTACCTGATGGCCCACTTCAACCATCCTCGGGAGCTGACCGATGTCTCGATCCGGGCTGCAGAAGCCCTCCAAAAAGCCGGGGTCATTGTCGTCAACCAGACACCTATCCTGAATGGGATCAATGATGAGCCGGAGATCCTGACAACGCTCTTCCGGAAGCTCTCTTTTGCCGGTATCTCACCCTATTACGTGTTCCAGTGCCGGCCAACGACCGGTAACCATCTCTTCCAGGTGCCGGTGGAGCAATCGTACGAGATCCTCCAGAAATCCTGGCAGGCATGTTCCGGGCTTGCAAAACGGGCACGGTTTATCATGTCCCATGCAACGGGTAAGATCGAGATTGTCGGCAAAACCGCAGAGCACGTCTTCATGCGGTACCACCAGGCTGCGGAGATGGCGGATATCGGGAGGTTCATGATCTTTCATGCAGACCCCCTTGCCCGGTGGTTCGATGATTATCGCCATACACTGACGGATTTTGAGCCGCGGAAGTTGTGGTTGTTCTCTGATGGAGAGGGTACAAAGGTATGACAACCGCTACCGACAACATGGAGTCCGCCCAGCAGATCCCGGGCACCGGTAAAAAATCCCATCCCGGTCCAGGGCTGGGCGGGCAGGCGAGAAACGCCGTCAAGGACATCGTTTCGATCCTCAAGGGGCTTTACCATGGGGCGGAAAGAGCACCGGGCCCGGTCATTATCAGGAAACCGGAAGATGTCCAAAATGCTCCGGAATACTGGAAGGACTGGCGCTGGCAGGTCCGGCATGTTGTCCGTGGCATCAGGACATTCGAGCAGGTCCTTGGCATCACCTTCGATCCTGCCGAGCGGGAGCGCCTCGAAGAGACCATTCGTAAGTTCCCGCTCAGGATCACCCCGTATTATCTCTCGCTTATCGACGTGAATGATTACAAGAACGATCCTATCTTTAAACAGGCGTTCCCATCACCCAAGGAACTGATCGTTGAACAGTACGAGCTCGCCGATCCGCTGGCGGAGGACAAGGACAGCCCCTGCGACTGCATCACACACCGGTACCCGGACCGGGTCCTCTTTCTCGTCAGCAACACCTGTGCGATGTACTGCCGGCACTGTACCCGCAAACGCAAGGTTGGGGATGTTGACTCGATCCCGGGCCGGGAAAAAATCCTTGAAGGGATTGACTATATCCGGAATAATCCGCAGATCCGGGATGTTCTCATGTCAGGAGGGGATCCGTTCATGCTCAGCGATGAGTATCTCGACTGGATCCTGACAGAGCTCCGGAAAATTCCGCATGTCGAGATCATCAGGATCGGTACACGCGTTCCGGTCACCCTGCCGTTCCGGGTCACGAACGAGCTGGTTGCCGTCCTGAAAAAACACCACCCGCTCTGGGTCAACATGCAGTTCAACCACCCCAAAGAGATGACGGAATCCGCCCGTGCTGCGGTAAAAAAACTCGCGGATGCCGGTATCCCGCTCGGAAACCAGTCTGTCCTCCTTGCTGGCATCAATGACTGCCCGAGGATCATGAAAGAGCTCGTCCACCAGCTCGTGAAAAACCGCATTCGCCCGTACTACCTCTACCAGTGCGATCTCTCTGAAGGCATCAGCCATTTCCGCACACCCATATCCAAAGGGATCGAGATTATGGAGAACCTTATCGGCCACACCAGCGGGTTTGCCGTCCCGCGGTACGTGGTTGACGCACCGGGAGGCGGGGGAAAGATACCGGTCTTCCCCAACTACCTGCTGACCTGGTCGGTGCACAAGGTTGTCCTCCGGAACTATGAGGGAATGATCTGCACATACCAGGAGCCGGCAAACTACGACCGGATCTTCTGCAACGGCGACTGTGCTGCCTGTAAGCTCCAGCTGAATATCGACCGTGCCGATGAATCGAAAGTGGTCGGGGTGGCAAAACTCCTCGCCGATTACGATGAAACGACCACCCTGATCCCGGAGAACACTGACCGGATCGAACGGAGGTCAGATGACGCACAGTGACGTTATCCTCCACCGGGGGGACAGCGCGATCCAGCACGGCCATTTCAACAACCGCGTCTACGTCATGAAACTAGCCCCGGCCGATATCCCTGATATCATCCGCTACGCAGATGATCTCGCCCGGAAGGAAGGATATACCAAAATATTTGTCAAGGTACCGGAAGCATCCGTGGAGATTTTTGCGAATGACGGGTACATCATAGAAGCCACCGTCCCGTTCTTTTTCCATGGCAGGGAGTCCGCGGTGTTCATGGCCAAGTACCTGGACCCGAAACGAAAAGAGGTTGTTGATGCAACGGGTACTGCAACTATCCTGACCGATGCACTCTGCCATGCCGGAGAGAGCCACACGTACCGGGTACCCTATGGATTTTCCCTCATGCATGCACATACAGGGGATGCGAAGGATATTGCAGCACTGTACCATTCTGTATTCAAAACCTACCCGTTCCCCATCAGCGATCCCGATTACATCCGCGAGACAATGCAGGGATCGATCCGGTATTTCGTCATAAAAAAATTTCATATCCTTGCGGCTGTGGCGTCATGTGAGATCGATGCGGAGAACCTAAATGCAGAAGTGACTGATTTTGGCACCAGCCCGCTCTTCAGGGGTCGTGGATTTGCATGTCTGCTCCTTCACACCATCGAGACCGAACTGAAAAAAGAGGGGATCCAGATTGTCTACACGATCTGTCGGGCGGGATTCGGGCCGATAAATATGGTTTTCGCCGGGGCTGGATACCATTTCGCGGGCATGCTCCCCAACAACACCAACATCTGCGGTTCGGTGGAGAGCATGAACGTCTGGTACAAAAAGCTGTGAGAGAGGGAACGCAATGAACCAGAATACCTCTGAAAACCACGGATATCGGGAGAGACGGTGATGG
>CAZCZK010000104.1:0-7678 GCA_964503195.1 uncultured Methanoregula sp.
CCCCGCGCCCTCCCGTTCCTGATGAGGGATATCAGGAACATCAACCGGTTCTTCAGGAACCGCTGTGATGTACGAACGGATGTTGAACTTTTCAATGCCGTAACGGGACGAAATGAGGCTGAACCATGATGCCCGTTATCAGGTTCGTCAAAAAAATACCGGGGAACGAAAGTAAAGAGATCCGAACCATCCCAAAATACGAGGTGAATACCCACATGATGCAGGAAGTTAAAATTGCCGGAAGCAGGGTTGGTGTCCTGATTGGAAAAGCAGGCGCAACCAAAAAAGATCTCGAGACAAAAACAAACACGACAATAACCGTTGACAGCAAGGAGGGGCTGGTCAAAGTCGAGGCCACGGATGAGAATACCGTACCGCTTCTCCGGGCAGTCGAGATCATCAACGCTATCAACCGGGGCTTCTCCCCGGAGCGTGCCTTTGAGATGATCGAGGATGAGGACCTGCTCCTGGACGTGATCGACCTCTCCGCAATGGCGGACGGGCCCAACCAGCTGGACCGCCTCAGGGGGAGAATTATCGGGAAAGACGGGCGGGCCCGCGAACAGATCGAAGACATGACCGATGTCGAGATCTCCGTTTTTGGCAAGACGGTAGCACTCATCGGGTACCCGGAGCAAATGAAGACGGCACGGGCGGCAATCGATATGCTGATCGAGGGTGTGCCTCATGAAAATGTCTTTGCCTTCCTTGACAAGAAAAAGAAAGAGTCAAAACAGGACATGATCAGTTATTATTACTAAAAAAGAGGCCCCTGCAATAAAACCATTCATTCACCGGTATGTGGTTCCCGTTCCTTGCCGTGGAGCGTCATTTCGTCGTGTGCCGGGTAGTGCTCTCTAAACCCCTGATGCCAGCGGATTTCTGCAGAATGAAAGGGGTTATCGGATGGTTTTTTCCATGCTGACTTCCACGCTCCCGATTTCGGAAAATCTCAAACAGCATTACCGTGCAGGCGGGATCGTGGAGCTCTATCCCCCCCAGGCGGAATGTGTGCAATCCGGGGTACTGGAAGGAAAGAACCTGCTTGTTTCCATCCCGACAGCAAGCGGTAAAACCCTGGTTGCCGAGATGGCGATGCACACCCATGTTGCAAAAAAGGGAAAGTGCCTGTATATCGTCCCGCTCAAGGCGCTTGCCAGCGAAAAATTCGATGAATTTGCCGGGAAGGGTGTCCGGATCGGGATCGCTACCGGGGATTTCGACCGCCGTGATGACTCGCTCGGGAGAAATGACATCATTGTTGCCACGAGTGAGAAGGTCGACTCTCTCTTACGAAACCGTGCCCGCTGGATCCGTGATATCACCCTCCTTGTTGTCGATGAGATCCATCTTATCGGCTCAGAGAACCGCGGGCCGACCCTTGAGATGGTAATCGCCAAGCTCCGGTACCAGAATCCTGCCATGCAGGTGATCGGCCTCTCGGCAACGATCGGCAACCCCCAGCTGCTCGCCGGGTGGCTTACGGCAGAACTTGTCACCAGCACCTGGCGACCGGTTGACCTCCGGCAGGGGGTATTCTGGAACAACCGGATCCATTTCCGCGAAGGGGATCGCCCGGTGAAACAGGTATCGAAGAACTTCGAGGATCTCAACCTCTGCCTGGACACCATTGCCGAGGGGGGACAGTGCCTGGTTTTTGTCTCCTCGCGCCGGAATGCCGAGGCATTCGCCAGACGGGCCGCCGACGCGATAAAAAATGAGGATCCAGCCCTCAGGGCCTGCGCAGACCGGCTGGGTGCCACGGCTGATACGGAGATGGCTAAGAGCCTTGCCCTCTGCGTTGCCCGGGGTTCTGCCTTCCACCATGCCGGCCTGAGCCGCGAAGAGCGGGGGATCGTCGAGGATGCATTCCGGAAGGGGCTGATCAAGTGTATCTCGTCCACGCCCACCCTTGCGGCGGGGCTGAACCTCCCCGCCCGGCGGGTCATCATCCGCGACTACCGCCGGTTTGCTGCCGGCGAGGGGATGCAGCCGATTCCGGCAAGCGAGTACCACCAGATGGCAGGACGGGCAGGACGGCCCCGCCTCGATCCCTATGGCGAGGCAGTACTCATTGCCAAGGATGCAGGACAGGTAGAGGAGCTGTTCGAGTGGTATATTGAAGCGCCTGCCGAAGAGGTGCATTCCAAAATCGCCGAGCCCGCCGCCCTGTATACCCACATCCTCTCCCTCATCGCCGCAGGATTTGCCGGCACACGCCATGAACTGACCGCCTTCATGAACCGGAGCTTTTATGTCCACGAACATCGCCAGGGCCGGCTGATGCATCGGGCGGTGGATGCCGCTCTGAAGTTCCTTGTTGATGCGGAGATGGTTCTGGAGATCGGCGAACATCTCGGGGCAACCGAGTTCGGCTCGCTGGTCTCACGGCTCTACATTGATCCAAGGAGTGCGGCCCGGATCGTTGCCACCCTCCGGGAGAGAACGGACTATGCTGATATCGGCCTCCTCCAGCTCATCTGCAGTACACCTGACATGCCCCGCCTCTATGTCAGGAATACGGACCGTGCGCAGCTGGACCGGATGATCGGTGAGCATGAGGAGGAGCTCTGGCTTCCCATGCCTCCTGAGGAAGAGGAGGCCGAGCATTATTTCCGTACGATCAAGACCGCTATGCTTCTTGCAGACTGGACCGATGAACTTCCCGATGCCACGATCTGTGAGCGCTACGCGGTAGGCCCCGGAGACATATACGGTATGGTCGAGAGCGTCAACTGGCTTCTGCACGCCACGAGCGAGCTCTCCCGTATGTTTGCACCTGGATATCACGTGCAGATCCGGGAGTACGAGATCTGCATGAAGAACGGCATACGACGCGAGCTCCTGCCTCTGGTGAAATTGCGGGGTATCGGGCGGGTCAGGGCACGACGGCTCTTCAACAACAGCATGATATCCCCCGAGGCTGTTCTCGCTGCGGGGATTGAGACCGTAACGAGGATCATCGGCCGCGGGATTGCCGAACAGATCTTTGCCCAGCTTGAAGGCAAAAAAACCGCTGATCCGGTAAAACCCGTTCCGGACACGAAGAGGGGGCGGCCGTCGTCAGATGAGAATAATAAGGATGGACAATCAAGACTCTCTCATTTCCGGTGATCCTGCATGTTCCCCCCGCCTGATGCCAGTGATATCCGGCCTGCCCGGTGCACGATTCCTGACCCGGCAGCCTTCCTCCGGGATCTCCGTGCGGTTGCAGCGGGCCATGAGACCCGCATCATCTGTTTTAACGCAGACCTGATTGCCGGCCGAGTCCATGCAGCCGCTGCAGTAGCGCGTGCTGTCCGGGCATTTGAAGAGGGAGATACTATCTCAAACACCCTTGAGATGGAGGCGCTCCTGTATGCGGCTGGCTCCCGGCAGTGCACGGTCGCCGCTTCTTTTGGGATCCACGAGGGCGAGAACCGGCTGTTTATCTGCTGTTACCCTGCGCGGCCAGGCCTCTTTGCAGCTCTTGATCCGTTCTTCCGCTTTGTCGACGAGAACTGGGACACCATCAATCCCGAAAAGAGGACACAACTGATGGAGACGTTTTCGATCTCCCCCGAGGAAATAACAGCTGCCGGTGGGAACGGCCGGATTGTCGATCTGGTGCTCGAGCGGGTTGCGCTGCTCCAGGTCATGCGATGAGGAGGGAGGCCGCCCTGGTCTCATTTTACTTTTCTGGAGAGCCGGATGTGTACACCCGTTCATACCATGGTTCTGCAGGGCACCTTTTACCTGGGTAAAAAACACGAGGGTTTCTGCTCAGATGTTCGCATGGCTGATGATATGCGCTATTTCAGGGAGGATCAGTTCTGAGGTTGCCAGGGTGACAGCAGGTGTCGACCCCGGTATACAGAAGACGGCTTTTCCATCAATAATACCCGCAACCGCCCGCGACAGCATCGATGCCGTGCCTATCTGCTGGATACTCTTCATCCGGAAGAATTCCCCGAATCCCTCTATTCTCTTTTCCAGCAGGGGTGAAACCGCCTCTATGGTAAGGTCATCGTGAGTAAGACCCGTGCCCCCGTTGATAATGATACAGTTGGCCTTTTTTATGGCAATGAAGAGCTCGTTCCGTATCGCATCGATACGATCGGGAACAATGGCATAATGCCGGACAGGAACAGACTTTTCTTCCAGGAGCCCGGTAATTGTTTTCCCACTGGTATCGGTATCTGCAGTCCGGGTTGTGGACACGGTGATGACAGCCCCGGCGATCTCGAAGGGTCTGAGGTGATTATGACTCATGGCAGATGAGATGTTGCCTGTAATCCGTATTGAGAATACCGACTTCATCCTTCTTGACTAGACTATCATTCTCTGTCCTATACCTGCCTGCATGGACACACCCCTCTGGTTCCAGTGGAAAAATATTCAGGAATGGGAGAATGTCATTGAAAATGGCCAAGTGAATAGGTTTATTTTTAAAAAAGAATCCTTATCAGATTTTTATTGGGTTTTTAAAAATTCTTTAAAGAAATACCAATTAATTTATATAGTATTATGGATAGAATTAAAACGAGCTCCTTCATGTAAAGAACGAGATGGAGTAATACCATCCTCGCCAGCTCCACACGAAATAAAGGGGTGTCCCCCTCAACCCCCTCAGCAGATTCCGGAGAAGAGTTCTTGAGTGTCCGCCTGAAACACTCAAGAGTATCCGGCACCTCAATACAATATTCAGCATTCAGCATGAAATATAACCGTATATGAAATACGATGAAAATCGCAGTATTTTTAAAATAAATCAAATATCCGAGTAATTCCACTGGAAGCAAAGGGGTTTATATTCCGGATAAACCGATCGGTTTTTTATCTTATCACACCAATGCTGAGCTCCACTGTGTAACCATGCCCGAAACAGAAGATACATCAACAGGCCTTTTTAAGAAATATCTTACCAATAACCGGATATTCAGAGACCGGGAGGTCCTCCGGCACTCGTATCGCCCCCAGATCCTCCCCCACCGAAAACCACAAATCGATGAAGTTGCATCCATCCTTGCCCCCTCCCTCCGGAACGAAACCCCCTCAAATATTCTCATTTACGGAAAGACCGGCACCGGCAAGACCGCGTGCGTGCGATATGTCGGTACCGAACTTGAAAAAGCCAGCAGCAGTATGGGAACCCTCTGCCGGATTGTCCATCTCAACTGCGAGGTCATCGACACCCAGTACCGTGTTCTTGCCCAGATTGCGAAATGCCTTGATGTTGTTGATATGGCCAGCGATAAGGTAAAAACCCACATCCCTATGACCGGCTGGCCAACCGACCAGGTATATGCAGAAATGAAAAATCAGCTCGAAGCTGGAGGGGGTGTTCTGGTCATTGTACTGGATGAGATTGACAAACTCGTAAAAAAGAGTGGTGATGATACCCTTTACAACTTAACCAGGATTAACGCCGATCTCAAGAACTCCAAGGTCAGTATTATCGGCATATCCAATGACCTCAGCTTCAAGGATTTCCTGGACCCGCGGGTCCTCTCTTCCCTCTCGGAGGAGGAGATCGTATTCCCGCCCTACAACGCCCCCCAGCTGGTGGATATTCTTGCACAGCGTGCGGAAGGTGCGTTCGTGCCGGGAGCGATCGCCGAGGGGGTTATCCCGCTCTGCTCAGCGCTTGCTGCACAGGAACATGGCGATGCGCGGCGGGCTCTGGACCTGTTCAGGATTTCCGGAGAACTGGCTGACCGGGACGAGTCGCTGCAGGTAACCGAAGGTCATGTCAAGCAGGCGCAGGCGAAGATAGAGACTGACAGCATGATCGAATGCATAGCCACCTTACCTTCGCAGAGCAAGCTGATCCTCTTTTCCATGCTTATCCTTGAACAGCTGGGACAGAATATATTTACGAGCGGGGAAGTCTCACGTATATACCAGGATATCGCCCCATCCGTCGAGCTCGATGTCCTCACCCATCGGAGGATTACCGACCTTATCTCCGAGCTGAACATGCTCGGGGTGATCAATACGAGGGTAGTCAGCCGGGGGCGCTATGGCAGAACAAAGGAAATGTGGTTCGACTCGAACACGGCCAAGATCCGCGAGGTCGTTCTCAAGGATCCCCGCCTGAATGGACTCAAGGATCTTGACGTTTCCGGGATGGAAGCAAAATGGTTGAAAACCTGGTTCAGGTGAAATGGAATGGATGATAAAGATCTTGAACTCCTCCGGATCCTCGAGGAGAACAGCCGGCTCTCCGCAGAAGAAATTGCGACCATGACCACGCTCAGCACCCGTGAGGTAGAACAACGGGTTTGTGCACTTGAAGCTGCGCACGTTATCAGGGGATACTCGACCGTGATCAACTGGGAACGGGCCGGAAACGGGGAGGTTTCCGCTATTATCGAACTCAAAGTCAGCCCGGAACGTGATTACGGATACGACAGGATCGCGGAGCGGCTGTCCCGGTTCAGGCAGGTCAAGACCCTGCGGCTTATGACCGGTACGTATGATCTCCAGCTGCTCGTTACCGGAAAAAACATGCAGGAAGTATCACGGTTCGTATCAGAACATGTGGCACCCATGGACCGGATCCGGGAGACCGCGACGCACATCATCATGAAGTCGTATAAGGAAAATGGCAATACCCTCTTTGAGCTGGCAGAGCCGGAACGGCTGCCCTATTCCCCGTGAAGTGTCACCATGCGTACCTTTGTCTCAAAACGTGCAGAGGAGATACCCCCATCGGGTATCCGGAAATTTTTCGATCTTGTCCTGACCATGGAGGATGTGATCTCTCTTGGCGTTGGCGAACCCGATTTCCGCACACCGTGGAACATCTGCGAATCGAGTATCTATTCCATCGAGCAGGGGATGACCTCCTATACCTCCAACAAGGGGCTCCAGACCCTCCGCGATGCCCTCTCCCGCTATCTTGCGCAGCATTACAACCTCCAGTACTCCGCCGACACTGAGATGCTTATCACCACCGGTGTATCCGAAGGACTGGACATCGCGGTACGGTCCGTCGTGGACCCGGGCGATGAAATACTCATCGCAGAACCGAGTTATGTGTCGTACGGTCCCTGTGTGTCCCTTGCCGGAGGAACACCTGTTCCGGTACGGTGCAGGGAAAAGGATAATTTCAAACTGAATCCCGATTCACTGGCAGAAAAGATCACCGCGAGATCAAAAGCACTGATCATCAACTTCCCGAACAACCCAACGGGCGGCGTGATGAGAAAGGAAGACCTCAAAGCGATTGCAGATATTGTTATCGATCAGGATCTCCTCCTTATCAGCGACGAGGTTTATGCCGAACTCACGTACGAAGCGAGTCACTGTGCGGCAGCAACGGTCAGCGACCTGTGGGAACGGACGATTACCCTCAACGGGTTCTCGAAAGCCTATGCCATGACCGGCTGGCGGATTGGCTATCTCTGCGCCCCTCAGGAACTGATGGAGGCAGCGCTCAAGATACACCAGTACGTCATGCTCTGCGCCCCGGTGATGGGACAGGCCGGGGCTCTCGAAGCTCTCAGGTCTGCGGAAGAGGATAAAAACGGTATGGTGAATGAGTACCGTCTCCGTCGGAATATGTTCGTTGCAGGCCTGAACCGGATAGGCCTTCCCTGCCATGTCCCGGAAGGCGCCTTCTATGCCTTCCCCTCAGTGAAAGAGACCGGCCTTTCGGACGTGGAATTTGCTGAACAGCTGTTGAAGGAACAGC
>CAZCZK010000105.1:0-7627 GCA_964503195.1 uncultured Methanoregula sp.
ATCCGGGTCCGGGGCGAGGTGACCAACTACAAGCACCACAGCCGGGGCCACCGGTACTTCTCGCTCTCTGAGAAAGGCGGCGGCAGCACTGCGGCGGTCATCAAATGCGTGATGTGGCGGTCGGATGCCGACCGGCTCACGTTCACTCCCGAAGAAGGCATGGAAGTGGTTGTCTCCGGTTCCGTGACCTTGTATCCACCTCACGGGGCCTACCAGTTGCAGGTCAAGAAGATGGAAAAGGCCGGTCTCGGGGAGAAGTACCTGCTGGTCGAGCAGTGGAAGAAGGAACTCGCGGCACTGGGGCTTTTTGCATCAGAGCGCAAGCGGGACCTGCCTGCATTTCCGGTGAAAGTCGGTGTAGTCACGTCAGAAACCGGTGCGGTCATCCATGATATCACGAACGTGGTGGAGCGGAGGTACCCGGTCGAGATCGTTCTATCACCGACCGCCGTACAGGGTGAGGAAGCACACCGTGAGATTGCGGCGGCAATCCGGCGGCTTGCCGGTCTTGTGGACGTTGTCATCGTTGCACGGGGCGGCGGGAGTTTCGAGGACCTTTTCCCCTTCAACCATCCCGATGTTGTCAGGGCAATCGCTGCCTGCCCGGTACCGGTGGTCAGTGCCATCGGCCACGAGGTTGACGTGACGCTGGCTGATCTCGCTGCAGATATGCGGGCACCCACCCCGTCTGCAGCAGCTGAACTTGTGGTCCCGGACCGGAACGTACTCGCTCTCCGGGTGCAGGAACTGCGGGTTCGTATGGATGCCGTGCTGCTCGGGAGGGTTGCATGGGCACACGAGGAGATCGGCGGCCTCCGGGACCGGCTCCGGCCCCAGCGGTTTCTCCGGCGGCTGGATGAGCGGAAGTCGGCAATGGTCGATCTTGCCGACCGCCTTGAACGCGGCCTTTCTACCCGTCTGGAACGCGAAAGGCTCCACCTTGCAGAGATGCGGGCGGCTCTCGTTGGCAGGAGCCCCCGCGCCGTACTCGCCCGGGGCTATTGTGTTGCGGAAAAGGACGGCCGGATTGTCCGGGGCACCGGGAAAATTAAAAAGGGAGACCTGCTGAAACTCCGGTTTTATGATGGCAGCAGTGAGGTAACCGTGGAGCGTATGGACCATGTCGGAAACGTATGAAGCAAAGGTCGAACAGTTGAAACGGATCATAGAAAAGATCGAGGACGGAAATACGACCCTTGACGAGAGTATGCGGCTCTACGAGCAGGGCGCAGCGCTGATTAAACAGTGCGAGACCAAGCTTACCGAGGCGGAACTGAAGATCACGACCCTCAGCCGGGACGCATAGCAATCAGGGTCACGGTCATCTCTTTTCCCTGGGCCAGTTTTTCCATAATCTCCCGCGGGAGAGTCAGGGCGACACGGTCGGACCTGATGCCGATCGTGCGGCCGCAGACGAACGTGCTCTTCCGCCAGACCATATCAGCCGTGTGGTCGAGCGTGAGCCGCGCTGACCCGCATGACCGGACTTCCGCAACAACCCCGCCGCACGCAAGACGGGTGACGAGGACTGCGTCATCGTGCGCGAGAACGGCTTTGAATGATGGTGATAGCCCGGCACAGCCCTTGTCCGCTGCAATCCCGATAATACAATTGCCGTTCTCTGTGAGATGATCCTCGCGGGTCACTTCAAACGTTGTCGGGTGAGTGCCAAGGACGAGGTGGTGTCCCTGGCACCGTATGATCTCGATTGCCTCCATACTTTATCATGTGAGGGTTTCCATGCATATTCAATGTTTATAACCGCCATCTGCCCCGAGTGCAAAGACGAGACCGAGCACGAAGTGGTCGCCGAATCCCGCGACCTGCTCGTCCGGTGCACGACCTGCGGCCATCACCAGCGGATCCCAAAAGAACGCGAACCGCAGGCTCTCCTGATCAAAGCAATTGTTTCCCGCGAAGGGATCTCAAGGGTCTGCAGTATCGAATTTGCCGAAGACGACGAGTGCAGCGTGGATGACCACCTTGTTGCCGAGTGCGGAGATGATGCCTTCGGTGTAGAGATCACGGCAATAGAGTGCGGTGAAAAGCGGGTGCAACGCGCAAAGGCTTCCGCTATCACGACACTCTGGAGCCGGACGATCGAGAACGTTGTGGTCAAGATCTCCGTCCATGACGGCAGGAATACCATTCCGGTGTACATGGAATGCGATGGCGAACAACCCTTTGTGGTTGGGGAGATGTATACCGTTTCCGGCAAAAGGTTCAGGATTTCGCATCTTAAACTCCGCGACGGTCCGCTCATGCGCAAAGAGGGCTGGAAGACGGTCGCCCATCGGGTGAAGCGTATCTACGGGTACCGGATATAAGCCTTTTCCTTTACCGGTTCCAGTATTTTGGTAACCAGAATTTTCCTCGAGTGCGCGCAGGCACAATCTTCAAACTCATGAGGAAGATCGCGTTCCACGGGTACCTTTCCATGTACAGCGGGGTTCTTGGCGGATAGACGGTTCTGTCGTGAGTATGAGGAGCCGTGTAACCTTGTTGTTGGGAGGATCTCATGTGTCCTGCAGCCCATCTTGCGACCTAGGAAAAACGGGGGCACATGGTAAGAGAGTGAACGTACCAGGTAAGGGTTAAAAATTGTGATGGATCAGCTGTTCGCGTTGATAGAAACGATACTGATATCTGCAGAAGGATAACCGAAATCAACAATCACACTTTCATTGGTCTTTCTTGTTACCTGGCCCATTCGGGTATAGGTGATGGTTGTATTCGAGGCGTTTAATTCGGGATTATCCGATACACCCATCGTGAGGATATCCCCTAATTTGATGTCCTCGATATTCACCCCATTGCTTGTGAGCTGGGCAGCTGACCAGTCCTGGGTCATGGAGATGTTGGGTATACGGATTCGTTTCTGGTCGCCGGCCCTCATGCCGACAAGGGCCTGGCTTATGGCATCGTATTCTATGGAGAACAGAGCATACTCTTTCGTCCATCCGCTGCTGCTCGTGTAAATCGAGACAGGGTAGATAGATTTGGTCAGGTTCTGACCGGTGATTATCGAGAGCGGCTTTGAGTAGATGATGTACTTGCTTTTTGCGGCTGTCTGCGTCAGAATCTGCTGGTTAGAGGTCAGGATCGGATTTCCATTGTTATCATTCAATGTATAATCAACGACCACGGCATCACCAGGCTTAATGACCGTGAACATGGTCAGCCAGTGTGAGCCCATACCGGATAAAATCATGAGGACAACGAACAGGACACAGGCACCGACAACGAGAATTTGCTTTGTCCTTTTAATCATTGCTTCCTTCTGCTTCTTATCGCCCATTATTTCAGTTCCTCCTTATTAGATCCTCATCCAAGCGTCATAAACTATTCCGCCTTGTGTGGTACGAACAACCGTAAGTTCCCAATCTATGGGTTCAGACCAGTATCGGAAACATCATGTTTAAGAAAAGGCGTGTTGTGCCAGTCTGTACGCAGGATAAAAAGAACCATAACACGTTATTTATTAACTTAAATTATTACTTTAAGTTAACCTCATTCGGTATATGGAGGAACACCAGGGAGGGGGAGAACCATGACCCGGAAAAAAATCCAATGGTGTGGCTTGACAAGGAAGACATGCGGGAAGAGATGGAAAGTATGTCTTATGAGGTCCGATCGGGACCCAGCTCCTTTCAGCCAGCGGCATGAGCAACCGGATGCTTCCTGCGATCCGCGGCGAGTTCTGGCTGGATGTCCATGAGTTTCACGATGACGTGATCGTTTTCCCAGATCTTCTTGGAGGGGAGAAGGAATTGGTATCCCTGCAGTTCATCAACCCAAGGCTGGAAGTATGGCTGAACAAGAGAGCAATGCTGCAAAGTCCAGAATCCTCTTCGAATAACCCTCCCTCACCGAACAGCCGCCTATTTCATCTTTTTTTACCGATGTCTTAAAGTCAATGTTCACTAAAGCTGTACTGATGGACAGGAAAAAGGTCAAGGACTACATGACCTACGATGTTGTCAGCGTCGATATCACCGGCACGGCAAAAGACGTCATCGACAAAATACACAAGACACGCCACGACGGATTTCCGGTCATTGACAACAACGGAGTTGTGGGATATATCTCTGCACGTGACCTGTTATTTGTACAGCCCACAACCCCGGTCGAACAGGTGATGTCGAAGAACCTGATCGTGGCTGACCCGGAAATGGATATCAATGATGCTGCACGGGTGATCTTCCGAAGCGGTATCCAGAAACTGCCGGTTGTTGACGAGAAGAACCACCTACTTGGGATCATTTCCAACTCTGACGTGATTCGCTCCCAGATCGAGCATGTTTCACCGGAGAAAGTCTTCAATTTCATCACAACCTTAAAAAAGCTCTACAATGTCGACCCGACCCTTGACCGGGGCACCGTACCGGTCAGGGACCTGCTCCCAACCCAGTCCAAGATTTACGAAGATGAACTTGAGGGGAGGATGTACGAGATTAAAAAAGGACTCGCCGAGCCGATCATTATCGTAAAAAGGCCCGGGCTGACAATCCTTGTTGACGGTCATCACCGGGCTGTCGCCGCAAAGAGGCTCGGGATCACAGCGCTCGATGCCTATATCATCGAGATCAAGGAAAATATCGAGCTCGGGATGGAGCGGACTGCCCGTGCAATGAACTTAAAAACCCTTGATGATATCCAGGTTCTCGATTACGCCCGTCACCCGCTGGTAGCAACCACCCACCGCCTGGTAAAAAGGGATTGAGGACACATTTTTGAGAAAACGATTGGGTCTGATGATAAAAAATCCCCGTTTCTGATGGAGGGGGAGAATGTACCTGGGCGCTATGGACAGAGTGTTGAACCGCCGCGAGGGCGTCCCCTGTGGAGGCGGCGGCGATGATCGTAATGAATATTCACAGACATCCGCAGGTCTGTAAACTGAATAGAAAAACGTTATGACCCATCGTGCCGGAGATCGAACTTCTCGTTCAGCACATGCTCCTTGACGATGGTCCCGTCTGGTATGACCACTTCGGGCCAGAGCCGGGTCTTGGAGTGGATGATGACCCGGTCCCGAAGGACAACCCGGGGACCTATCACCGTATCATTCTCTATGCTGCACTTCTCACCGATATGGGTGTCGTTATCCATGATACTACCGGAGATCGTGCTATTGGCACCAACGATAACCCGGTTATAGAGAGAGGATGAGAAGATCTTCACGTTGTTCCGTATACTGCACTTGTCCCCGATAGTCGTATAAGGTCCGATCAGGACATTGTCACCGATTGTTGTACCCTGCCCGATGGCCACCGGGCCGATCACTTTGGTATTCCTGCCAAGTGTGATCGATTCCCCGAGCTCGACAGGTCCCTTGACCTGTGCGCCATGGCTCGACAGGTTGCCGATAATGTCAGTGAACGTGATGTCCTGCAGTTTCCAGCGCTCTGCCTGACGAAGGGAGTGCGGGCTCCCGACATCGGTCCAATTGCCCCGTGCAAGCCAGCCTTTAATCGTATACCTCTGTTCCATCAGGGCCGGGAAAAGGTCGCGGGCAAAATCATATTTTTTCCCCGAGGGAATATGGTCAAAGATCTCAGGATTACAGACATACATACCGGTACTTGCAAGATTCGAGAAGATCTCTCCCGGGGAGGGTTTTTCCTTGAATCGTTTGATCTCGTAGCTGACATCAATCTCGGCGATACCGTATTCTCCGGGGTCGTCAATGGAGAGCAGGCCGATAGTGGTTGCAGCTTTCTCTTTCTGGTGTGCACGGTACAATTCAAGGACATTCAGATCGGTTACATGGTCGCCGCCCACTACAAGGAAATCCTGCCCGTCAAGATATTTCTGGGCATTTTTCACGCTTCCCGCGGTTCCGAGTTTGGTCTTCTCGTGCACGTAGGTTATCTCGACACCAAAGAGAGACCCATCACCCAGTGCTTCTTCAATTGAAGATCCCATGTACCCGAGCGTGACCACGACTTCCCGGAAGCCCAGGTTTGAGAGATGCGAGACAAGGTGCTGGATGGATGGGCGGTTGACAATCGGGATACAGGGTTTTGGCCGCTCGAACGTGAGGGGGCGGAGGCGGGTGCCTTCACCGCCGCACATGATGCACACCTTCATAGTTCACGTTTGGTTCTGGATCGTTTTAAGTATAGTGCTGGACATGAAAATTGCAGGATTTTTCAACGCTATTGGCAGGAAAATCTCCTTTTTATCCTCATCGTGCATATACTGGAATACGCAGGGGTTTGCATCTCATGACCGACGATGATTTTCGCATCTTACCGGCTACCGGAGGCAGGGTACAATGCCTTCCCGAAAAGAAGGAACCACTCGATAGCTGCGGATTCTGCATCCACTGCCGGGAATTTCGGGTCGGGGGTACATTTGTAAAATCGCCCTCTCTTGCCTACTGCACGAAATGCCGGGTGACCGAACGGGTGGACTTTACAAAGGCTGATGCTGTGAAATGTGCCGATCGCCAGGGAGAAGGTTTCCATAGCATCACCAGTATCATCTGCTGATTTTTTTCCCCCATTAAAAGGCTCGATAAAACGGATGAAATCCTTGGGGATTTCGACAGGGACAGAGTACCCGTTCAGAAAACAATCAGAGATTTCCGTGAGCTTAAACTTGTCGCATCGCACCTGCACGCCATCTCCCAACGGTTCCTGGTTGCGCAGGGAGGTGGATCTAATCAGAAAATGATTTTCTGCAGGATTTTCCCTTTACTACCCGTTACCTTCCGTCATCGTTCTTTTCAGCAGTGCGACGATTGCATCCATATCAACATGTTCTTCGAAGAGGTCCGCAAGCGTTTCGTAGGGATCATCTGTGGTTGCCTGGAGGGGAGTAAACGCCAGGCCTTTTTTCGTCGAAAGGTATGAGAGCAGGGCATTCACCGCTGCGGGGTTCTGGAAGAGCCCGTGCATGTACGTCCCGAATACGAGGCCATCACCGCTCGCAAGGCCATCACCGTCCAGGGCTTCCTGGCACGTGCCCGACCCGGTCGTACCCATATGGATCTCGTAACCATTGACAGTTCCCATGGCCGAAAGGATCGGGGGGACCGGACGGGCAGACCGTGTCACCTGCGTGGTGTTCTTGTCATAGCTGGTAAAACGAGTGGTACAGTCCAGGAGGCCAAGGCCTGAGTAGGTTCCGGCAGCGGATTCGAACCCGGCATCGATGAGCGCCGACCCAAGCATCTGGTAACCCCCGCAGATGCCGATGATTGGTACACCTGCACGTCTCATGCGGATAAGTTCGCGGTCTGTTCCCGCTTTTTTCAGGGCGTTGAGATCATCGATGGTGTTCTTTGTCCCAGGGATGATAATACAGTCGTATTCACCAAGGGGGTTCCCTGGCTGCACATAGTCCACGGCTGCATGCTGTTCGAGCAGTTCGAAGTCAGTGAAATTCGAGATCCGGGGGAGACGGATAACTGCGATCCGTACACCACCCCGTTCTGCCTGCTTATCATCGAGCGAAAGAGAGTCTTCGCTCGGGAGCGGGAGAGAGAAGTACGGCACAACCCCCAGAACTGGCACCCCGCACAGTTCCTCGATCTTCTTTACTCCCGGGGCAAATAGTGAAGGATCGCCGCGGAATTTGTTGATGATGATCCCCCTTACCAGCGGCCGAATATCTTCCG
>CAZCZK010000106.1:0-7611 GCA_964503195.1 uncultured Methanoregula sp.
CGCAGGTGCGCCTCATCCCTCGCAGTGTAGACAGTACCAGAGAGCTCGACATGGTCGCCGGCTTTCAGCTGCAGGACCTCATCGCCGAGAGGTGTGCGGAGCTGAACGACCCTGTTACTCATCGCTTCACCTCAACCGTTGCATGCCGGTTCGCCCAGCACTGGATATTCACCGCGACAGGTAATGATGCCGTGTGGCAGCCACCGGTTTTTATTTTCACCGCAAGGGCGGTAAAATCCCCGCCAAGCCCCATAGGCCCGATCCCGAGCTTGTTCACGGCACTGAGAACCTGCTGCTCGTAGTCCGTCATCGTATCAGCAGGTTCGAGCAGGGCTTCTTTTGCCAGTGCCGCTGCACCATCGAATGTCCCGCCAATGCCGACACCGATGATCAAAGGGGGGCATGGGCGGGAGCCGGCAAGATATACTGTCTCGACCACGAATTTTTCTATCTGGTCTTTTTGGGAGGGGAGGAGCATTGCGATCCGGGACATGTTCTCTGCACCCGCACCCTTGGGGAGCACGGTGACGGTGAACTTCTTTCCCGGTTTCACGTGGATGGCCGGCATCCCGGCGCCGGTATTGTCATTCGTGTTATGCCGGGTAAGGGGGTCCACGACATTGGGACGGAGCGGGACCTCTTTTGTTGCCCTGCGGACACCTTCGGACACGGCGTCATAGAGGGATTGATTCAGCGGGATATCGGGAGGCAGGGTGAGGTAAATAACCGGCACACCGGTATCCTGGCACATCGGGACCCCGAGACGTTCAGCGACTTCAATATTTTCAAGGATATTGCCAAACTCCCCGCGGGCAACCGGGTTCGTCTCGGTAGTGGCTGCTTTTTTAATGACCCTCAGCACGTCCGGGGGGAGACTGATGACGGCGCTTTTATACGCCCTGAAGGTGGCATCGGCAAGCGCCAGAAGGAGAGGAGCCGGTTTCTGCATTTAAGTATACTGAGGAGCGGGGGAGAATATAGAGATTGGGCACATCCTGAAAGGAGTACGGGCCAAACCGCTCTTTGTCGCAGATGAGAAAAAATAAACCGGCAGGTCCCGCTGCCGGTTCGTTTCCCTGCGGACGGATCATTAAAAAGGGATTCCCCGGTGACCACTCAAATCCCGAGTTCGGTTCGCTTCCGCTCGATATGGCCGGAAATTAGCTCTGCGGCCTTCAGCGGGTCGGGCTCCACCGCAAAACTCGCGTTCACCGCACCTTTGAGACCCTCGGTCAGCAACGAGACCACGGCCGGGCTGCCGGTAATATGCGGCATCACGCCAAGCACCGTGTAGACACCCGATGCAACGAAGTACGCCCCGATCGAGACCGCTTTCTGGGAGTACCATTCCGGCGCCGCGCCGGCGATCGGCAGCTTGTGGATCGGCACATTGAGTGCATTCGCCAGTTCCGCTGCAAGGACAAGGATGCGGGAGTTGTCAACGCAGGATCCCATATGGAGCACCGGCGGGATCTTCAGGGACTCGCAGATCGCCCGCAGGTCGTTGCCGGCAAGGGCTGCTGCCTCCGGCTGGAGGAGCCCGGCTTTGCCGCTTGCGATCGCTGCGCAGCCGGTCTCGACACAGAGGATATTCCTTTTGATGAGTTCCTTTGCAAGCGTTATGTGGCCATAATCATGCTTGATGTGCGGGTTGTTGCACCCGACAATGCCCACGGCGCCCCGGATCTTCCCGGCCGCGATCAGGTCTATGAGCGGCTTGAACGACCCGCCGAGCGCACCCTTGATCGCCTCGTTGGAGAACCCGGACATCAGCGGGACGGGTTCTCCGGGGATCAGCACCCGCTGCGGGTTCCGGTTTTTAAAGTTCTCAACCGCCATCCGGACGATCGCCTTTGCGGTCAGGTACCCGTTCTCCGGGCTGAAATCAAAGAAGTACGATCCCGGGATCCTTGCCTTGAGACTGGTCGAGATGATCTGGGTGTGGTAGCAGCTGGCGATTCTCGGGAGCGACGGAAAGATGCACTGGTAGTCGACGATCATGGCCTCGAGGGCTCCCGTAGCGATGACCAGTTCCTGGTTTAAGTGGTTGCCGGACATCGGGACCCCCTTGCGCATCAGGAGCTCGCTTCCCGTGCAGCAGAGCCCGACCAGGTTGATCCCCTTCGCGCCGTTCTTTTTTGCGAGCGCGATGAGTTCGGGATCCCTGCACGCGTTCACGACCATCTCGGAGAGGACCGGGTTATGGCCATGGACCGCGATATTGACCTGGTCTTCCTGAAGCACGGCAAGGTTGACCTTCGACTTCAGGATCGATGGCGTCCCGAACAGGACATCGGACACATCGGTCCCCAGCATCGAGCCGCCCCACCCGTCCGAGAGGCTGCAGCGGAGCCCCTGCAGCAGGATGTCGACATAGTCCGCGCCAACGCCCATCTGGATGCGGTGCATGCAGTCCACCACCTCGCGGTCGATCCCCCGCGGGGAGATTCCGAGTTTTGTCCAGATCTCCCGGGTGCCTTTCGGGGCCCGGTTGAGGAGCTGCAGGGTGTTTTTCATCATCCCGTACTCTTCGAGCATCTCCCGGCCAAGCTCTTCTGCAAGTTTTTTTGGATCCTTATTCCCGGCTACGATCCCGTATTCCTCACAGAGCCGGTGCAGTTTCTCCGGGTCGGCGATACCGTAATCCATCGTCTTGCCGGTCCCGACCATGTACAGGGTCTCGACAATGTCGCGGCCATGGTCGGAGTGCGCTGCGGCACCGGTCGCGATCGTGTCGAGCAGGTTGCGGGAAACTATCAGGTCGGCATCGGCTCCGCAGACGCCGCGGATACGGTGGGGCGGTATGATGCGGCACGGGCCCATGGTGCACCGTGCACAGGATACACCGGCCTCGCAGTACTTGCAGGGCGGCTGCTGCATCTCGAACCGGTCCCAGACCGTTTCGAGGCCCTCTTTCATCGTCAGTTCGAGCAGGGGTTTTGCATTTTCATCGATCGTCCGGGCCTCGAGCTTCTGCGCAATCAGTGCAGGGTTCAGAAGCGACATCCGGGCGCGGTCCAGCTCGCAGACATCGAGCCGTTCCCGGACCATTACTGGTTTTGGTTCTTCTGCCATCTTTCATCACTCCATCAGTATCTGGTAATCCCCCGGTGCCGTATATATACGCTCGTATATTGCGAAAAACAGTGACACTTACTACCGGTTTTCCCCGTTTTTTTCACGAGGTGAAGCCGGATAAAAATCGTTACATACCGCCAGACACAGAGTTTTTTTATGTTCAGGAAATCAGGAAGAAAGCCTGGCAGGACGGGTACGATATCATTGCCTATCACAAGTTTTCGCAGCTTGAACACGATCCTGATGCCATAGGGAAGGACGGGGATTTCCTGCCGAGGGACGATGCCAAAAAAGAGCTCGGGCGGGATTAAGATCCCGCTAAGATTATACCTGAACCACCTCTCCCATCACCTTCCCCGCCAGCCTCCGCGCTTCGACCGCTCTTGTTCCCGCTGCCGGATCGTTCTCCGTAAACAGCGGATCGATCTGGTCCCGGATGCTGTACTTTTGGGATCCGTCGTCATTCATCGAACACCACACGGACAACCGGTACGGGCACAGCTCCCGGGCCGCACTCTTCCGGATCGCCGCGGAGAGACGCCGCGTGGTGGCGTTATCGATTCCCATGACCGTATTCTCGCAGACCTTTGAGAGGAGCCGGATCTTCTCCTTCATCCATTCCGATGAGAGCGCCTTTTCGCTCATCGCAGCGATGTAATCGAACGAGAGAAAATCCCGCCCCCGGTATTTTTCAAGCGACCCGATCACCTGGATCTCGAGGATCATCAACTCCTCTCCTGCCAGCATCGCCTGCCGCGCTTCCTCCTCAGTGCACTCTTTGACTGCCGGCGGATAGTTTGTCGTCCGGATGATCTCGAACATTTCCTCGGATTCCGTCTGATCTTCCATACCCGCTCTCACCCGCGAGAGCAGGAGTTCGATCTGTTTCCGGCATTCGAGCGCCCGGCCGGCAACCCCGGCATCAAGGCCGGCAAACGCCGGATCAATCCAGTCGGAAACCGTTGTCCCGTCTTCGCCATTGGCGTCAATCCAGATGGTCGCGATCAGCCGGTACAGCATCCGGTCCTTCCCGCCGTCCTGCTCAACCAGTGCGAGCAGCCGGAGCCGCGCTTCATCATCCATGTTCATCACGGTCTCCCGGCAAAACCCGGCAAGTAATCCGTTGATGTTTTCGGCTCCCGGTGGGGCGCTGCCAGTCACGGCCGGTGGCGTGAAATCGAGCATGAGTCCGGGATCTCCCTGGACCCGCCTGAACTTGACGTGGACCTCAACTCCGCCGAGTATTACTTCACCATCTTCCGGATATTTTTCTTCAGCATCGGATTCTTTCATGACAGATTCAACTCCTCACCATTGTTCGTGAATTCTCCTGCGGTACATTTTTCTCCAGGCGTTTATGGCAGCCGATAATGCCACGATTCCCGGCAGGCCCTTCGTCGCCCATTTCCGACGATAGATCGCCCGGACCGCTACCCTGACGTTTCCTTCGTGATTTCCCTGAGACGTGCCCCAGTACCTTGTCCCCGGGGAACTGCCCTGCATCGTTGCTGAATATGGCCTTTTCCGGGCGTGGAATGGTAGCCAGACGGGCAATCGGGAGCTGAAATGGCCGCTTCCCGGAATACTGTGGCCGCTTTTTGATGAATTGTGGCCAAAACACCTCCCGGAAAGGGTAATCGGAGGCGAAAATGACCTCTGCTGACTTCATGTCAGATCGCCTTCCTGACTTCCGGGTCCCGGGTCACCAGCCTTGTTTTTTCCTGCTGATACTCCCCTACGGCCAGCAGCCTGTGGGTGCGGCGGAAAGCCCCTGCATCGTTGCTGAATATGGCCTTTTCCGGGCGTGGAATGATGCCCAGACAGGCAATCGGGGGCTGAAATGGTCGATTTTCGGCATAATGTGGCCGCTTTTTGATGAATTGTGGCCAAAACACCTCCCGGAAAGGGTAATCGGGGGTCATTTCAGGCTCCGTTGGGATCACCCCCGATCGGCTCCCCGTTTCTGCCCCCGGTATCCGGCTCCGGAATCTTCCCTTCCGGCGACGATCTTCCGGGGTCATCTGTCGTTCCCTGCGGTGAAATTGTATCTCCCGGCGAGTCCATTGCTTCCGGCCCGGGAATATTTTTTTCCGGATTCTTCCCGGGTTTCACTGCGTTCTTCCGGCCCGGTTTTTTACCGGATGGATTTTGTCCCAATCCGCCCGGTTTTCCGGCATCCAGCATCTTCTGCAGTTCTTCACTGACAGATTGTCCGGATTGTTCCGCGGCCTTCCGCGAAGCATTCCATTTCCTCAGCCACCGGATACCCAGGCACTCCGGATTGGGTGCGTTGCTCTCCATGACGGTGCCGGCAGGTGCTACCGCAGGGCCTGCCATTCCCCCGTTCATCTCTCCGGGACGTGGGGAGCCCGCTTTTGCCCGCACCTGCTCCAGGGATGTACCGCAGCAGTCGATCTCCACGAGCCGGGTATCCTCAACCCGGAAGTGCCGCAGGATGCCGTGCTTGGAGTACAGCCAGAGTTCGCAGGAGACCGGCCCGGCACGCGGGACGAGCCGGAGGCCGGCGATTGCATCTGCAAACTCGCTCTCGATATCCGCAACGCCCGCCCGTATCCGCCGGGCCAGCCGGACCCGGACCAGCACGAACAGCCCGTTGCCCGTGATCAGGAACTCCGCAAGGTTCAGGAGCGTTGCCATAAAGACCATCACGTGCCCCCGCCGCAGAGCGAAGGGGAGCGCAAGCCTGAGTCCCTTCGAGGTCTTCGGTCCGCGCCTCATGGGACGCACCCCGTACAGATCCTTTTCACCTGCCACCCGCTGCCTGAAACGGGTTTTTTGCCGGGAATCCGTAATCCCGGCCTCACCAGGATTTCACCCGGTTCTTCGCGACCCACAGGATCGCCAGTATTAATCCTCACGTTTCCTTCCTCCATCTGCATCTGTTCATCTGCCTTCCACGATCCCCGTTCTCCCGCGAAACCGGCAGAGCCTCCGCTCTTCCGGATGTGATTACCCGACGCAGTTTTCAGACTGCGCTGGCCTGAGGAGACCTCACGACCGGGTATACTGCTTCCAAATCAGTATCCTGCGGTCAGCCCGGGGGATAGCGGCGCTGGCCGGCATCTGCCGGGAAAACAGGACCGGCCAGGGAAGTCGTACTGGCGCTCCCCCATGCCGGTAAAAGACTCCCACAATGTTCGGAGCGGGACGCGGGGAGCGGCAGCGGGATCCACTTCACAAATCCCGATTTTACTGGCTCCGGTTGCCGGAATCCCTTCGTACATCACATCCACACCAGGATTTCCGCCGGCCGTTCTCCCTTTCATCCACGCTTTCTGTGCAGCATGCGCTACACACACGAGAATCACCTGCATGAGCAGTAACCTCGCGATGCATTGCGCCTCACGCGACGGGTGTGCAATCCGCCGGATCTTCGTCATCACGAGGTATCTGAATTCGCGTTGCATTGTGATTGGCTCAGGTTATTATAATAAGAATAAATAGTTCGTGGTTGAATTGTGCGGGTTTAATTCAAAGTGCGGAGGTTCGAATCGGTATGGTCGCACTTGGGTGCGGCGTTTAGGTATCCTGAAAAAAATGCCTTCGGCGTTCTTTTTCATATTGTGCAAAGTGCTTTTGTGAAAATCCACGTCTCTTCCATTCGGTATTATGCTCAATATCGTTTTCCGGATATCGTGTCCTGATAACCAAACCCTCCGGTCAGTAACAACGGACCTTCCAGAATGAAACAAAAAAACTAAAAAAAAAGATTCGTAAAAAAATTACTTCTTCCCACCTTTCGCGTGGGCGCCGCCTTTCTTGTCTTCGACCTTTGCGGGTGCTGCTCCCTTTGCCGGGGCTGCTGCTTCCTTGCCACCCTTTGCAGGTACGGCTGCTTCCTTGCCACCCTTTGCGTGGGCTGCTCCCTTTGCGCCGCCCTTTGCTGCCTCTGCGGGCTCCGCTGCGGCTGCTGCCTCCTCGGTCACGACCGGTGCTGCAACAACCTTCTCACCCACAAGCTTCGGTGCTGCGATGATCCTGCCGCTGACCTTGATCGTGCTGACTTTCAGGTGCGAGGGGGTCGGGAGCTTGTGGCCGCTGTGCCGGAGCGCGTCCTTGATCTTCTCAAGGTACGGGGGGGTGGAGAAGACGGTCATAATCTTCTGGCCGGGCTCAACCCGCGCTGCCGTTCCGACAGCCTTACCGAATGCAAGGCGCATACCTTCCGAGACACGGTCAGCCCCGGCACCGGTTGCCTGCTTGTTCTCGCGCAGGACATGGTGGGGGAAGATGCGAACCTTGAAGTGGAAGTTGGACCTGCCGACATCCTTCATAAGCCGCCGGTTGGCGGTGATACGGGCGGCCTCAAGGGCACTGTGCCGGATCTGGCACTCTTCATCTACAAGGAGATCAACTTCGAGCGGGAATTCCTGCGAGAGGTTACCCATCTCGAACTGTACAATCTTGCTGCCGGGGACACCACCCATATATTCGCGCCGGGTATAGGCTTTCTTGGAAATGTCCCTGTACATCTTTGCTGGTTTTCTGACCATCGCGTCCTACTCCTGTGAA
>CAZCZK010000107.1:0-7145 GCA_964503195.1 uncultured Methanoregula sp.
CTTGAGCGCGATCTCGGTATCCACTGGTATGCAAGCGATGCTGAAGGGATCGGTGGAAGGCTGCGGGCAACTGCCGGGGATTTTCTCGTAGAGGAGATCCCGCCTGAACGGAAACAGACGAGCGGACCATTCCTTATCTGCCGGCTGACCAAGAAAAACTGGGAACTCCAGCACGCCGTCAAGGAGATCGCAAAGCGGCTTGGTATCAGCCATCGCCGGATCGGATGGGGGGGTACAAAGGACCGCAACGCGATCACCACCCAATGGATCTCCATCTATAATGTCACCCCGGAACAGGTTGCCGCACTCTACCTGAAGGATATCACGCTCGAACTCATCGGCCGGTCAAACGAGGGACTCTCACTTGGCGATCTGCAGGGCAACCGTTTCGATATCGTGATCCGGGACCCGAGCCCGTCTGACCTTGAGGACCGGGTCCGGAGTGTGTCAGAAACGGTTGCAGCCGGGGTACCCAATTACTTCGGGCTCCAGCGGTTCGGGGCGATGCGCCCGGTGACCCACCGCGTCGGAGAATGGATCCTCAAGGGAGATTACGAGCAGGCGGTCCTTACCTATATCAGCATGGAATTCCCTAATGAGCCCGAGGAGACCCGGTCAATCCGTGCAGCATTCCGTGCTGCACGGGATCCTGTACCCGCGCTGCACGCCCTGCCGGTCCAGATGAATTATGAACGGGCCATGCTCCATCACCTCGCGGAGCACCCGGGCGACTATGCAGGTGCGCTGCAGGCACTTCCCCCCAAACTGCTCTCCATGTTCGTCTCGGCATTCCAGTCGTACCTGTTCAACCTCGCCCTGAGCCGGCGGCTTGACGATGGGCATGCCCTTGATGACCCGCAGCCTGGTGAGCGGCTCCTGTTTGCCAACGGGCGCACGGACACGGTCACGGCAGCGAATTGCGGTGCGGTACGGATCCACCTGAAGCGGGGGAGGTGCGCCATCGCCCTCTTCATGCCGGGAAAAGACCCGTTCGAGGCAAAAACGCGAGGTGAACAGGCAACCGAGACCCTTCTTGCGGAGTATTCCATCTCACCGGAAGATTTTGCCCGGGCGTCCGTGTTCGTACGGACAAAATTCGAGGGTGCCTGGCGGCCTGCAGCTCTGAGAACGGAAATCCAGGCAGCGATCGGTGAGGAAAGCCTCCGCCTCAGGTTCTCCCTGCCGCCCGGCCATTATGCAACAACCGTGTGCCGGGAGTTCATGAAGGCAGACCCGGAAAGGATGATTTAGACCGGGACTGTGCCAGGCTCTTTGCCCCGTCAATTGCATCGTTCAGGTTTCCAAGTTCATCGATAACATTGATCTTCACGGCATCAGCTCCACGGATCACCCTTCCATCCTCGATATCGGACCGGGCGATCACCCGCTGGGTGGTCACATCTGCGATGAAATTCTCAAAACTGTCCGTCACGATCTTCCGGGCGTACTCTTCCTCATCACTGCTGAGAGGGCGCGAGGTTGAGCCCATGTCCTTTTTACTGCCGGACTTGACGATGCTGATATTATACCCTTCTTTTTCCATCCAGCGACTGATATCCGAGAACTTCCAGATAACACCGACTCCGGCAGTGAACGTGTCCGGGTTTGCATAGATCCTGTCCGCATGGGCGCTCACATAGTACGCGGCGGAGGTCCCCATGTCACCCATGGACACGACAACCGGCTTCCGGGTCTTCGCATATTCAAGGTCCCCGATGATCTCCTGTGCTGCGGCCGGGGTTCCTCCCGGACTGTTCACGCGCAGGACAATCGCCTCGACCAGCGGATCGTCAGCAGCTTCGCGCAATTCCCTGCCTACGATCTCGCTGCCGATATATTCGCTGTCATACGCTTCCCCGGTGACCATCGAACCTTCCAGGCGGATGACGGTCACGCCCTGGGTATCCGGGTGCACCAGAACATAATAGGCAACTGACAACCCGCATACCAGGAGGAGCCCTGCGATAATGATCAGGAACCATTTGAACCCGGTGCTGGAACGGTTTGCCACCCGTGCTGCTGGTAGAGGAGCATCCGGGCGGGCAGCAGAATCCACAGATCCAGGTATCACGGGTGCCGCAGCTTCTGCGGGCGCAGGTACTTCAACCGGTGCCGTGCGCTCAGAGGATACCGGAGGTTCAACAATTGCTGTAGGTTCTGCAGTATCCGGAGGCAAAGGGATCTCATCTCCGTCCATATATCAGCCCTCGCCGTAGAGGACATCAAACTCGGATACGAGATTGCTGCCGCACATATAGTATTTCTTTAAAGTGAGACGGATCATCTGGTCTTCCGTGTCGATATGCATGCCCCCGACAAGGGATGGTGTGTCGGAACCCCCGACAATGAAGGGGAGGTGGATGAGGCGGATCTCGTCCACGAGCCGGTCGTGCAGCATGTGCCAGTTCAGGGTCGGGCCGCCTTCGATCATCAGCTTTTTCACGCTGAATTTTTCCCTGAGGATCTTCATCAGGAGGGGGAGTTCAACATGAGTGGTGCCGGCGACAATGACATGGGCACCCTTTTCTTTGATCGCGGCAACCCGGTCCGGTGGTGCGGCCTCGCAGACAGCGATCGCGGTCGGGGCATCCGTTTTCAGTACGTTTGCCTCAAGCGGGAGGTCTGCCATGCTGCACGGGATGACCCGGAGCGGGCTTTTTCCCTGGACATACCTGACCGTGAGGAATGAATTATCGATCCGGATGGTATTTGCGCCAACCATAATTGCATCATATGCAGCCCGGGTTTCGTGGAGCAGGAGTTCGGTCTCGTGCGCCATGTATTTCATCAGGATCTTTGAGGAAGCACCCTTTTTTAACGTGAGTTTTCCGTCTGCCGTTATCTCTGACATCATCAGGACATGCGGACGGTCGGTTTTCTGTATCATTGATTCTCTTCTCTCCGGTATCATTGGATGGGGGATATAAATAAAGTGATGATAGCGGTTGTCAATACAGGTAAGGGGATAATCACTTCAGAAGGCAACTATTAATGGATCGTGAACCCATCAAATACGTTATGAATATTACTGCACTCCGGCCGAGGTTCGTCAAGTATCTCGAACCGGTTGCAGAGGTTTTCGTGAGGCTCAGAATCACCCCAAACCAGATCTCGCTTCTGGCTCTTATTGCAGGGGGTGTCTGTGCTTTTCTATTTTTCAGGCACGAGTTTCTCCTGGGCAGCCTGGCATTGCTGATCTCGGCGGTCCTCGATTTAATCGACGGGAGTGTTGCCCGCAGGACGAATGCCCATACCAATTTCGGTGCTGTATTTGACTGGATTGTCGATAAATACGTTGATGCCATTGCTTTGCTGGGTATCGGTCTTTCCGGCATCCCGATCCTCAGCCAGATCCTGGGAGTCCCGCCGATTGCGGATTTCGCGGTTGTAACTGTTGCTGTCACCGGGTCGCTCATGAATACCTTCATCAAGCCGGTGGTGTATGCTGAGATCGGGTACCGGGAAAAAGTTGAAGGCAAGATCGATGACCCGCTGGAGGGTGTGGGTTTTTTCGGGAGGCCGGAGACGTTCCTGATCCTGATCCTTGGCGGGATATCCGGTTATATAGGGGCATCGGTCATCATCATCGCGATCTGTACAAACCTGTCCGCAATGCAGCGGATCATGTATCTTTACCGAACGCTTTCCTGACCTCGCCGGCATACATCTGGTAGAGGTCATCGGCAAAATTTCCCAGCTTCGGGATGACGGTAAAGAGCCCGTACGCGATCATGACAAGAATGATGAGGGCAGTGAGTTCTGCGATGACATTGTGCGCCCAGAAGAAACTTTCATACCCGATCTCGCCGTTGCCTGCGATCTCCGGCCAGTACGGGAACCACTGCTCCGTATAGGCCATGATGACAAACGCGTTCCGGAGCAGGTTGAGGAAATAGATGGTCGGGGCGACGATCAGGAACGCGAGGATCTTCTGCCTCGTATCCGTCGGAACCGCAGCAGCAACACCGAGCATGATAGCGATGCTCTGGATGCCGGTGCACCCGAGGATGATCTCGACCCGGAAATTGTTTCTTGTAATAATATTCCAGTCCGCAAGGCTCACGCTGAAATGGAGCAGATCGAGCACCCAGACAACCTGCCCGACCACCATGCCGATAAGCCAGTCGCCTGCTGCGGGGATGTATTCTACCGGGGCATAGATGATGAATGCTACCGCTGCTGCCCTTGACAGGTTCAGGGCCCGTGCATCCTCCTGCAGGAGATATTTGGCGGTGATGAACAGGAACGGGAGAGATAAAGCCGCCATTATCGGGTACAGGAAATTGTTCTCCGCAAAATAAAAGTCGAGATTGGAAAAGAGGGCAAGGACGATACATGTCCAGCCGGCGATGGCTGCATATTTCCTGTGGCGACCGGGCACCAGGAACGCGAGAAATCCTACACAGGACAGCAGGACCAGGAACTCGATCATTAAGAGCTTATTCGCCTGTTACCAAAAAAAGGATTCCGACAGCACCCATGCCGGATTCACTTGATGGGAACGATATGGATAGTGCGGACATACCTTACAAAAATCAGAGCAGCAATCCCCGGAAAAAGACAGTCAGGCTCATGGATAAGAGAATTAATCTTGTATCATCACGGATAGTATACCGATGTTTTGTCCTGAATGTAAGACTATGTTAATATCCTCCGCAGGTCAGCTGAAGTGCCGGAAATGCGGGTATATCCGGAAGATTGACGATACTGACCAGATGACACGTCTTGTTCACCGCAGTGAGAATGAAATTATGATTGTGGATGACGAGGATGACAAAGTCAAGACCATGCCTACCATCCAGATCAAGTGTCCTAAGTGCGAGAACAACCTTGCTATCTGGTGGCTCCGCCAGCTCAGGGCAGCAGATGAAAGCGAAGTGCGGTTCTTCCGGTGCACGGAGTGCGGGCACACCTGGCGCCAATATGACTAAGGCAGCCACCTTCTCTCTCCCGTCCCGATCGTTTTTTCATATCCTTCCGGTTTTTCCGTAATCACGATAGCCCGAGTGGTCGGAAATCACAATCCTTAATTTCCATTACACATTATTAATAGTGTTAAATCGGGGTTTTACATGGCAGACAACTTTGACGTCAGACTTACCGAAAAGTACTACACGCCCAATCCCTCCTACCGGCAGAACAGCTGGATAGGTGATTATCAGAAGGCGTACGCGGACTTCCTCAAAGATCCTGATGCTTTCTGGGACCGGATTGCCCAGGAACTGCACTGGTTCTCGCCATACTCAAAAGTGAAGGAATGGAACTACCCGTACGCACGCTGGTTTGTTGATGGTAAGACCAATATTACCTTCAACTGCCTTGACCGCCATGTGCAGAATGCCCGCCGGAACAAGGTGGCCCTGATCTGGAGAGGCGAGGATGACACCGAGCGGGTCTTTACCTACCGCCAGCTCCTGCGTGAAGTCATGCGGGTGGCCAACGGCCTGAAGAATCTGGGCGTAGGGAAA
This sequence comes from uncultured Methanoregula sp., assembly GCA_964503195.1. Classification (GTDB taxonomy): domain Archaea; phylum Halobacteriota; class Methanomicrobia; order Methanomicrobiales; family Methanospirillaceae; genus Methanoregula. The sequence continues at coordinate 5,469 of CAZCZK010000107.1, forward strand.
GGAGACCGGGTCTGCATCTATATGCCGATGGTCCCGGAGCAGATCATCTCGATGCTCGCCTGCGCCCGGATCGGTGCGGTCCACAGTGTCGTTTTCGGAGGATTCGGTGCAACAGCACTCAACAGCAGGATCACGGGTGCCGGGGCAAAGGTCGTTATCACGGCGGATGTCACGTACCGGCGCGGCAAATCCATACCGCTCAAGCACATCATCGAGGAAGCGATAATCAATGCCCCGAGCGTGGAGCATGTTGTTGTCTTACGAAGGGAACGCGACCAGCCGGTCGAGATTCACAAGGAAATGGAGGTAGATTTCCTCGATATGATCAAAGACGTGAAGCCGGATTGCGAACCCGAGGTCATGGATGCCGAGGACCCGCTCTTCATCCTGTACACGAGCGGATCCACTGGTGCCCCCAAGGGAATTGTTCACACCTGTGGCGGGTATATGGTCGGTACGTACTATACCACCAGGACCGTGTTCGATGTCAAGGACAACGACGTTTACTGGTGCACGGCAGACCCCGGCTGGATTACCGGGCATTCTTATGTTGTCTATGGCCCGCTTGCACTGGGTGCAACCATCGTCATCACGGAAGGTCCGCCGGACTTCCCGGATCCGGGCGTGTACTGGCGGATGGTGGAAGAGTTCGGGGTCACCATCCTCTACACTGCCCCTACTGCAATCCGCATGTTCATGAAAGTCGGTGAGCAATGGCCAGATAAGTATAATCTCAGTACCCTGCGTATCCTTGGATCGGTAGGGGAGCCACTGAATCCGGAAGCATTTGAATGGTACTACCGCGTGATAGGCAAGAACCAGTGCCCGATCGTTGATACCTGGTGGCAGACCGAAACCGGTATGCACATGGTTACGACCATGATAGGGGAGCGGATGTACCCCGGTTTTGCCGGTAAGGGCATCCCCGGTGTTATTGCCGACGTTGTGGACAAAAACGGGAAGCCCGTTGCGCCCGGTACCGGGGGTTTCCTGGTAATCCGGGAACCCTGGCCATCGATGCTGCGCACGGTCTACAAGGATGACGAGCGGTACCGGAAATACTGGAACACGATACCCGGCTGGTACGCTGTGGGTGACCTTGCCGTAAAGAACAAGGAAGGGTACATCATGGTTTTGGGCCGTTCTGACGATCTCATCGTTGTAGCCGGCCATAACATCGGGACGGCTGAAGTGGAAAGCGCGCTGGTGTCGCACCAGGCAGTTGCTGAAGCTGCGGTGATCGGCAAACCGGATGCTGTGAAAGGTAATGTTATCAAGGCATTCGTTATTCTCCGCGTAGGCCACACTGCATCCGACAAGCTGAAAAACGAGCTCCTGTACCATGTGAGGATTACGCTTGGGCCCATCGCGATGCCTTCAGAAATTGAGGTTGTCCAATCCCTGCCAAAGACCCGGAGCGGCAAGATCATGCGGCGGGTGCTGAAGGCAAAAGAGCTGGGCATGGACCCCGGCGATATCTCGACCCTGGAAGAATAGCCCCCCCTCAAAAACCCAAACCAACTTTTTATATACTGTTTTGTGGCATTTATAAATATGAAGGTCAGGCCAGAGGACTCCCTTAAGATAGAAAACATCGTAGCCTCCGCGAAGGTGACCGATTATCTGGATCTACCGGTGCTTGCGGCAAATATCAAGGATGCAGAATATAACAAGAAA
>CAZCZK010000108.1:0-7034 GCA_964503195.1 uncultured Methanoregula sp.
GTATTACCGGGGCGACACGTCTACGTTTGAGGTTCGGCAGATGACCGGGCAGTACCGGTCGGTTTCTTCAGCATTTGCCCCCCTGGGAACGCTGTTTGAGACCAACGCCCTCATATTCTCCGATGCGGTTATCTCTGCCCTGATGGTAGCAAAAAAGGAGGGGGCGCTGGAACTCAAAGGGCGGCTCACCAACATGGAATGATGAGGGAACCACGAGTTCCCGTCGCACAGGATACGCCATCAGGAACCGAATCCAGGTTTTTATTGCCCGGTGTGGTACGTTACAACACTTAATAATATCCTGCGATCAGGTACCTGCTGATGAAACAAGGGCAGATCCTCCTCATTGCAGCAGGTCTCATCCTGGTGGTGGGACTTGTTGTCGTCCTTACCGGTATCCCGTTATCCCGAATCCCCCTCTCATCCGGAGGGTCAGCTGCACTTGCAGCAGTTGAAGTAAGGTCCTACCAGGGGACAGATCTCTCATCGGTCAATGACTTCCGGGAAAACTCGATCCGGGGTCCCCAGCACGTCAATATCTCCGAATACCGTCTCACGGTTACCGGCCTGACAAATACAACAGATAGGTATACCTATAGCGAAGTGGTGGGGAGATACCCGCATTATACCAAGGTAGTGACCCTCTTTTGTGTTGAAGGCTGGGATGCAACCATTCTCTGGGAAGGAATACTGGTTCGGGACCTCATACAGCACGCCATGCCGGACCCCCGGGCAAATACCGTGGTATTCACTGCACGCGACGGGTACACCACCTCATTCCCGCTCGACTACCTGATGGACCGGGACATCCTCATGGCCTACCGGATGAACAATGTAACCCTCCCCGCGGAACGGGGGTATCCCTTCCAGCTGGTGGCTGAGGACAAATGGGGGTACAAGTGGGTGAAGTGGATCGAGAAGATCGAACTGACCGACGATCCCACCTACCGGGGATACTGGGAACAGCGGGGGTATTCCAATATTGGGGACCTGGACCGGAGTTATTCCGGTCCCTGACCCCGGTATCTGAGAAAAAGGGTTGTGAAAACCCTGTGCATTTTTCGCGGATCCGGTTCAGTTTTCGGGCGCACCGGCTAGTATTTTTTTCGTCATCAAGATGATCCATGCACGGTTCAGGAACAGGTGAACGGCGACAAGACAACAGAGAATGATTCCCGACAGGTCATGGAGGTCACTCATCAGAGCCATGGGAAGTATAATGTCCGAAAGACCGAGCGTCCGCATAAGGAGCGTAAACTTGAAGAACCCTGTCACTGCACTGCTCAGGAAGGTAATCCCCATGGCGAGGTCCACGCACCATTTCACCATTTGCCTGTTCATTCACATCACCCTTTTATCCTGCAGGGGGTAGGGCAGGCAAGGTTAAGGATATTGCGAAACGGGAGGTGCGTGCCCCGCGCATTCGGGAATTTTTTTTCGAACATACACGTGGGTATGCGATGGTTCGGATGAACGGAAAATGTTGATCTCTCGTACTGGAAAAAACATTACAATGTCGGTAATTGGGATGCCACTGCGGCGGTGGAATGCCTGCGTGCCCTCCGGGAGCGTCAGAGGTTTCTGCATGATTTCCCCGGAAAATCAGACCTTTTCGGATATGGTGATGAGGGTTGAGACCTCTTATCCCTCGTGCGGGTGATACTGCTGCTCCAGACGAGGCGCCCCCGCAGCGGACAGTGACTGGATGCATAGTTGAAAATACCTGACTGCCCCGTTGTGTCCCGAAGAGGCCCTCGGGGAGGAGTTCTCTTTGACCTGCGGGTGTGAACCCCCGGGTATGCCAGGTTTCTCCTGAGGCGTTTTTAACAGATCATCCTGTGGCTCTCGTTCGTTCCATCACCGTTTTTCATCGGGACGAATCCTGCAGGCCGGTTGTCGGAACCCGCGAAGGTATGCAGGATCCCTTTCATGGGGAAGGTGGCAGCGTGGCTGCAAACGCCTGGACCTTTGCTGCAGCATCCGGCCGGAGCGGCTCACCGTGCCCGACGAGCAGGGTATCGAATCCGAGCACCGCGATCTTACGGATGGAGTTACGGGAGCGGGGGACGTCCATCGTGAACCCGGTTGGTCCCTCAGACAGAGTGGCGCCATCCGATCGGAGCAGATCGCCGGCAAAGAGCGTCTTTGACTCTTCATCCAGGAGGCCGATGCTGCCGGGGGTATGGCCGGGGAGATGAATGCAGGTCAGGCCTTCAATATGGTCGCCATCCTTGAGGATCCTGTCCACTGACATGGTCGAAGGTGTGAGGGTGCAAAACAGGAGCATAAGTATCCCCCTGAACCCGGAATACCGTGGAAGCGGGATTTTACCGGATACATAGGCGGCCTCCGCTTCGTGAACAGCCACGTTCAGGCCAGGGGCGGCTTTTTTCAGGTCCCTCAGACCCCCAATGTGGTCGGTATGGAAATGGGTAAGGATGACCGTCCGGATCTCTTCAGGTTCACGGTGCAGAACGTTCCGGATATAGGAAAGGATCGTTTTCCCGCTCCCCGGAATCCCCGTATCGATGATGACAAGACCGTTCCGTATGATAATATAGGAATTGCCGTTGACCCCGTCTACCTGGTGAATGTGTGGCCGGATCTCCATGACCGGAATTTCGGGTATTGATTGTAATAAAAGTTCCGTGCAGACCCGCGTTCCCCCACACGGTCCCCGTACTTCATGCCTCACCTTATATCCCTGAAATCCAATCCTTTATGTGAATATGCTCGTTACGGCCGACCTCCACATCCACTCCCCGTACTCGATCGCTGTCTCCCGCTTCATGCAGCCGGAACAGCTGATCAAAGGGTGCGTTACGAAAGGGATCCGGGTACTCGGTTCGGGAGATGCCCTCCAGCCGGACTGGCAGAACGGGTGGAAACCGTTCCTTGAGAATGATGCAGGAATCGTGATTGTCCCACAGGGTGAGATCGAGGACAAATTTCGCGTGCACCACGTGATCCTTGCAGAAGACTTCGCCCAGTTTGACCAGCTCCGCGACCTCCTGAGCGGAACCTGCAAGAGTTTTTCAACCAGCGGCAGGCCGCACGTGTATCTCGGCGGCGAAGAGATCGCCCAGGCTGCCCATGATGTGGGGGCGCTGCTCGGGCCGGCCCACGCTTTTACGCCATGGACCGCGATGTATGCCTGCTTCGACAGCGTTCCCGCATGTTACGGCAGTGCGAAGATCGACTTTCTCGAACTGGGGCTCTCTGCCGACAGTTCCTATGGTGCAGCGATTCCCGATCTGTACGATATCCCGTTCCTGACAAACTCGGACGCCCATAGCCCGTATCCCGACAAGCTCGGCCGGGAGTTCAACCGCCTCCATATCCGGAGCGCGACAGCCAGCGATGTGCTGGCCGCGATTCGTCAGGGAGATGTGGAGACAAACGCCGGGTTTTTCCCGGAGGAAGGGAAGTATAACCGCACGGCCTGCACCCGGTGTTACGAGCAGTATTCCCTCGAAGATGCGATCCGGCACCAATGGCGCTGCCCGGGAGATGGCGGGATCATCAAAAAGGGTGTATCCGACCGGGCAAAAGAGTTGGCCGGAAGAAGTGAGCCACGCATACGGCCTCCCTACGTTCACGTCCTCCCGCTTGCCCTGATCATCCAGACCATGGAAGGGGCATCATCACCGAACACGAAGAAGTGCAGGGCGGTCTATTCTTCCTTCGTTAGTACATTTGGGAATGAGATTGCGGTGCTTATGGAGATACGCGTGTCAGAGATCCGCACCATCCATCCAAAGGTTGCCGACGCGATTGATGCTTTGAGAAACGGTAAAGTCACACTCCATCCCGGCGGTGGCGGGAAATACGGCACATTCTCCCTCGGGTGAACAATCCCTTTGGATGGGATCGCTGCATTCCCTCAATGATTCTTTTGGTTTACAAATCCCGGACGGGTGTCAGGTCACAGCCGGTGCATTGAAGGCACATGGTCTCTGAAACTTCGACATCCAGATCATATTTTTTCAGGATGTCACGCGTCATTTTCGTGAGTTTCAGCAACCTTTTTGCGTCTGGCCGTTCTGCCGAGATCTCTCCCATCCGATAGGGAGAGATGGTAATTGGACGAAGGACGGCAATCACCCCCATCGCTGCCAGGTATTCAACTCCTCTCCTGACACAATCGTCCGTTTCACCAAGCCCGATAATGATGTTTGAAGAGACCCGGTTCTTCCCGAATACCTTCACCGCCCCTCGTAACGATGCCAGGATAAAATCGATCGAGTGGCCTTTTCTTCCGGTGCAGACCCGTTCGAAGATATCGCGGTCCATGGTCTCCACGTTATATTTCACTTCCGTCACCCCTGCCGCTTTAAGCCGTTGAGACGAGTCTGCTGTCGGGGATACTGCGACCCCGATCGGGACATGGTATTTTTTAACTGCATGAACATAGTTCACGACCCGGTCGATCTCGTTCTCCGGTGTCGTAGCAACACCGGAAGTGAATGAGATGACCTTTAAGGTCCCGCTTTTGTTTGCCCGTTCAACGATTTCGAGGACCTCCTCAAGGGTCTTGATCTTTCCCTGGAACTTGGGAACCGAGCAGAACTTGCAGTCATAGCTGCACCGCTCGCTGATGGTGATATATGTCTGTTCCGGGCAATGCGCAACAACCGGATCGATTTCTCCTCTCGCCAGTTCCCGGTTGTCTTTCATTATCATGACGTCCCCGTTATGGCGTACCATCTTCAGGGGAGAACCCGGATCGATCTCCAGCCGCACCCTGTGGCCCCCGGATTTGAAGAAGATCGATCGCAGTCCAGTGCCGGGACCTGCGGTAGAACGGGAAGGTCGTGGCAGCAAGGATGGTTCTACATCGACTTTTCCTTCTGCCAGCAGTTCCGCTTTGATCTCTGCATTCATATGCATCATCTCATCCGCTCTCTGCTCCTGTGCGAGTATATCTCTCTCCCGTTCACCGTTATCACCCTTCTCCCTGTGCCTGCCTTCCTCCTGCTGACCGAAACCGGCCCCGTCAGGTATTTTTGAATACCGCAGATCAGAGTTTTTTCCCGAACAACTTTTCTGCATTCTTAAACAGGAGATTATCCAGCACCTCCGGCTTGTACGGGAACCGCCGGAATTCCGAAAGACTCTGTTTCAGGGGCCGCACCGGGTACGATGAGGCGTAGAGTATCCGGTCCCCGAGGAAGTGGTTGGCTGCCTCAACCCAGTCCATGGCTCCCGGGAAACCCGGGACGGACTGGAAGAAATCGGGCAGCACCCAGAGATTCCCCAGCGGTGCATTGGCAATCATGACCCCGATCATTTCGCTCGTGTAGGGAAATGCCCCGTGCACGACAACGATCTGCAGGGTCGGGAAATCATTTGCCACGCGCTGGATGCGCCATGGCTCGGCATAGGAAATATCCGGCCCCTGCATCAGGCTGCAGGTCAGATACAGGACTACCCCGAGGTCCTGGCATTTTGCATAGATCGGGTAAATGCGGGGATCATCGACATACATTGCGGGGACCCACCAGCCGGGGTCAACAGCAATGCCATTGAATCCCATCTTCGTTATGGTGCGTTCAACCTCACGGAGAGCAGCGGGAACATCGTTCCCGTTGATACCCGCTACCGATAAGGGAAACCTGTTGGGATACTGGTCACGAAGTTCAGCCATGTCGTCATTGGAGACAACGCGGTGTCCGGCCTGCCTTCCGACCAGGATCCCCTTGTCCACCCCCGCGTTGTCCATTTCCTGCAGGAACAGGTCAACCGATTTCTGGACCATTGACTGCGGGCGCTCGTATCCGCTCACCATGGGACTGCGTTTGACCGAAGGCCGCGCACCAGGTACCGGTGCCAGCACATCCCGAAGACTCTTATACGGGGGTCTCACCCGTGCATCCACAATCATCCTTTCTGCTCCTCCGTTCAGGGTATGTTCTCTCTCACCCTATAATGTATTAAAGGGATCACCAGTACCCCATAACCCCGGACGACGATGTCCGTACCCCCTCATTCCTGCCGTCTTCCCGTCCGACTTTACTCCCCTCGGTTCAGGCCTCTCCCCGTTCGCCTGTCCTGTCAGGGTGCATCCTTGCCATAAACTAAATGATTAAGAACTGGTAGTTTCCATTTCCAACTATAACCGGCTCTTCAAAAAAATTAAGGTAATGAAGGGTTCTGGGAGGTGGCATTTTTCATGGTAAAAGCAGCAGCAACATCGAAAAAGAGCGGTGCAAAAAAGAAACCGGCAACTACCGTAAAAAAAGGAGCAGCAGCAAAAAAAGCAGGATCCTCACCAATGAGGTACAAGTGCAGTGTCTGCGGGTATATCTATTCCCCGCTTCGCGGTGAGCCGCATAATGGTATTCCGGCAGGCACCCCATTCGACGATCTCCCTGAGACCTACCTCTGCCCGGTCTGCGGGTTCCAGGGAAAGGGCAGGGTCGGCAAGTGGGGTTTTGACGAGTGGCGGCCGACCCGCTATATCTGTTCCATGTGTGATTACATCTATGACGAAAAACGCGGAGAACCTCACCATGGTATCAAGCCGGGGACAAAATTTGAGGACCTGCCGGAAGATTATGTCTGTCCCGTCTGTGCAACAGACCCAAAAATTGTTCTCCGGTACGGGAATGTCGTCAAGCAGGGTTTCACTCCCCTCTACGAATGACGAATTCCGGTTCTTTTTTTTTCTTTCCTCAATAATGTAACAACACTACCATTTCCCCGGTATATCACGTATACATACTTTTTCAGGAATGGTAACACCAATTTGATCTGGAGAAGATACGCGTGGTCTTCGCATTTTTCACCGACATCCTGATCGTCTTTGCCGTGGCGCTCGTTGTCGGGATGGTCTTCAACCTGATCAAGGTGCCGCCGCTTGTCGCCTTTATCCTGACCGGGGCGATCGTCGGGCCGTACGGGTTCTCCATCATTGAGGGCCAGGATCAGGTTGCAAACCTCGCAGAGCTCGGGATCATCCTGCTGCTCTTCACGATTGGCCTTGAATTCTCGTTCAAGGATCTCTGGAAGATCCGGGTCATTGCCATTGCCGG
>CAZCZK010000109.1:0-6989 GCA_964503195.1 uncultured Methanoregula sp.
CTATCATGATTGCCTGTCACGCAATCGACTCGGATTCGAATTCCGACCTGGGCGTTGCTACGTTTTTGGGAATTAAAAAAAACAAACCGTTAACTCCTGCGATCTCTTTTCCGAATATTACATATTCCCCGGTATCTGACAATCCATGATGTTGAAGGGATTCCTGATATTTCCTTAGATCTTTCTTTTCACCGGATTCCGGCCAGGAATATACAGAACCACAGTATCGCAAACACGACTGCGATTCCAACATCCTTGTTATCCCCTCTCGATGCGAAAAAACCTGCCAGTCCCCCGGCCACAGCAAGACCACAATAATAGAGGATCGCATCGGGCAGCCAACCACTGGCAACAGGGACATTTCCGGTAATTATCATACCAGGGACCATCACCAGCGGGAAGAGCAGTGCACCGGTTGCTACCGCAAGGATCCGGTTTTTTGTCTGCCAGCCGATAACAATTGCCGATAACGGGGATACGACAAGGAGAAAAACCGTGGTGAAAAATCCTGATATTCCTGGAAGCATGAGGATGACCCTCCTGATATGCGGGATACTTAAAAGGCCGCGTATACAACGGTTTTATTCTTGACTATATCTCTCTTTCAGCCGGGTACGTTCCGCTAGCTGGTATTGACAGATGAGTGTACCCCCGCTTCTATCCTCTGTGGGAGTGAGAGCGGTCTCTCTCCGGAAAAATTTTTGGTCGGGGAACCCCGGTCACTCCACCCGGTACCCGTTCGCCTGCAGGAATGCGGCGATCCACGGCTCGGCTTCACCATCATCCTTCGGCCGTCTCCGCACAACCTCCTCCCAGATGCTTCGGAGGCCCGGGTCATCGGTATGGAGATCGAGCGTCCCCCGCACCGTCCCGGTGAGTATACCGCGTGCATCCGATACCCGCATCACCACACAGCGGTAGAACTTGCACTGCCCCGGGCTGTCGCGGTGGATCGTACAGCGCAGAAGATCTCCGTCCGGGCGGAGGAAGCGGCAGGCCGCCGGATTCTGTTCCGGATACGTGAAATCCATAAAGATCGAGCGTTTGTCCTCGTCAATCTCTGCAGTGAACGGTGTTCCGGTCGAGACCGATTCGCAGTCAAAGGAAAACGGTCCTGTCCGGCGCTCGATCACGATGTAATCACCAAGGAACATGCAGCATGAACCGCATTGCCTGCAGGTAAAAGACATGAGTACCATGAATTATCTGGACCCTAGTACAAAAAATGACCCGTAGGCTTTTTTATTGCACGAGCGTGTCTGCCCGAAGGACCAGACGCTTCAGAGTCTCGTAATCCGTATTGGTCCCGGACATCGTGATCTTTTCGTATACATTCTTCTTGATGAAAATGACCGTGTACGTCACCGGCCGTTCAGAGTCAAGCGGATTTGTCTCCCGGAACGCGATGCTCCTCTCTCCCACTGCCGGGAACGGGATCTCATAGCGGGTTCCCGGCGACAGCTGCTGGTTTTTCAGTTCTTCTTTCTCGAGCAGGAAGACACCGTTGATGTTGTCGGTTGAAAAGATATTGACGGACTGCCGTATCCATGTGGTATCATCGGTATTGCTTATCCTGCGGTAGAATGAGACATAATATCCCTGCCGCCAGCCCAGCTCGCGTGCTAGCTGGGATACTTCCGGCAACGCCATGACCGACCGGTCCCGGAGGAGATAATCTGATGGCAGATCTGCGGGTTGGAGTGCCATATCGGAAGATTGTTCCACACCCTGTGGTATTTCTGTTGCCGGGACCGTTTTCGGAGTCGGAGTTGGAGTCGGAGTCCCGGTTTTATCCGGTGGTTCGCCAACCAGGGTATCCAGACAGCCAGCGGAACAGAGAAGGAAGATCACCAGGATGAGAGCAGCCCAAGTGTATTCCATACCGTACACCATCGCACAGGGTGTTTAAATTGTTACCGGTGCCGCCGCTGTCAGGTACCCTGCCGGTTTCTGCCGTTCCCGGGCCTGCTCTTGTGATTCCCGTCTGCGATACCAAGAAAAATCCCGGGAACCGCAAGCCTGATAAATATCTTTTTCTTTATCAAGGTTCAACCACTACCGGATAGCAGGCTTTACGTGGTACCATGGGCGATCCAGAACTCCGCAGCGATGAAAAAGTGCTCGTAAGAACCCCGGGGGTCTATGTCAAATCGATCCCATTCGAGGGTATCCTCACGAATAAACGGATCATCCTTATTGACAGGGCAAAGAACCTCCTGCCTCCCAAGGAGATACCGCTTGTTACGATAAAAGAGATTGAATCGGGAGAAAACGCAATACGGGACCAGATTATCACACTCTCGGTTATGGCCAAGACCGGGGAAACGCGGCAGATGGTCCTCACCTTCTCCCGGCAGGCAGGAGGCAACCGGATCAAGGAACGTGACGCGTGGGCGCGGATAATCAGGGAGAATATATCGTCCTCCTTTGATCAGGTCATCCGCAAAGTGATCCCCGGACCAGAGCAGGCCCCGCGAAGAGCTGAACCGGCAGCGGACCCAAGAAACGAGTATGTCCGGTCTCCCCTCTATTCATCAACCCCGTACGGTGAGCGCCGTCCGGCAGGAACCGGTCTGGATGATATCAGCCCTGTACGGAGATCCTTCACAACACGCCCTGAAACAACCGTGCCGCAACCTCCTGCGGTCAGGAAGGATGACGGATCCCCCGAGAGTAAAACTTTATTCTGTTCGAAATGCGGTACAATGGTTCCTGCCGAATCGGTTTTCTGCAACCGGTGTGGCTTCCCGATATCCCAGATCCTCCCGGTATCAGCGCCCGTGCTAACACCGCCAGTCCCTGCGCTCGCAAAACCCCACCCTGTCCGCCCCATCGATGAGGAGATCCAGTCCATTGAACCGCTCATCGAACCCTCCACGGATAAGGTCCCCGCCGATGCACTGCTGGCTGCACCGGTAACACCCCCCCAGACACCGTCTATCGCATGGGACGACAAAGAGGAACCAGAGCAGGGTACTCCGGCAGAGTCACAGAGTCCCCCGGCGAAAGCTGCCGGGCAGGGTTTTCCTTCCCAGCCCCCGATAGAAAAAGCAACCGGCACTCCTGCACCCGTCACTTCATTGCCGATAACGGGCGATACACCGCTCCCGCCAAAACCTCCCCGCGACAGCAGTTTTATGCCGGGGAAGGAGAAGGTCCTCACCGCGGCAGTTGCGGTTGTTGTCATTTTGCTCCTTGCAGCCGCAGCCCTGTTCATCTATCCGATGCTTACCAGTGGCGGTGAGGCACCACCCTCTGGTTCAGGAGACACCACTCCCACCGTGACATCCTCGACCATTCAACCATCGGGTACTATTATCATCAAAGAGACACCAGCTCCTGTGATCCCCCCCAAGGGTGTTTACGTTCACATTAATTACCTGGGTGGTTTCAAAGGGAGCTACGGGATACCTGATATGATAACCACAGTGCCTGGAAACTCCGGAGACCGTGTCTGGGAAGTCGAGAACGCAACCAACAGTACCGTTCAGGCCACGTTCGAGAAAATGGACGGTTCTTCCCATGAACTCCTTGTCGAGATCTACCATGATGGCAAGACCCTCACGAGAGGAACAACGATCGTTGGACATGGCTCAGTCTCCTTGTCCGTTGATATCGCCACGGGAATAGCCGCCGCGCCGGTGACCAGTGGTGGCAGCAGCACCGTAAAACAAGCATCGGTGGCTGCAATAACAACCGGTACCGCGATGATGACGACGGCTCCCGGAGCAGTCACCACAACCACGTAGACAACCCGGCATACAACCGTGGCGGCAGACATCACCACGGCCGCTCCTTGATTTGTTTCGTTTGGCTCTCGCCTTTTTTATCCAGTCATTCTTTTTTCCCGTCGGTGCTGACATGGTTCAGGTATTGTATGGTTTCCCGTAGTCATTTCTCCAAAAACCAGACGTTCAAGCCGGCGCCCGCCCCTGGTACCTGATGCCGGGTGGCCTTCATTCTCGTGATGAGCTTGACGGTATGCCCCGTCCGTATTGCAGCAGGCTTCGAACCGGGTGTACTGGTCATCACCGGTTTCATGGTTCTTGTTCCCCTCGACCTGTGCTTTGTCCCGAGAGGGATGTACGACAAGAGCATATGGTACGGGCTCCGTGAGGATGAGAACAGCTGGATATGGCGGTTTTTGTTCCGGACAAACGGTATGGTGCCAAAGAACCGGATCACCAATCTTGATGTCAGACAGGGACCGGTCATCTGGTCGCCGGGAATCTTCCCCGTGTGGGCTCAGACTGCCGGTTATGCAGGGCAGGCCGGGATCCGGATTGAGGGGGTGGGGGCATGCAGAGGAGCTCCGCGAACGGGTCCGTTCGCTCGCGCGTCAGACCATTACCGATGGTGAAGGGATTGGCGGGGAACTTGCCCGTGCCCGGAACAGCACCACTCACCATGGATCAGAAGAGCCCCGACAAATTGGCACCGATCCGGCTGCTGTTTGCGATGCCCCGGAAAAAAACGATTTCTTATGTTTTGCTGAGATCCTCCGGGACTCGCTGACTGTTCTGGCGGTCACACCCCTGCCGATGAGGCATACCCGGTTTCGATGAGGGCGCATCTGCAACCAGGCGCGGATCATCGAACTACTCCCTGTACCCGTGAGGGGGATGGGGGGCGCCAGAGGGCGGGCTTCTTACTCTTTGTTACTTTTGCTCTGTTGACCCATTATTTCTTTTCCGGAAGTTCGGGGGGTGCCTTCTGGGGCTGGTTGTTCGCTCTCCAGCGGTAGATCCAGTACCCGATAGCGCAGAGGATTATGAGCGGCAGCAGGGTGAGGAACAGGATGATGATGAAATCGATCATACCAATGAACCCGGCAATGCCTTCGTTGATGGTTGTCACGAAGTTATGCCCGGTCTCGCCGCCAACAGGTTCAGGTTCCTGGAGCGTGACCGTTATGGTCGACAGGTCGATGCGGCTGTTCAGGTACTTCAGCCGCCCTTCAAGCCGGTTCAGTTCCGTCTGGACACGGTCGATCTGCTGCTGGATCTCGATGACGTCGCTGACCTTGACCGCCTTTTTCATGATCTCGTTGTACTGGGCGAGCTGGTTCTGGTACGATGTTTTCTGTGCCTGGATATCGACATACTCCTCAGTCACGTCCTGTCCCTGTGTCGAGACTGACTTGACGGTGCCAATGGCTTTTACGCCGGCAAGGGTCTCATCGAAGTGGGCCTGCGGGATACGGAGAACGACAGTTCCCGATAGCCGGCCATTATATCCTTCCGAGACGCTTGAGGACGAGAGATACCCTCCTTTTGCCGTTACCAGGTTCTTGAGCTGATCAACCGAACCCGTCACGTCCGTTACTTCAATCGTGACGTACGCATTCTTGATGATCTTCGTTTCGATACCCGAACCGGATGCACTGGTTGGTACAGGGGTCGCTGCCGGAACAGGAGCAGCATAGTTTCCCTCGGACAACTTGGTATCCGAAGAGACCCGGGCTGCGTTGCTGCCGGGATAGACGGAACCGGCATCAGATGATCCGGTTGTCTGTTCCAGAATCTTTGCGGGACCTCCAGCCAAACAGCCGGTAAAAGCCACGACCGCAATGCACACGACCATGAGTGCGATGACCTTGTAGTTCATAATAACACCATCGCTTTCAGTAATATAAAAATAACATGTTGACTGCGAAGTTTTTGGGAGTAATTATGGTGTATTTGTCCACCGAACTTCCCAGGTCATTTCCTGCAGGTCTCACTATCCAACCTCCGTTGATTTTACCATTTTTCCCGATACTCTGATGAACATCCATGGAGTGCTCCAGTCTCCATAATTTCTCATCGATAGTACCCAGAATTTCTCTGTACTGCCCGGCACAAAATTCCCGCTCCTGATGGTATCACCCCCCCGGCTTTTGGTAGGTATTTACCTCCTCTCTGGTGAATCGGATAGTGCACCTCTTCACATCACGTTATTCGTGATCGCCCGGGGAGTAACTCCCGGACCCGCTGTTCCGTGAGCGCTCTTAATACCCGAACAGGTACTATTTCAATGGGAATCATGACCGAAATGCCAATTCCTGAAAAACCAGACGGTGCAGAAGAGCTCGAGAAACAGGGGCTTTCTGACCTGGTCAAAACGCTCCATGAGCATACAGATCCGCAGGTACGGCAGTATGCTGCATACCTCCTGGGACAGGCAAAGACCCCCCGGGTAATCCAGCCCCTGATTGAAGCCCTTGGAGATTTTGATAAATCGGTCCGCCAGCAGGCAATGCTTGCCCTTTCCACGATCGGAAAAGCAGCCATCGAACCCCTTGCCGTTGCCATGAGGGAACCCCGGTGGGAGACACGATACCGTGCCGCGGAAGCACTGGGAAAGATTGCTGATGAAAACACGGTCCAGCCGCTCATCCATGGTCTCAGTGACAACCGCGACCATGTCCGGTATATGGCGGCAAAAGGCCTTCGCAATCTCAGGAACTCAGATGCTGTAGAACCTCTCATCATTCTCTTAAAGGATGAGAATACCTATGTCCGGCTGATGGCGGTCCATGCACTCGGTGTGCTCGGCGGAGAGAACGTGAAAGCCGCCCTGAACGAAGCGCTCACAACTGAACAGGACGAGAACGTGAAAGGGGCACTGGCTGCTGCACTGCAATAAAACGACTGGTATACTGGAGTTCCCCTTTTTTTTGGGGGGATTCTGTACGGATATCTCTTCAAGGACCCAGATTTTTTCCTGTAACAAAAATGTCCGGGTTCCCCCGTATCCGGATCCGAAAGATTACGATGTCCGGCAGCGGTGAACAATTTTGAAGTCAGCCTCATAAGAAACATGGAAGATCATGCTGCGTGGGGTGAGTGTACACGACCGTTCTTTCCCTGTCTGCTGCCTGTATACAATGAAACAAATAGAATAATAGCTCCATACCCATTATCCAGGAGGTACAACAAGCATGGATGGAACTAAACTGTACGCATTACCGAAACTGCCGTATGACTATAAGGCGCTTGCGCCGGCAC
>CAZCZK010000110.1:0-6811 GCA_964503195.1 uncultured Methanoregula sp.
GTGATGCCCTTCGGGTTTCCTTTCTGTACTGCAATCACGGGAACGTGATACGCGATCATCTGGTAATCTCCGACAAGGCCCTGGTTTTTTGCCGTAGCATATTCGGTTGTTGAACCCGGGATGAAGACATCGCCTTTTCGTGTCAGGTTCATCTGGGAGATAAGGGTCCCGCTCCCTCCGTAGTTGTACTGGATAGTTATCCCGTACTTACCGGTGAAGGCTTTCCCGACGTCCTCCATGGTACTCTTGAGTCCTGCGCCGGAATAGACAAGCAGGCTATCCTGTGAGGGTGCCGGCGTGCTTACGGCTGATGGGATGGGCGTACCCTGTGTTCCTGTCGCCGGGGAGGTAGTACAGCCGGCCGCAAGCAGTGCACAAAGAATCAGTACGGTGAATAGGAGAGAATACCGGATATTTTTCATAACGCTCATATGCGCCATATGCCCTAATATAGTTAATTAATTTTTATTCACATGTTCAGAAAATCAACTAAAATTATTGAATGGAAGATCGCCGGGATTGGCCTGTTCCCGCATATAAGGGGGAATCATCCGGCGTCCTGTGACTCAGGACAAGACCGCAATGAGCAACACCGGATTCATCCAACAAAAAATGCAACATCCGGTAAAATATTTATACTGACTGCCATGAGGTATCTCCCATGACTACGTCAGGAAAAGTTGAAATCCCGCAGGGAGTCTGGGACTTCCACGGGCACATCTGCCCGTTCATGCCCATCGGGTACCGGATGGGACAGGTCGCCATGCGGGAACTGGGGGTTTCGCATATCGGGGATCACGGCGCATTCGGCCTCTCCGAGATGGGTGTCGGACACCCGCAGACCTGTATGATTGACGGGTTCATGGCCGTTACCGGCTGCACGTACGGGAAACTCATGATGGAGCGGCTCAACTACGGGAAAGTCGCGTGTCTTCTTGTCGTTCCGGGAAAGGGAGCGGTCCGGGTGTACCTGAGATCGGAGTTCCAGGACGAACTCGGCAAGCAGGAATTCTTCGTGTACCGGAAGAAAGGTATCGAGCCATCGCAGGTTCCGGCCGACGTGGTGAAAAAGGTCGTGGATATGGTCCTGACCGCATCGGAGACGGAGATATTCACGGTCACGAAACTGCCGGACTTCACCTTCAGCCGCCCGAAAGGTTCCTTCAATAAGACAAAATGCAGCAAATGCGGCGAGTACGTCTTCGAGCGTTACGTCCGGATGGTGGACGGCAAGCCCGAGTGCATTCCCTGTTCGGGATATGACCAGACCTGGGTGAACGTCCTGAACGGCACGCAGTAATCCGGTGAACGATGGACAGCACCCTCCTGATCGCGATCGCGGCGGTCTTTATCGTCTCCATCATTTTCTCGATGTTCGGGCAGGGTGGCGGATCGCTCTACACCCCGATCCTGTTCCTGCTCGGCTACGCGACGCTGACCTCGATCTCCACCTCGCTCGTGCTCAATCTCGTCACAGCGCTGTCCGCATCGATTGTGTACTACCGGTCAAACCTTGTTGACGTACGGTTTGCGCTCTGGTTTGTCCCGGGCATCTGCCTCGGTGCGTTCCTCGGCGGGGTTGCAGCTGCTTCTATCAATCCCGTTCTCCTGATGTGGCTGTTCGTCGTCTTCCTCATCGGTGCCGGGGGCCGTATGATCTATACCTACTGGGAGAAGTCCGTACCTGAGGGAGCCTGCCCGTTGCAGTTCTCCAAAGGCATGTACGCCCTGATCGTGGTCTTCAGTTTCGTGGTCGGTATTATCTCCGGCCTTCTTGGAGTCGGCGGTGGGATCCTGATCGTCCCATTCCTGATATTCCTGTGCCGTTACCCGACGAAAAATTCTGCCGGCGTTGTCAGTTTTATTGTGATCTTCTCCTCCCTGTTCGGGGTATTCGGGCACCTGACAAGCGGCGGTTTTGATATTCCCCTGATCCTCGGTACCGTTGTCGCTGTGTTTATCGGTGCAACGATTGGCGCTCGAAGCATGGTGAAGATTCCCGGTTCGTATATCAAAGCAGGTTTCGGGGTGATCCTCTGGATATTTGCAATTCAGCTGATCCTCAAACTCATGCATATTGTGTAATAATAATCACGTTGAGCAATCTTAGGGTTCCTTTCCATCCGCTTTGAAACTCTTTTTTATATTCCTGAAAAACTTCCAGTGCAGGAGCAGGTGGATGATGAGCAGGGCAGCAAAGGCCAGGCTCCAGTAATTGTGCATATTCAGCCACTGGTCCCGGGCAATACCCATCCAGGTAGCCCAGTTTCCACCTCTTCCGGCACCGGATGGGAGAAACAAGAACAATACCCGCCCGTAGATCAACGAGGGGATGAACGTTATCAGGCGGCGATATCGATGAGTGCATTGATAGTAACGCGTTTCATGAGAATTCCTTACGATTCTCTGGAGATGTCCGGATTAATAAATGCGATGGGACGGGTCAGATCGGGAAGTAGATTTCCTGCGGAAACCGAACCACGCTCCCCCCATTGCAAGGCCGATACACCCGATGATCCACGATGCCGGGCTGAGAAATATGATAAGCGTAAAGCAGCTCAGCGACCCGATGACCGGCACATACGCGGGATATTTCCGGTGCTCCCGGGGCAGCCGGTGTGCGGCAATGTTTGCGATCAGGTAATAGAGCAGCATGGCAAATGTGCTGACTGACACGACCATCTCAAGGTCCGCGAGAAGGATGGCAGCAATCATGCAGGCGCCGGTGATTACAATAGCATAATGGGGAGTGCCGAACCGATGATGGATCCGTTCAAATACCGGGGGGAGATCCCGACTGCGGGCCATGGAGAAAACAATCCGGGATATCCCCATAATCGTGGTCAGCAGCACGCTTGCCGTTGCGATCATCGCACCGAGCGAGATCACCAGGATCGCTCCGGAACTTCCAGTCCTCCCGATTGCATCGGCGAGGGGCGAGCCGGAGTGTGCAAGGGCAGGGGCCCCGGCAAGACCGACAGCGACAATGCTCACGAGCAGATAGATAACCGTCGAGATGCCGAGCGCAAGATAGATTGAACGTGGGATGTTCTTTTCCGGGTCCTTTACCTCCTCGGCCATGATGGTGATCCGGGCAAATCCCGTGTAGGCAAAAAAGATGAGAGCCGCCCCGCTGAGGATTCCCATCGATCCTTCCGGCGTAAAGGGTGTGAAATTATCCGGCCTGAAAAAGCCCAGCCCGAACGCGATGAAGAACAAGAGAATCAGGATTTTTGCCATGACAAGGAGATTGTTGAAGAGGACCGACCCTTTCAGTCCCATATAATTGATGATGATGAAACCAAGACAGACTGCCACAGCAATACCTTTTACCGGGACTGAGGGGAAGAGCGTGACAAAGTAATGGGCAAAGCCCAGCGAGACTGCCGCACCGACAAAGATGTTGGAGAAGATCCAGATCCAGCCGGCAATGAATCCCGCGAACGGGGAGATGAGTTTCTGTGCGTATGCATAGGTCCCGCCTTCTTCCGGAAGATATGCCCCCAGTTCGGCCACGCTCATTGCTGAGAAGACAGCAATAACGCCGGCTATGATGATGGAAAAGACCATCGCCGGCCCGGCGCTGCCGGCAACAATGCCGGTGACAACGAAAATTCCTGAACCGATGATTGCCCCGATACCGAGCGCCGTAGCATCGAAGAGACCGATCTCGCGTTTCAGGACCGGCGGGGGCCCGGTATCTGGCATGAATTACCGTTCTTCCTGCAGGATATTAATGATGCGGGGGTCATTTGCGCAGAAAGAAAATTCCCACGCCTCCCCGAAATTACCAGAAGGGGATCTTCTGAAAGGTTTGCCGGGTGATCCGCGGGATACATCGGATGGTTTTGTTCTCCCGGCACCCGTCATCTCGTGGGAATTTCGGTGAATATATTTCGCAGCCTGGGGAAGTATTATAGATTCCATCATCAATAAAAACGAATAGAGTCAACGTCAGGAAGCAGAACCTCATGGACAGCTCCGTTATCGCCCGCCTGCAACAAAGACCCCGCAACCTTGCGCTTCTGATTGCCGGGATCAGCATACTTGTCCTGCTCCTGAACGGCTACGGGCTCATGATTGGCATCACCAATGTCCTTCCCCATCTTTTTTATATCCCGATCATTCTCGTCGCGTACTTCTTCCCCCGTCGCGGGATCCTTTTCGCGCTCGCCATTTCAGCAATCTACTGCGGGATGACGTATCTCGTTAATCCTGCGATCCCCGGCGATTTGTTATCGGCCGGGGGACGAATCATCCTGTTCATCCTGATTGCAGCGGTTGTATCAATCCTTACCCTGCGGATGCGGGAGAGCGAACACCGGCACGCGATGCTGCTTGATGCAATACCGGATATGATATTTGTCATATCCCGGACGGGGTTTATCGCGATTTCCGGGCATCGGAAAAAGCCGCCCTTCTTATCTCTCCCGATCAGATAATCGGCAAGAGCATCAGGGATACCGGTTTTTCAAGCGAGCTGGCTGAGAAAATCCATCAGCATATTGCCCGGGCAATCGAGACGAACACACTCCAGATATTCGAATACGATCTCACGATCCCGCAGGGAATGCGCCAGTTTGAGGCACGCATCGCGGCGCTCAATCAAAACGAGGTCCTCGCAATTGTCAGGGATATCACTGAACGGAAACTGATGGAAACTGCGCTCCGCGAAGTGAACAAAAAGTTAAATCTCCTTTCAAGCATCACCCGTCACGATATCCGCAACCAGCTCCTCGCGTTGTCGGCATACCTCGAGTTGTCAAAAGAGACCCTTGGCGATGCTGCAAAAACCTCGGAGTATATCATCAAGGAAGAACGGGCTGCAAATGCCATCGAACGGCAGATTGTTTTTACCAAGGAATACCAGGACCTTGGGGTCAAAGATCCGGTCTGGCACACGATATCCTCCTGCCTCGAACTCGCAGTTAACTCTCTTCCGGTCCGGGATATTCAGGTCGTTGATGAAATCGCCGGTCTGGAAATATTTGCAGACCCGCTTTTTGAAAAGGTGTTTTACAACCTCATCGACAATGCCCTCCGGTACGGGGGTCCGAAGATGACAACGATCCGGTTCAGTTATCAGGAATCCGGACAGGGTATCCTGATCTCGGTCGAAGACGATGGCGTCGGCATAACGACCGAAGATAAAAAACGGTTGTTCGAACGCGGGTTCGGGCACCATACCGGCCTCGGTCTCTTCCTCTCCCGTGAGATTCTCTCAATAACAGGGATTACGATCACCGAAAACGGAGAACCGGGACGGGGGGCGCGGTTCGAGATCGTTGTGCCGAAAAGGGGATTCCGGTTTTCTGTTCAAGAGCCTGAAAAAACGGTGGTGGGATGAGGATATGCGACAATTCTCTTCATCACCCCCAACCCCCCGTTACGGCCGATCCCCTGCTGTAATAGTGCTGCAGCCCGCCGTTTCCGGATAATATAATGGCTGATTCCCATCAATCAGGGTCTGAAACGGCCGTTTCCCCAAATAATAGTGTCATTTTTTCACGAAACAGTGTCATTTATGCCGGAAAAACAGGTAATCGGAGCCAGAAATGACCCTTGATGAATGCATCCCCCCAGGAGCCCCCTGGCAGGACCGGTATTGAACCTGATGGTATTTCTCCGACGGAGGATTGCGGATCCTGCTCAGGAGGCCGCCATATTCATTTCCCGGCCCTCTTTTCCCGGACAACCACCCGCCTGTGCCCCGGCAGAACCTCCGCTGTAAGAGTGCAGCAGCCCGCCAATTCCGGGCAAGGAAACTACGGATACCCATCAATCAGAACCAGAAGCGGGCGTTTCCCCAAATAATAGTGTCATTTTTTCACGAAACAGTGTCATTTATGCCAGAAAAACAGGTAATCGGAGCCAGAAATGACCCCTGATGAATGCATCCCCCCAGGAGCCCCTTGGCAGGACCGGTATTGAATCTGCCTGTATTTCTCCGACGGAGGATTACCGATCCAGCTCATGAGGCCACCATATTTATTTCCCGGCCCTCTTTTCCCGGACAACCACCTGCCTGTGCCCCGGCAAAACCTCTCCTGTAAGAGTGCAGCAGTCCGCCAATTCCGGGCAAGGAAATGGTTGATTCCTATCAATCGGAGTGAGAAACGGACGTTTCCTCAAATATTAGTGTCATTTTTTCATGAAACAGTGTCATTTGAGCCGGAAAAATGGGGAAACAGGGGCTGAAACAGCCTCCGTTGACTCTAAACCCCTGCCCCCCCCTCCTCTTCAGTCGTCGATGAGGATCCAGGCTCCTGTGGAAGGGAGACTGCGCACGGTACTCCCACCGGTTCAGAAGCTGCCGGAGTGCTGTCAGCAGGAGAGACCGGCGCATCGGCCGGTGCCCGGCTCCCGGCATCCGGAATTTTTCCCGGTTCCACCGTACCGGTTGTGCCGGCCCCGTCCGCCCCGGATTTTTTCATCGCATTCCGCTTCGCCAGCCATCGAACGATCGGGCTGCTGGGAGCCGTGTCATCAGGCCCGGCCGGTACGCTGCATCCCGGTGTCGGCGCCGGAGACCCGGCATCGCCCGGAGCCGGCGGACTCGCAACAACCGGCTTACCGTCCACGAACGGCACACCGTCCCGGTCAATCTCTTCGAGACTGCCATCCTCCCCGACCCGGAAGAACCGCAGGGCCCCGTACCGCGAGTACAGCCAGAGCTCGCGGGAGACCGGTCCCCCGCAGGGGACCGTGCAGAGCCCGGCGATCGCATCGGTATATTCTTCGCTAATCCTGGCGGGAGTTGCATGGAAGAGCCGCCGGGCCAGCCGGAGACTGACCAGGACGAGCAGCCCGT
>CAZCZK010000111.1:0-6784 GCA_964503195.1 uncultured Methanoregula sp.
ACCTCGACCCGGCGGAAGCCCTCCCGTTCATCCGGACGCTGCCCGGCGGGTTTTCTGTGGAGGAACGGATGCGCATCGAGCTCCGGAAAGAGGATACGGTCCTCGGGACGGCCCTGAACGAGGCCCTGATCGTGACCACCCGGCCGGCCAAGATGCTCCGCTTCTCGATCATTATCGACGGGGTGGTGGCCGAGCAGTTCCGGGCGGACGGGCTTCTTGCCAGCACCCCCACCGGCTCGACCGCCTATGCCATGAGCGCCGGCGGGCCGATCGTCGACCCCCGCATCCAGGGGTTCCTGGTCGTGCCGCTGGCACCCTATCTCCTCTCCTCGCGCCCGCACCTGATCAGCAGCAACCGCGAGCTCGGGATACGGCTCGAGAGTTCCAAGCCGGCAAACCTGGTCATCGACGGCCAGCAGACCATCGAACTTGGGACCGCGAGCACGATCAGGGTCCTGCGGTCTGACCGGCCCGCCCTGTTCGTTGACGTGAAACGGAACTTCTTTGAGAAGGTGGACCGGAAGCTCCGGAAACTGTGACCTTTGGACCTGCCCTGAACCAGCATTTTTCCGATACTACTACCGTCAGGTTGTGACAACCCATCATGTTCTGCCAGAAATGCGGGAAGGAAAATACAGAGGACAGCAAACACTGCAAAGAGTGCGGGACAGCACTCTGTCCTTCGGCTGAGCTCTGGCATTTTTCCCCGGAGCCGGTAGGAATCCTCTTAGGTATTGCCCTGATTGCAGGCCTGTATCTCCTCCCGATAATCCCGCTCACCTCGCTCGGAAGTTCCGGTGCCGTGGTCACCTCTGCATGGATTTCACCTGCCCACTACCTCTCTCTTTCTGATGCGCCCCCCCTTTTTTATGGGCTTTCCCTGGCCCGGTGGGTCTTGTACCTGCTCTGGCTGGCGGGGCTTTCCATGGTACTGATCAGCCTGTGCAGACGAGTGAAGGGATGAAATGTTCTTGGCTTGGGAGAACCACACAAGAGCGGGAGTTCGCACCCGGAGCATGAAAATCGCAGATACGAGAGGTCCCCGCCTCATGGCCCCTTGCGGGGAGCGGCGGGGCAGTTCTGTATGTTCCAGAATGCTTGAGGGTATTGACCCGCCGCGGGGGCGCCCCGTCGGGGGCGGCGGCATTATCGCACGTTACTTGAGAGCGTGAAAAGTTCTCAGATCAAATGTATTCAATGCAATTTTCATGGCGTATTGCCGGGAAGGAAAGGAAGACCGGTCTCTTCCGGCGGTACGGATGTGGCCGGCCTTTGGTGAGACACCGATGGAATGGAGTGGATTGATCGGGTACTAAAGCCAGCAGGGAAAAAAAGGGTGAGGTCCGGGTTTCCCGCGTTACGGGATCCCCGTCAGGGATCGGGTAAAGGCCGGTTGATCGTGCGGGTCAACCAGGATATCCCCGGAGAGCGTGTAAAAGTATCCGCCGGCTACCTGGTATTTGCCATCCGCCGTGAGCGAATAGGTACAGTTTACGTCCGGGGCCCAGCAGCTGGGGGATTTTCCCATGAGCCTGCCGGGAGCATACCCCCAGGTGAAGGTGCCGTCCGTGGAGAATTTATAGCATTCTCTCACGTCCGTGGGTGCCTTCCCGAGGTTCATGGTGGTATCCCGGCACCAGAAACCGTCGGTAATTTTGTCCAGTTTCGCTGCAGGGGTAGGCGCCGGTGTCTGGATTGTCGTCAGTGGTACAGTGGTGGTTGGAACCACCGCGGTTGTTACCACGACCGGCGTGGATACCGGCGGAGCGGTCTGCGTTGTACACCCCAGGGTAAAAACGAATGCCAGACCGATGAGCACCATGATGCATCCCGTGTACGTTTTCATACGATTCTCATCACGCTCTTTGACATTAAGGCTTGTGCTGGATTTTTTTGATACGGTTCATCACGCGGGCACGTGAAGAGGGTATCTTTCTGCATCCCGTGTTTGTGGTGGCAAAGGAATGCGTCCCTTGCCGGGCGGTCCACAATCTCATCAGACACCCTTCCTCTCGTTGAACGTGTGATGACTCCCCACCTCAGGGCCCCTTCGGGGAAGATTACCGGTTTAACCCACCGCACGGGACCTGTACGCTCCCCGCTCCGGCGCGGGAGCTTCCTGCCGGGGGCGTCGGGGTTCATCGCACGGAAGGAATTGCGTTGTGAACAGTCAGAGATATCCCCGCCTTCTGCAGATCCCTGATCAGAATTTCTGCCGCAGATGCTCTCACTGCCAGCATCCCTTCCCCCGCCACATCTGAATTTTGGCAACCACTCGCGGATTCCCGCCCGCCGAACAAAATAAAAGGCTTATCATTTCGCCCGTATAACAACCTGTAAGGTGGTTTTTTGCAGGTCTCCATGAAACTCGAGATGAAGGACTCACCAGGCCAGCTGGTTTCAGCCTTACAACCTATATCCAAAGTCGGGGGCAACATCATCGCGGTCATCCATCAGCGGGACCCCCGGGATGGTGATATGCTCAATGTCCAGATCGTGCTTGAGCTGCCCGCAGGAAGGCTCGACAAGCTGGTGGGACTCTTAAAGGAACAGGGTGTCCGTATCCAGCGGATCGGGGAAGAACGGATGCTGTACAAGCGGACGGTCATCCTGATCGGTCACCTGATGCACACCGGCTTTTCCGATACGGTCGACCAGATCGACTCGACCGGGTTTGCAGAAGTGACGGAGGTTGCCATGAGCATGCCGGCGGTGAGCGATCGCTCCTCCTCCCGGATCACCATCAAGGCGCTCAGCCGGGACGACATGGAGGCCGCGCTCGCCATCCTCCGCCGCGTTGCAGGGCAGAAGTCCCTGCTCCTGATCGAGCCGCTGGAGGAGGCAGCATGAAGGTTGCCCTCATCGGTCTCGGGTCCGTTGGCCGCGGCGTTCTGGAGATGATGGCAAAGAAGGACCTCGGTCTCGTCCTGACCGGTATCGCGGACTCAAAGAGCGCGTTCATGGACCCTGCAGGCATCGATATCGCCCGCGTCCTTGCGACAAAGAAGAAGACCGGTTCCTGTGGAGACCAGGACCTGAACGCCGAAGCGGTGATCAAAAAGGCCGATTACGATGCGCTCATCGAGGTGACCCCGACCAATGCCCTCTCCGGTGAACCTGCCATCGGCTACATCAAGGCAGCCCTGAGCCGGAAAAAACATGTCGTCACCTCCAACAAGGGCCCGATTGCGCTGGCTCACAAGGAGCTCCTGGCCATGGCCCGGAAGAAAGGAGTTTCGCTCCGGTACGAGGCAACCGTTGCCGGTGCTATTCCGGTGATGCATACGCTGGAACACGGGCTTGCGGGGAACGAGATCCGTGCCCTGTACGGGGTGCTGAACGGGACCTGCAATTACATCATCACCCGCATGACCGCCGAAGGCCTCACCTACGACCAGGCGCTCCTGGAAGCCCGGGAGATGGGGTACGCGGAAGCGGACCCCACCTACGATGTGCAGGGGATCGATGCCGCCATCAAGCTGGTCATCCTCGCGAACACGATCTGGGACAATGGAGTGAAGCTCTCCGACGTTGACCGGACGGGCATCGACCTCCTGACCCCCGATGCCCTCCGCCTTGCCGATGAGAACGGTTGTGCGATCCGGCTGATCGCGGAGGCCAATCCCCATAAGCACCTGCTCCGGGTCTCGCCGCGGATCCTGGACCGGAACCACCCGCTCGTCACGGAAGGTACCCTCAACGCCCTCACGTTCGAGACCGATATGGCCAAGGAGATCACGATGATCGGCAGGGGTGCGGGCTCGGTCGAGACGGCGAGTGCGATCATCGGCGACCTGCTCTATATCCGTGACCGCTATGTCCAGCGTGCTTGAACACCGGCGGGCCTACCTGCGCCTGATGCGGCAGTTCACGCTCGACAAGGGCTACTTCACGGTGACGGAGATCCAGCGGTCCACCGGCATCCCCCGGAGCACCGCACAGGACTGGGTGAACCGGCTCGTGCGGGAGGGTTGTGTCCTGCAGCGGGAGGAGAAACGGGGACGGAGCGCAGCCCGGTATGCCGCGATCAGCGCCATGCCCTCGAGCACCTGCCGGCGGATCTTCACGACCGTTGACGGGGGCCGGGTTGCGATCTACCATGACTGCATCAGCGGGGCCTGCGCCGCGTTCTGCGGGTACCACCACCGGCTGGCGGGGGGGGTTCTCACCGGTATCGAACGGGACGGCACGCTCCTGCGGGAATCGGCAGCGCTCGGCTCCCGGGAGATTGCCGTGGGCCTCGCACCCCTCTCCGCGGTCGGCGTCTGCGGGGTTGAGCAGGACGGGACCGGGATCGTCCAGCATATCCGGTGCATTGGCGGCCCGGCCTATTCCCTGTCGGACATGATGGGGCGGGCAGAAGGGGTGCTCCGGGTCGAGTCCCGGCATGACGGGCATATTGTGGAGGGGCAGGTCCGGACCCGTGCCCTGCAGCAGGTGACGATCGGCATCGATGACACTGACTCAAAAGAGGGCGGTGCCACGTTTGCCCTTGCCCTTGCCCTCCTCGACCACCTCGGCCGCCTGCCCGGGGTGATCCCGATCAGCCACCATGTCGTGATGCTGAACCCGTCGGTATTTCGGAAAACCGCGGGAAATGCAGCAAGCTTCATCGAGATCGCGGTGGAACCGGCATCGTTTTTTGGCCTCAGGGAAAAGACCACGCGGTTTGTTGCCGACGAATCCCTCTCCCGTGAGTGGGGTATTGCCCTCCGTACCGGCCTCGACCTGCCGGCAGGCCTGCGCGAGTACGGGCAGATGGCCCGGTCAGCGGTCGTCTCCCGCCCGGTTGCAGAAGCCACGGCGGAACGGTTCGGGGTCTCGCTCGCCGGCGGCAACGGGGTCATCGGTGCCCTTGCCGCCGTCGCGCTCACCGGCCTCCCGCACGAGGTGCTGCTGGACCCGGCGAGGGATATTCCAGCGCATGAGAATCCTCTTCTCCTTTAAAAAAGGGCATAACCTGGGTAAAGGGGGATTCAATTCTAGGGAGGATATCCATCACCGCGACTCCTGAACCGAATGGTACCAGAATTTCTGCTCAGGATCCGTTCGAATAAAACGTTTCAGACCGGCTCATACGTTGATCAGGTTCAATAATCCCTCCCTATCGTTCCGTCCACATGGTTGCCGTTTTCCTGTTCGTCCTGTGATTCTGTTCATGGTGTCCTCTGTCAAAACAGGGAAAATCGTGCATTATACCGCATGAAATGCGTAAATCCTGTTAAAACCGGCTCCCCAATTTTCGTGTTAAGTCGCCAGCTGCCGGAATAAATCCCTAAAATCAGCTTTTGGCCTGGATACATTCCTGCATCCGGTGCACGAATGTCCGGATATGCCCGGTTTTTTTTACCAGGGTGTACAGGCTCTCTTCCGTGATACCATGATATTCGTGAGAGAGCAGGTTGCGGTAGCTGACCATGCCGGTCATCTCTTTTAAGAGTTCGTTGTCGATAATCCCTTTTTTCTGGAGCCGGATAAAGATTTCACGATAGGTTGCCGGAATACCCAGGTTCTGTGCCATGACAACCTCGCTGCCAAGGTCGAAGACCCGGTTCAGCAGGGAGAACAGGATCATCGATACTGCGTAAAAATTCCGTTTGTCATGAAGATCCTCCACCGAACGGACTTCCATGGCTTCCAAGTCATCAAAGTATTTCCTGATGTCAGAGAAGAGCGGCCCCATCCTTTCCCGGTCATACTGGATATCGCTCATCCGCATCATCCCTCAGCCGCAGTAATTGCATGGATGCAGTGTCTCCGCAGGAACGGTTCATAGTCCAGATATTCCCGGACCGTAGCTGTTTTCATGCGGTGGAGCGTGAGCGGGTCCTTCACAAAAAGAATTTTTCCATCCCTGATGACCCTGAACCGGATTGGCAGCGGGAGATCGGCAAAGATGCTGACATCGATCGTTTCCGAGCCGTAACTGAGCAGGTCCATCCGTACAGCATCAGGTATCGTTTTTTCCGTTACTATTGCCAGGTCCACATCGGAAAATGGCCTGGCACAGCCCCGGGCAACGGAACCGAACAGGATCAGTCCAAGAACTGCATCATGAGCCTGCAGCTCTTCCACGATGGGAGTAATTTCGGCGGGAATAGAACCCGGGTTGTTCTGGTTGTGCATGCTTGCGCTTTCCTGTATTACCATGGCGGGGTTTTTCTTATATGTTTTTTGTCGGGAGCTCGTCTGCGTGTGTTATTCCGCGCTCCCGTCCCCCCACAGATAATAGTGTGCTCTGCCTGGATCTCTTATTATTTTGGTTCAGTCTCATCACACAGCGCTCGGATCTCTGGTTCGAGCTCCGGCAGTTTTGCTGGATAACCTCCCAGACGATCTCGTAATTAATGGCGAAATAGCCATGGATTACCTTGTCACGGAGACCTGCCATGAACTTCCACGGGATTTTCGGATGCTCCCGCTTTATCGTATCCGGGACATTCTTGGCAGCTTCTCCAATGATCTCCAGCGCCCGGGTTACCGCATGTCCGGTTGTTCTATCCTGCGTGAGATTCTCGTACGTAAGAGATGGCCGGAGGGACGGGACTTTAGGTATTCAATCTCATCAAGAATGTGCTGAAGGTATACGCGGTCATCCTTCAATCCAGATCACCTCGCGTTCCACCCTTGAACGGATATACTTGTCAATCCCCCCCACCGTCAGGAGATCCACTTTTCTGGAAAAAAGGTCTTCAAGGAAATAGACAAGGTGCATGAAATTATCAAACGTAGCCTTTCCTTCCGCAAATTCAACGAGAACGTCTACATCGCTCGAACGGGTCTG
>CAZCZK010000112.1:0-6462 GCA_964503195.1 uncultured Methanoregula sp.
CCCAGGTAATCTTCTTCCAGCGGGCTGACAAGCGCAACGCTGCCGCCAATCTCTTTTGCGATCACGTCTGCGCTCTTCGTGCTGTATTCCGGTGATGCGAAGATAACGGTGATATTTCCTTCCTGTGCCTGTCGGATGAGGCTTGCAATTCCCGCCGGAGATGGGTCTTTGCCATCGATCTCGATCGGGATCTGGACGAGACCATAGTCGCGGGCGAAATATGACCATGCCGGGTGGTAGACCATGAAGGTGCGGGTCTTCTTTGTGGCGATCTCCTGTGAGATTTCCGCATCGAGCGCATCGAGTTCTTTTATGTATGCATCGGCATTACCCCGGTACTCTGTCGCGTGGTCTGGATCTGCCCGGGTCAAGCCCTGGTACGTGTTCTCGACCATAATTTTAGCGTTCTTTGGCGAGAGCCAGATGTGGGGATCGGTGCCTTCTTCCTCATTGGATTCAGCAGAATGGTTACCCGCCGTGACGTCTTCAGCGTGGTCATGGTCATCACCCTTTATAAACCGGATGCCCGTGGAACTGTCCACGACCGTCATACGGGGATTGACCCCGCTGAGCTTGTCCATCCATGCCCGTTCAAACTCGATGCCCGATCCCACCTTGACATACACCGAAGCATGGCTGATCTCTTCCAGCTGTCCCGGCGTGGGTTCATGGGTGTGGGGATCTGCCCCCGGGGGAACAAGAACAATGACGCTGGCATGCTCACCGGCAATGCGTTCCACGAACTGTTTCTGTGGCAGGATCGTAACAGCAACAGTGAGAGAGCTGGTCCCGTTATCCGCTGGAGTCACCGTACCCCCCTGCTGGACACACCCGGCTGCCATGAGTAGGATCATGATTCCTGCCACCGCACAGAGCGTCATCGTCAGGCAACTGCGTTCTGATGGCCGGTCGTTGTCTTTGGAGTCCTGTAACTCCATCCTATTTTGTTTTAGCATTGGCATCCCCTTAATTTGGATATATTCCAACTTTTCCGGTTTCCTCATTCAGGAAAGGGCGCTGTTCACCGGAATTCCTGCAAGGCAGCCATCATCGTGCGTGATCTCCCCGCAGACGCCCTGCCGGGGGTGTCCCATAAAATGACATATTCTGTCAATCGCCTGTTTGGAGACCTGGCTCTCGAACCGTGAAGCCTCGCGGCAGGCCTCCTCCGGGGAGAGGCCGTTTCTCGCCAGCATGAGACTGAGAATGCGGTGCCGTTTGACGAGAAATTCCGCATGGATCTTTCCGGCATCGGTCAGGGAAACGCCATGGTACGGGACATGCGTGATATACCCCGCAGCAGTGATCTCGGCAAGGGTCTTTGTGATTGTCGAAGGATCGACGCTGAACGCTGATGCGATCTCATTTGTCCTGACCGTTCCTCCCGTTTTTAAAATAAATTTGAGGTATTCCACTTTCCGGGCAGAGAGGGAAAGACCACATTCGGGCTCCATGCAGGAGTTTACGCACGCCTTTGAGAATAAAGTTTGGTATTATACCAATATTTGAGCATGTCCGAGAATCTGTCGTCATTGTTGGACTGCCGGGAGAAAAGCTTCCCATGAAATTTTATTGTACGGACGCCACTTCTTTCGAACGTGGAGGTATCTCTCAATGCCCTCTCCACAAGGTAAATCCCCCAGGATCCCATTGGAGTCGGTTTTGCGGTTCCGGCAATTTTTGATACCCCGAATCTCCAGAATACCATTCCTCGAGTCCACCTTTTTTTATAAAGCCGGACTGCTTCTTCGGTACAACAGGCGATCATCTCGTTTCTGGCCACCAGTGAAATCGAACCTTTCTTTCCGGACCGTTCCAGCAATGTGGTTGTCATATCCCCTGCCGGGACAACATCATCAATCAATCGGTCAATATCGTCCTCGGTAAAAAGATCATTCCAGGTTCCCACATCTTTCGCAGATTTTCATTTTATCAATTCCGGGTCAGAGCCCAATTGACGTGAAAATTCACCATGCTGACCGTGACGCTCTTGTTCATCGCACAGAACTTGTTGCCCATTGCGAGGTGAAACTTTTCGAGCGAGTAATTCGTGATGAGATTTTTGTATTCTCATTAACGACCCCGGGATAACGGGAAATGATTGAACGTAGTGATCATACCCATCCCGTGTTATTTACCATTTTTCTTTAACTTTTGTGTTAAGTAAATTAAATAACCAAAACTTATATGATCGGGCGGACAACACTTTTTCGAGGATTATGGGCTTAAAAAATCGAAAAGGGGCGGATAAGACCGCAACGGAGTTCAACGAGATCGCCCGTACCATTTTTTCCCCAATCTACCCCGTGATTGCACGACAGGCGGTTGAATGTTGCGGGTTTGATCGCGGGTTTTGTATTGATGCCGGATGCGGTCCCGGTCATCTCGCACTCGCCCTTGCTTCAGTATCCGGATTCAGGATCGACGCTTTGGATACCTCACATGATATGCTTGCCTGTGCAGAAAAAAACATCAGGGACGCCGGAATGAGCGGGCGGATCCGCATTGTGCACGGCGACGTGCATGTCCTCCCGTACGATGACTGCTCGGTCGATCTGGTTGTCAGCAGGGGCTCGGTCTTCTTCTGGGACACCCCGGCGCGGGCGTTTGCCGAGATACACCGGGTACTCAGGCCCGGTGGCAGAAGTTTTGTTGGCGGCGGATTTGGCACGCCGGCACTCAAGGCGTCTATTACCGCGAAGATGCGGGAGACCGATCCTTCATGGGAAGAGAAGGTAAGGGGCAATATGGGCCGGGAGAAGGATGCAGAGCTCAGGAAATGCCTGAAGGATACACAGATCCCGGATGTTGAGATTATCCGGGATGAATCCGGGTTCTGGATTGTGATGAGGAAGTAAAGAGAATGCGCTGTGATATTTGTGAAATCGGGTGCATTATCCCCGTGGGGGGGACGGGCCGGTGCAGGATGTATACCCATGATCGCACTGGTATCATTGAACGGTTCCCCGATACGTTCCTCGCCGCTTTCCCGGTTGCTGTCGAGACCCAGCCAATGCTTCATTTCTACCCGGGCGGCACGTTCATGCAGGTCTGTACTGCGGGGTGCAATTTCCGCTGTGGCGGATGCGTCTCGGAAATCCTCGTCGACCATGCAGAGTCACTCGCCCGGTCAAAGTCGGCGATCAGTACAGATGATGTCATCCGAAGTGCGCTTGAACAACAGTGTATCGGCGTCTCCTTTGCATTGAACGATCCGATCGCGTCATTCCCGACGTTCTGCAGGCTCGCAAAAAAGGCCCGTGAGCAGGGGCTTCTCACCGGATGCTCGACAAACGGCTACCTGACAGAACAATCGGTAAAGGCTCTCATCCCGGTCCTTGATTACGTAAATATCGGGTTGAAGGGAGCAAGTGATGATTGTTACCGGGCCTGTGGTGCACATGGTGCCGGCCCCGTATTCCGTGCGATTGAACAGCTGTTCCGTGCAGGTGTGCACGTCGAGGTCTCGCTTGTCTATCGCAAGGGGGGCGAGGAGGAGGTCCTCGCTGCTGCCCGGCGTATTGCAGGCATCTCACGGGAGATTCCGCTGCAGTTGATGCGTTTCGTCCCATTCGGGGATACCGTCCCCGGTTCCGAACCGACAATCTTCGAGAGCGAGCACCTGGCGGACCAGATCAGGAAGATCCTGTCCTGGGTCTATCTTTTCAATTCGCCAGGGACCCGGTACCTGGACACTATCTGCCCGGTATGCAAAGCGCAGTGTATCGGGCGGGAATTCTTTGGTCCCATGGGTGCACATATCACAGGAACGCCGAAAAAGACCTGCGACTGTGGGTATGTCGTGCCAGTGAAGGGGATAATCGCCACCGATATTTTTACTGAACCGGGCATGATGGGCGGATACCGGGTAACCCGCGGGCTTGAGATGATATGGGCGATACTTGCCTGCCTGGGGATCGATGACCAGGCAGTCCTCTCCCGGATCTGGGGGGAGGTGCTCGGGACCGGCATGCTGAAAAAAGAGTTACATGACCGGATGAATGACATCGATGCGTACCTCGGGTTTGTGATGGAGCTTGCAAGAAAAACCGGGCGCGAAGATGCAGGAACCGAACTCTGCGGATTTATCAGTGAACGGCGTGACATGATCCGGGAGCGGGTGGCAAACAAACCACGGCCGCGGGTCTACTACGCCATGGGACATCCGCTCTTTGCCCTCAACCGGGGCCGGTTCGAGGGGAAACTTGTTGAGGCAGCCGGCGGAACCTATGTGAACCGTGCAATCGGCAGGGAAGGTAAACCGGGGGTGACGATCTCACGCGAGGAGTTTATGGATCTTAATCCGGATTTCCTGTTTACTTCGGGCTTTCTTACTTCGACCGTTGAAGATACGCGCCGGTACTGCAGCGATCATTCGCTGGATGTCCCGGCAGTTCGTGGCGGGCATGTATACACCATGCACCCGTCGTGGGACTTCGGGAGCCCGAGATGGATACTCGGCCTGATGATGATTGCAAACACCATCCACCCTGAGATCTTTGATTTTTCCATGGAAGAGGAAGCAGACCTGTTTTACCGGAAGTTTTACGGGGTGCCTTACCGCTCGGTCGCAACCAACCGGTCATTTGCCCATGCCGGTCCGGCCCGGACAAAATGAGAAAGAGGGAAGAAGAGAAACAACTGGTGATCCGGTACCATCCAGCGTCTGTGAAAATTGCAGGTTTTTTTCAACAACTGATATTACAGGATCTCCTTTGTATCATCAGAAACCTGAGCGGTGCTCTTAAACGCGGACATAACAACGGTCACTATTCCAGGACAGAAACTCTGGCACTCTACACTTGAAAAGTGCAGTGATTGTTCAGGTCTCCCCCACAATCTCCTCTTTTTCATTTCATTAATTCCGCGTGAGATTCAACCTGACAAACAACCGTCAGATCGAAATCCGGGAGAACCGAATGAATAATTCATTGATTATCCCTTGCGTTTCTCAATCACGCGGATATCTTCAATCCGGGTTACGGGATACTGCCCGTCCGCATCCTTTTCCGCTGATTTCACCATGTCCCAGATGGTGAGCAGGGCAACAGAAACACCGGCCAGGGCTTCCATCTCGACACCGGTCTTTCCGGTGGATTTCACCCGCACGCGGGCCTCGATGTACCCGTCGCCATCAGAAAAATCCACGGAAATCGCGCTGATGGCGATTGCATGGCACATCGGGATCAGGGCGGGCGTGTTCTTCACCGCGAGCGTTGCTGCGACCCGGGCTGTGGCCAGCACATTACCTTTCACAACCGTTCCGGTGCGTATTGCGGTGAGTGTGTCCGGCCGCAGGTAAATCTTACCGGCTGCTACGGCTTCACGCATCACATCGCCCTTGCCGCTGATATCTACCATCTGTGCTTTTTCGTCCTGAATATGGGTAAACTCGACCATGTTCTCACTCTGCGATTATTTCATTTTTGAATCATTCTGCCAGGATCCTGACCCTGATGCCCGGTGCGGGGCTGTTGCTTCCGCGTTCCGCGGCAATGCAGGCAGCATCGAATCACTCCTCCCTGTCAACCTTCCGTGCAAGATATGCCCGTACGGGAAATGTCTCGGATTGTTCCCTGTCCATGTACACCATGAATCCCGCAGAGTCCTCCAAAAGGAACCCGGTTTTAACCAGCCATTCTTCAATCTGTTCCCGGGTATGGCGGAACATAGTGACGGGAACACCAATACCGGTCTGTTCGGGATCAACCACAACTTCGTACGGCTCACAGGACCTGCGGTCTCCGGTAATAAAGATGAACATACCTCCGCCAGAAAGGATCCGATGCACTTCCAAAAACACCCGGTCAAGATCAGAAAAGAACTGGAACACACCTGTCGAAACAACATGGTTGAACGATGCATCGTCAAATGGGTAAGGAAATGTGGTCAGATCATGACAGACAAGTCCCGCAGTAAAATACTTCTTCCTGCATATCTCCAGCATATCATCGCTGATATCCATTCCGTACACATGGAGTCCGGCCTGCGCGAAGCGCTCCGAACCAAGGCCGGTCCCGATGCCGATATCAAGGATGGTCTGGCCCGGCTCTATAGATTGTGATGCAAGCCGGAATACCAGCGCAGGGCCCTGCCAACCGGTGGCAAGGGCGACCTCATCGTACTGGTCCTCCCGTTTTCCAGTTGTGTTATCCTGGTTCTGCATTCAAGTTCACCCCATATTCCATTACTGGCAGGTTATGTTCCCCCGGGTTTTTCACGTTTGGGACATGAAGACACCCATCTGGATCTGGCCCCGGGAACCGGTTGGGTAATCCAGCCGGAGGACAACATCCCCATAAGGGAGATCTGAAAAATATCTAATCATACGCAAGTCTGACGTTCTCATCAGTAAGAGTCGGGGCGATCAATTCTTTCCATGCACTCGCATCCCACGACCCAAGCTCCTGGTGGGTTGTATAGTATTTCTGGGGGATCGGGTGTGTCCCGACCACGACATCC
>CAZCZK010000113.1:0-6439 GCA_964503195.1 uncultured Methanoregula sp.
TGGCACAGAACCCGAATATAAGGACGCCGATTGTCTGTGTCATGGGGCATGTGGATCACGGGAAAACATCCCTGCTGGACCGGATCCGCGGGTCATCTGTCGTCAGTTCTGAAATTGGGGCAATCACCCAGCACATTGGTGCAACCATCGTCCCCATCGAAGCTATCCGAAGTATGAGCGGCACGATGGGAAAGATGCCCATCAACATCCCCGGTCTCCTTTTCATCGACACACCAGGCCATCATGCGTTCACCACACTCCGTGCCCGCGGCGGTGCTCTTGCTGATATGGCAATCCTTGTTGTGGATATCAGTCAGGGATTCCAGCCGCAGACCATCGAAGCGCTCCAGATCCTGCGGAACTGCCGCACACCGTTTGTCATCGCGGCAACCAAGATTGATCGAATCCACGGCTGGCGGACAAACGAGAGCGAGTCGTTTCTTTCATCGTTTGCTAAACAGAACGAAAGGGTGAAAACCGAGATCGAGAACAAGACGTACGAGATAGTAGGAAAACTATCCGAGCTGGACTTTTCCGCGGACCGGTTCGATCGGGTCTCGGACTTCCAGCGGAATCTTGCAATCGTCCCGGTAAGCGCTCATACTGGCGAGGGGATTGCCGACTTACTGCTCGTCATGATCGGTCTTGCCCAACGCTACATGGGAGAGGCACTGAAGCTTTCCGTTGAAGGGCCTGGTGCCGGAACCGTGCTTGAAGTCAAAGAGGAACGGGGTCTTGGTACGACACTTGACGTAATCCTGTACGACGGGACGCTCGCGATCGGCGATGAGATCGCGGTTGCTACACAGGGCGATGTCGTGATGACAAAAGTCCGGTCACTCCTGAAACCCAGGCCTATGAAGGAGATCCTGGTCGAGGACCGCTTTGAACGGGTGAAATCGGTAGCAGCCGCATCGGGGATAAAGGTCACCGCCCCAAATCTTGAGGGGGTGATTGCCGGTTCCCCATTCTTCGTTATCAGAAACAACTGGGACGAAGTCGAGGCACGCATTAAAAAAGAGATGACCGAGATCCATGTCAACCTCTCCGATGAAGGGATAACAATTAAAGCGGACACCATAGGAGCACTCGAGGCGCTCTGCCAGGAACTCGAAGGGAAGGAGATCGGCGTGATGCGGGCGGAAGTCGGGGCCGTGAGCCGGCTCGATCTGATCGAGACCGAAACCGTCAAGAATCCTATGTTCCGTGTTCTTCTCTCATTCAACACCCCTATCCTTCCCGATGCCGGGGAGATGATAAAAAATCCGTTTTACACTCAGGTGAAGGTCTTCGAAGGGCGTGTCATCTACCAGCTGATCGACCAGTACGTGCAGTGGCGGGACGAACAAAAACGCCTGCAGGAAAAGCAGCGGTTCGAGCATGTCGTGATGCCGGCAAAGATCCGTCTCCTGCCCGACTGTGTCTTCCGCCAGAGCAACCCGGCGGTCGTTGGGGTAAGGATACTGGGCGGGAAACTCAGAAGCGATGTGGATCTCATCAGGATTGATGGTAAAAAGGTGGGACACCTCAAGACTATGCAGCTCCGGCAGGAAGCGATCCGGGAGGCGGACCCCGGCCTTGAAGTCGCCATATCCATTGAGGGTGCAGTGGTTGGGCGGCAGGTCTCCGTGGGAGACGACCTGTTCGTAGATGTGCCCGAGCGTCATATCAAAGTGCTCGAGCGGGAGATGGTCAAAACCCTGAACACAAGCACACAGGAGATTCTTGCTGAATTTACGACCCTGAAACGAAAAGGGGATCCCTTCTGGGGCAGATAAGGTTTATATACATATCAGAGGGACGCGAGGATTTAATAGCGTCCCGGTATAATTACATGGGTACTTCTCATGTGTGAGCGGAAAGCCGGCAGCCGGAGTTGTAAAAAACCCAGATCATCTGGGTTTTTTTAAAATTACAATATGGAGCAGAGATATATGGTCGAGTTCAAAGTCGTAGTATCAGACCCGAAGAGCGGTCGCGCATATAATGTGGACGCCAGTGGCGGCGCCGCAGGTGCGATCGTCGGGAAACGTATCGGTGATGAGATTGATGCAGGAACTCTCGGGCTTGCGGGATACAAGATCCTTATCACAGGTGCTTCCGACCGGACTGGGATCGCTTCGAAAAAAAGTCTCCCGGGAGCAGGGCGCAAGAAGCTTCTCCTTGCTGGGGGTGTCGGATTCCACCCGTCAATGGATGGGGAACGCCGGAGAAAGACCATCCGGGCGAGCGAGATCACCCAGGATTTCGTCCAGATCAATACGCTGGTGACAGCGTACGGGGAAAAGACACTCGATGAGCTCTTCCCCAAGGTTGAGGGCGAGAAGAAAGCAGAGAAGAAGTCAAAGGTAAGAAAATAATATATCTTTTTTGGGATTTCTTCTCCCGTATTCCCACTCCAAGCAAGGAACTGTGCTTCCGGGAACGCAAGGTTAATAAAATCCGGAGATCGTTCATTTCAGAGGACGGCGAATTCCGAAGAGAACGGAACGATAGTTGCCGGGACGACAATCAGACATCCCATGTGCATTGCTTTTTGCAGGGTCCAGAACATCCTGCAGAGCAGGATCTGTGTGTGTTCCAGAGGAAAAAAGAATTAAACTCTGTACGTAACACGTACCTCACCATACGATGAGGAATTTTTAGCTACCTGCTGGGATTTACCATCCTTATAGATTTCGAGGATGATATCGTGCCGCGTGGAAGCATCTTCTTTGCGGAAGGTGGCAGACACAGTACCGGTAGCATCTTCAACAACAAAAATCCGATCGCCAGAGTTGCGCGTGGTCGTCATATTTCCTTCCATCCCGTACGTCCCGGCAAACCCGCCGAGGTAGCTCACCTTAATATATACTCCCTCATCAGGGACGATAACCGCCGTCTGAGTCTTGATCACCGACGGGGGAACACCCGCCGTCTGCCGGGTAGAAGGGATCCCCGAGGGGCTCTGAGTCTTATCCAGGGATCCTGCCGGGGCTGATGACCCGTTTCCCATGAAAAGGAGCAGGGCAATACCAACAACTGCAATGATACCGACGACCGCGGCAATGATAACCCACGGTTTCTCGAAAGGATCGTTACGTCTTCTTCTCATAAAGTTCCCTTAGTCCAGATGACTGAAGAAATGTAATAAGAAATGGGCGAAATACTTTGTTATCGCAGGAGGGGTGGTGTTCCGTGCGGATTTTTTCTGTACAGGTGGAGATGCAAGGGTCCTTCACTTTTTTGCCGCATCCTTGAGCGCATCCAGAAGATCGTCAAACGGTACACCATATTTCCTTGCAAGCAGGACCAGTGCAGCGGGGGGAAGGAGGTGCATATCGTAATTTTCCTTGATGATCCGGTTCATCTCGGCAACGACAACCGTTTCTTCAAAGGAGGAGGCTCGTGCTATCCTTCCGATCAGCTCCTGGACCGGATCATGGCGTTCGAAGATACCGGAGGTGGGTTTGAATCCAACCGGGATGGTCAGCCCGGCAATATCGAACCGTGGGGAATACAGACCGTTAACAAGGCCGAGAAGCCCTTCCTCCTCTGCCCGTTTCAGGAGCAGGTTTGCCTGCTCGGTACTCATCCACTTGCGGTCGAGGGCATAATAATACACCAGCTCGTTCTTGCGCATCCCGGTCTTTCGGGTATGCTTGAAAGGGGCTGCAACGGTCAACCGGATGGTCACTTTCTCGCACCCAGAAGAATATTTTTCATATCAAGGGCATCAAGACCTTCACCATGCCCTTCCTTGGCGATATCGATATCCGTCCGTGACACCTGGTCCGAGAGGCGGAGATAAAAGATATCATTCGCAATCGGAACCCTGCCACCCCCCCGTAAAGCAAGGGCCTGTACGGAGATCTGCAGATCCACGGCTTCGGTTATCAGGCCGGGCCGGAGAACGTCAGGTGTTATCTCCCCGAATGTTAACCGGTCAACGGCAATCCGGATTTTTAAGGTAATTTTTACCAGTTCCTTCCCGGTGGTCTTGGTCGATTCCTCGTTGTCCCGGCTGGCGATATATTTCAGTGTCTCGTTAAAGGGCATGCCCATGGTAAACGAGAGATCCACCCGCTGGGGAAAACGATAGTAGATCCTCCGCATGGTTAGACATTTAGCGATTCCGGGAGAAAAAATATTCCTGACATGAGCGCCC
This sequence comes from uncultured Methanoregula sp., assembly GCA_964503195.1. GTDB lineage: Archaea > Halobacteriota > Methanomicrobia > Methanomicrobiales > Methanospirillaceae > Methanoregula. The sequence goes on from CAZCZK010000113.1 coordinate 4,148, forward strand.
GGATATCGAGATTCCGCCGAACCAAAACTGGTGAGAGAAATATCCCGGAACCGCAAGAGAAAAGTGTTGTCTGATGTGGATTATTCGAGTAACAGTGCGTTAATGACGCCATCCTGACCCGGGCGGCTCGTGATTCGGGCGCTTCCCATCTCAGTCTTGATAACCGCGCCCTTGGTGAGCAGGTTCCGGCGCACGTAGTTCGGGTTTGCCGTGTTCTTTTCAACGGTCTCGATCTTTACCCTTTTTGTCTCACCGTTCTTTGGATTGGTCACGTTCGCGTAGTTTGCACGGAACGCCGTTATAATCTGATTGCCACCGAACGTCCGGACGAGCCGTGTGCGGGCTTCCCCGATATGGGTGTCTGCTGGTGCACGACCAATCTCAGCTCTGCGCTTTTTCTGTGCCGGACGGCGCCTGCCACCGGTTACTTTTCGTACGGATTCTGCCTGCCACTGCATGATTTCACTCTCTTCTGTTTCTGCGGGACTTGGTCCCGAAGATGGTGCTTCATCTATTGATTTCTGATTTATTTATAGTACTTCATCCCCGGCCTCAGGAAAAAAAGGCTATGCGAGGATAGTTTCAAGCAGCGCCACAATCCCGTCACCGGTTTTGAGGTTTGTCCGGAAGACCGGCATCCCGGGATTGTACCGTGCGATGTCTTTCTGCATGCGGTCAAGGTTTGCCCCTACCAGCGGTGCAAGATCGACCTTATTGATAACCCCGATCGTGCAGTCCCTGAACATCATCGGGTGCTTGTTCACGACATCATCCCCCTCCGTTGAACTGACGACCACGATCCTTTTTTCGGCACCGAGCCGGAAATCGGTCGGGCAGACCATGTTGCCCACATTCTCAATAAAGAGGATATCGATCTGGTCGAGAGGGAGATGGTCGAGAGCATGTTCAACCAGGTGGGCATCAAGATGACACTCCTTGCCGGTATTTGCATTGAATGCAGGGATGCCCAGCGCTGTGATCCTCTTGAAGTCATCGTCCCCGTATACGTCCCCGGCGATCGCCCCTGCCCTGAACGCTTTCTTTTCAAGAAGCGGGACAAGACGTTCAATCAGAGCAGTCTTCCCTGAGCCGATAGCGCCGAGAAGGTCGAATGCCCTGACATGGTGAGACATCAGAAGCCGGGCGTTATGGTCTGCAAGTGCATTGTTGGAGTCGTAGACATCCTTCTCAAGTCGGACGTCAATATGGTGCATATACTTAGGTTTTGAGCGTACACTGTTTATACCTTGACCCACAAACATTCCTGCGATGGCACAGGGTGAGTGCATACTGTATCCCTGCTATTTCAATGCAGGATATTCCCGCGTGGAAGGGAGGCGGGTAAAAAAAAGCCTCGCGATCAAGGCCCCGGTGATCGCAGACCTTGAGCGTGCACTGAAACGTGCCGGTGTGAAGTACCGGGTGGAGGACAAACACTATCCCGCGCACAGTGCACGGCGGGAAGGGAGGATTGTGGCTGATTGGGCAGAGGGAAAAGAGGGACTTATAAAAAAGGTTTCACAGAACCTGGAGGTCCGTAAATGAGCGGTCTGTATGACCTGCACACCCATTCCATCCTCTCCGATGGGGAAATGCTCCCGATTGAACTAATCCGGAGGATGGCGGTGCTCGGGTATACAACTGTTGCCATCACGGATCATGTCGATACCTCAAATGCACTGACGGTCATAGAAACGCTCACACGAGTACGGGAATCAGCTCAGCTATTCGGCGTAAGGTTGCTCTGTGGGGCAGAGATCACCCATGTTCCGCCAGCACAGATCGCCAGCCTTGCCCGGCAGATAAAGGGGGCCGGGGCAGATATCGTCCTCGTCCACGGGGAGACACCTATCGAGCCGGTCGCTGCCGGGACCAACCATGCAGCCTGTACCTGTAAAGATGTGAATGTACTTGCCCACCCGGGATTGATCACGATCGATGAGGCTTTGCTGGCTGCAAAAAACGGTATTGCACTCGAGCTCACGTCACGGGGGGGTCATAACCGGACAAACGGCCATGTTGCCCGTATCTGCCGCGAAGCCTCATGCCAGATGGTTGTCGACTCAGACGCGCATGCACCCAAAGACCTTATGGACAAGCGCGCAAAATTAATCGTTGCCAAAGGGGCCGGACTGACCGAAGCGGAGTGCAGACGTGTTATATCTTTAAATATCGACCAATTCCTCATTTCCTAAAATTTCTATTTATACTTTCACGCAATATTTAAATACTGCTGCGTCTCACATATATAGATTACTAAATTAATTCAGCGTTAATCGCATTTCCGGGGTT
>CAZCZK010000114.1:0-6353 GCA_964503195.1 uncultured Methanoregula sp.
CTTGACAGGGAAACGGTATCCCCATCTTCAAGAAAAATTGCCCGTTCCGTGAATTCGATGACCGGTGTCATGTCAGACGCAGCAAAAAATTCCCCGTCCCCTACCCCGATAACAAGAGGGCTCGCATTCCGGGCAGCAATAATCCGGTCTTCACCGGCAGTGATGACAAGAATTGCATAGGATCCTTTCAGTTTCGGGACAACTCCCTGCACGGCGATGAGCAGGTCGGGTTTTTTTGCATATTCTTCCTCTATGAGATGAACGATCACTTCCGTATCGGTTTCCGAGCGAAATATATGCCCCCTTGACTGCAGATTTCGTTTCAGATCGGCATAGTTTTCAATAATCCCGTTATGGACAATCGCAATTTTCCCCGAACAATCTGTATGTGGATGGGCATTTATGTCATTGGGGACCCCATGGGTTGCCCACCGGGTATGGCCTATACCAATCTTACCTTTCAGCCCTGCAGTTGTTTCCCCTTTTTCCGATATGCGGCCCTGGTGTTTGGCAAGGTTGATACCCATATCGAGTGTCGCCACGCCGAATGAGTCATAACCCCGATATTCAAGTTTTTTCAGCCCCTCAACTATCAACGGTGCAGCATCTCTCCTGCCGATATACCCGACAATACCGCACACGTCAAATCACCATAGATTTGTCCGGTATGATGCGGCTATTAATTCGTTTCTGCCCTTCTATAGTAACATTGTTTCCGATTATACTGTTTTTATATGCAGTAAACGGACCATTTGTGATATTATCCCCGAGAATTACACCAAATTCCGGTCGTATCGTACATCCTTCGATATCCATCAGGCTGGTTGCGGTCGAAACGGAAGTATGATCCGCAAGGGTACATCGTTCACCGATCACAGTGTCGACAATGCGGGAATGTGACCCGATCGCAGTATCGTCCATAATAATGGCGTTGCCGATGACCGTGAACGGATCCAGATTTGCCCTTGAACCGATGCTTGTATTTGGCAAAATGACGCAGTTCGGCCCGATAGTGCAGTCATGTCCGATCACTGCCGGTCCGTTAATAACAGTATTCGGCCCGATAGTCGTACCCTTTCCTATACTGACCGGCCCCTGGATGATCGTCTGCCTGCTGAGGGAACCTTCCCGGGTCATAGGTAGATTTTTAAGAAGACGCCGGTTCATTTTCAACAAGTCCCATGCAAATATGGCATCCTGCCAGTCATCCGCCGGTACCGCTTTAATCTGCTCCCCGCTCTGGATCATATGAGAAATTGCTGCAGTGATATCGTTTCCCTTTATATGCGAAAAGAAACTTTTGTCAAGGGAATAGATCCCGGTACTCACCATGAAACTCGGGGCGTGCTCAGGCTTTTCAACAATGTCGGTTACCAGACCGTTTTTCAGGAGCACGACACCAAAATTGGAGGGGTGGGGGTGTTCTTGCACGAGGATTGCATTGGGGATATCCTTGATTTTTGCAATCGATTGCGGGTCAATATAGTTGTCACCAGGTAAGACGAGGAAATTACTCTTGATCTTTGTTTCAGCACACTGGAGTGCGTGAGCCGTGCCCAGCTGTTTTTCCTGGACCACCACCTCTATCGGCACTTCAAGACCATTCAGGAACCGCGTTACCTGTTCCTTGCGATACCCAACCACCACCACAATTTCCCTGATGCCATTTTTCAGGAGGGCATCGATTACATATTCAATAATGGGGCGGTTGGCTACCGGAATCATGGCTTTTGGCCTGTTCCGGGTGAGGGGCCGGACTCTGACACCCTCTCCTGCTGCCAATATAATAGCCTGCATCGTCTCACCTACCGTATACTTGCATTCTCACCGATACACCCTTCGATTAACGAATTTGGTGCAAACTGTGCGTTACTGCCGATAACAGCCCCGACATTTATGGAGCAGTTTATGCCGAACTGGACATTGTCACCAATGACAGCCCCGAATTTCTTTTTCCGGGTATCTTTCCCACATACCTTGATATGTGCATGGTCATGCCTCAGGTTTGCACCCTTGGTTCCTGCACCGAAGTTACAGTTACTCCCGATAACCGAATCACCGATATAATTAAAATGGGGGATTTTTGTTCCCGACATAATAATGGAGTTCTTAATCTCAGTACAGTGCCCGATATGGCAGTCATCGCCAATGCTGGTGGACCTTCGGATATATGCATGGGGGCCTATACGGCAATTTTTCCCGATTATGCAGGGACCTTCAATATATGTACCTGCCCGGACAATGCTCCCGTCACCGATAACAACCGGGCCATGAAGGGTTACGCCCTCTTCAACAGTTCCGGCATTTATTGCGGGGATCTGATCCAGAAGGGTAGCGTTTGCGTCGAGCATATCCCAGGGATATCCGACATCCATCCAATAAGAGAGGGGGAATGCCCCGAGTTTCTTTTCAGCAATCAGCCCGGTAAGGGCATCAGTGAGTTCAAGTTCGCCACGGACAGATGGTCTGACTTTGTCGACCCTATCGAATATATCCGGTGAGAACAGGTACGCCCCGGCATTGATCAGATTGGATTCTGGTTGTTTAGATTTCTCTTCAAGGGATGTAACCCGGTCGCCTTCGACGAGAATAACCCCGTAATCCCCCGGATGATCCGTCGAACTGATTCCCATGCAGGGAATTTTACACCGACAGAACTTGGCGATATCCTCACTTTTAAGAATCATGTCCCCATTCATGAGAAGGAACGAGCCGGTCACCAGATCCCTGACAGACCTCACGGCATCCGCGGTCCCCTGCTGATGGCGCTGCGGCGCATAGGTGATGTTAATCCCGTACCTGGATCCATCCCCGAAATGCTGACGGATCTCCCGTTCCCCATACCCCACAACAAAAATAAAATCCTTTATCCCGGCATCCCGGGTTGCAAGGACCAGGTGTTCCATCAGAGGACGGTTCGCCAGGGGGAGCATCACCTTCGGACGTTTCGCCGTGAGGGGACGCATCCGCTTTCCCTCTCCTGCAGCGAGAACGACACATTCCATACCTAAATCTCCTCCTGCAACATTTAAGCAGTTTTCCCCTGATGGATGCGCTCTTTACCCTTTGAAAGGAGGGCTTTTGCTTTTGCGAGGGTTTTCCCCTCCGCGGTAAGCCGGATCTTCGGCTCTGTACCGCTAGCCCGGATCAGGTACCAGCCGTCTTCGTCCGCAACCCGGATACCATCCGTTGGACTGGAAGCGCCAAGTCGGTTCAGTACATCCCGTGCTGTTTCACAGGCAAATGATTCTCTCAGGACAAAGTACGTTGGTATTGCATCGACCTCTTCGGCAAGGTGCCATTCCGAAGCCATCTCACAGAAAAGAGCTGCAGCAAAGGGGCCGTCAGGACAGTTCGAAATCTTCGGGAAGATCCATGCACCTGACGGTTCACCACCAAAATCTCCCCATGTAAGGAGTTCTTCTGATACAAAGGCGTCGCCAACGGGTGTTCGCCGGACCTCTGCAAAGTCTTCGATCATCATGGAAGCATCGCTGGTAGTGACAACGTGCTTTGCGCCGAGATACCGGGCAAAGAGCACGAGCAGGTGATCCCCGCTGATATATCTCCCCTTGTTATCGAATGCCATCATACGGTCGGCGTCACCATCATGGACAACTGCACACCCGGCTCCGGTTTTTTTCACCATCTTACTCAGATACGATACATGTTCTTTCAAGGGTTCAGAAGGACGGGAGAAATAACCCGATGGATTACAATTGACACACGTGGTCTTTACCCCTGCATCGGTTAGAAGTGAGGGGGTGAGCAGGCATCCTGCACCGTTACCACAATCTAAAATCACAGAACTGCAGCCTTTGATATTTACTTTGTCGAGTATTGCATTCTTGTGGGGTGTGATGGCGTCAAACGCCTGTTCGCTGCCCTGGTGCTTCCAGTCAGTCCAGTGTTCCATCGTGAGCAGCGTTTCCATCTCTGCCTGCTGCAGCTGGGTAAACGATGAACCATCCCTGTTGAAAAGTTTCAATCCATTATATTCTTCCGGGTTATGGGATGCGGTGATCATGCACCCGGCGTGTGCAGTGCGGGTACTGAATGCCACGGTGGGGGTGGGAACGATTCCTGCATTCCTTACGGTCCCCCCGGTTCCCAGGATACCTGATATGACCAGGTGTAACAGCAAAGGACTGGTCGTCCGGGTATCCATGCCGACGATAATGTCGGGTGATCTTGATGCCAGTGCAGACCCAATCTTTAAGGCAGTATCAGCCAGTGTATGGTCAAATCTCCTCCGAATTCCCGAGGACCCAAACAGCATGAAACATCATTGGCGGTCTGCCTAAAAAGAGTTTTATCTCCGGTAGAATATGAGAAATGACAGAAGGGAATATCAGGAAGATCTGCCATAGGGGCACCAGTGTTCAAGCATCTGGAGCCGGGCTACTCCTGCCACCGATGATCCAATACACAATACCCGTTTTTTTCCTTTATATTGTTCAATCAGGTCTCCGGTATCTTTCTCAATCATCCCTTCACCACTGATAAAAATTACATCAGCCAGGTCAGGATCTGAGACGATCATTCCTCTGAACTGTTTTTCTACTTCCGGCAGGTTTCCGATACAACAAATCCTCTTTCCAAGGATTTCCTGCTTCAGTTCTCCAAGACAGGGTACATGAGAGGGTTCCCTGCACGCATGGAGCACCCGCGAAAGACAGAAAAAGCCGGTAACGGCATTGACGATTGCTGAAGCAGCTCCTCTTGTGGATGGTGTATCCAGCGGTGCATCGTACATATACGAGATTTTCGTCCGGGCCCTGACAGGATCGAACGTGACAAAATCGGCAGTTCTCCCCCCGAAACATGCAGTCATGCAGGCCCCCTTTTCAAACTGACAGTTCCTTGCATCGGGGTTAACATCGAGGAGTACATCTCCCTCCCCGCACCCGCCATGTTCAAGGATATCTTTCATCTTTGTTACTGATTCCCGGATTATATCCATATTTCACTTCTCCTCCAGTTGCATCAGCACAACACGAGCGGGTGAACCGTCGAGACCTGCAAGACGGAGTGGTAGCGCTACTATCGTATAGTCACCTTCCGGCACATCCGACAGATCAAGCAACTCAATGATGACACACCCGTGACTGAGAAGCCAGCGGTGAACGGAACCATCACCATTAAACGATTCAATGGATGGAGAATCGATCCCAATGCATTTGATCCCGTTGTCGGTTATAGCACGGGCAGCATCCAGCGCAAGGAAAGGATACTCCTCGGTAAATGTATTCCTCCCGGAAAACCGGGTTTTAAGCAGAAGCCGTTTCACACCCTTGAGTTTTCCCTTGAGATCCTCTGCGGTTATCCCGGGACTCCCGGTCCCTCTGGCATCGATGACCCGGCATTTTCCGATCAGATTGCAGAGCGGGATTGTATCAATGGTTTCTCCAGTTTTAAGATAATGCGCAGGTGCATCGATATGGGTACCGGTATGGGAACTTATGTGCAGGTCGCTGATACGGTAACGGCCAGTATCAACCTGACTGAATGATGGGACAAGATCTCCCGGGTATACGAGCATGTCTTTTTTAACCGGACGCGTCAAATCGATTATTTTCATGAATTCTTTCACTCCCATCCGTGGTGTCCGATGAGAGGAACAAAACGGACACTCCCTTGTGATTCCCGTCTGAACGACCCCTCCTGTTTGTAAAGGGTTATCAGGTCCTGGGTATCGCGTCCGCCTACCGGAGCAACAAGGATTCCCCCATCAGCCAGCTGCTCGATGAGTGGCTGGGGCACCTCCGGTGTAGCGGCAGTAATAAGAATCCCGTCATAAGGAGCGTGAGCCGGGTAACCGAGCGATCCATCACCCTCAATTACAACGACATTGTCGATACCGATGGACTTCAAATTCCTTCTCGCCATATTGGCCACTGTTGTGAGACGTTCGATGGTAGTCAGCTGCCGTACAAGCCGGGAAAGAACCGCGGCCTGATATCCGCTTCCTGCCCCAATTTCAAGCATATTGTCGGTAGCTTCCGGGTGGAGCAGTTCTGTCATCAGCGCTACGATATACGGCTGGGATATGGTCTGACCGCTGCCGATGGGAAGCGGTGTGTCATCGTATGCCTCCTGGTCATACCCGGGGGAAGTAAAGAGATGGCGGGGAATTTCCAGCATTGCTGCAAGAACCCTTGGGTCGTGTATGCCCCGGGCTGCAATCTGGCGCTCCACCATCGCCTTTCGTTGATCAGCTCGGGGATACGGTGACATACATTTTTTTAGAACCCTGATTTTTCTGCTACATCGATGGATGCATCGATCTGCTGCTGTAATGCTTCCGGAAGGCCGCTGATCTTCACATCAAGGAACCCGCGAATGATCGTTGC
>CAZCZK010000115.1:0-6252 GCA_964503195.1 uncultured Methanoregula sp.
ACTTTTACAATCATGCACCTATGGTTGGGAACCTGAAAACTATTAAAGTATGGGTGGTGATGGACGAGTCCTCCGGTAATGGTTCTTTGACCGGCTGCCCTCAGGGTAATTCAAAGATATCTCCATCCCTGCCGAGATGGGGTAAATCCCAGGGAAGCAGGTGACTCTGGTGCACACAACGGAAATCTTTTGGTTTAAGCCTGTCCGCAAGCCTGCAGGCATCGAGATAATTCATGTGTTTGTGAATTGTTGTAATTTCTGACGGTACAAGTGCATCGAGAAGGAGAAGGTCAAGACTCCCGAGAAGGTCGAGACTCCTCTGAGGGATATCGCGGTTTGTGTCTGACGTGTATCCCACCCGGGATTTCTCCGTTTCGAACAGCATGCCGCAGGTAAATACTGAAGGATGGCTGACGATAAATGGGGTGATGGTAAGGCCAAATACGCTGAACGGTTCGTATGGCTGGATGATCTGTTTATCGAAGGTAAGGAACCCGAATATTCCTGAGCAATAATCCATCACAGGGGGGGCGGCGAATACTGGCGGGATATGCTGGACGCGGTAAAACTCCCCAAATCCCATGAAGTGATCATAATGTCCGTGGGTCCAGATCACTGCATCGATATGAGGGGATCCATACTGAAGCAGCTGCTGACGGAGGTCCGGAGAGGAATCTACCAGGAGGTGAAAGCCTTCGTTTTCAATAAGGAGGGAGGTCCGCAGGCGCATTGCCCCGGTTTTTTTCGCATGAGTACACTGGGGGCATGTGCAGCCAATCTTTGGCGTACCGATTGCATCGCCGGTCCCGAGAAGGGTAATTCTCATGCTTATAACCAGTTCAGATGCCGGATCGCTTCCCTGTTTTTAACCATGTGAATTCCCTTTTCGATATCGCTCACACTGATGCTCTCCCGTTTATCCATGAGGGCAGAAAGGATGGCTTCCTTGACCATCATACGGATATCCGATCCTGAAAATCCCTCTGTCTGGGCCGCAAGCTGCTGGTAATCGAGGGTACAGGTGAGCGATCCGGTAACCTTCCTGAGGATGTTTTTCCGCATATCCTCATCAGGGAGAGAAAACTCAACCACCTCATCAAACCGGCGCCAGGCGGCTTCATCAAGCAGTTGCGGATGGTTTGTTGCTCCTATCAGGACTACACCGTGCTTGACCAGATTCATTTTGTCGATATTTTTTAATAATGAGTTCACGGCGCGTTTCATGGCCCCGTGATCGTCAGCAACCCTGCTCTTTGCGACAAAATCGAACTCATCAATGAAAAGGATGGCAGGGCTGAGTTTTTTTGCCAGATCGAAGATACGGTCAATATTCTTGGAGGTTTCACCGAGATACTGGGATGTGATCATGGAGAGGCGGACTTCAAGAATTGGCATATGCATGGTACGGGACATGGCGAGGGCAAGCGACGTCTTTCCTGTTCCCGGTGGCCCGACAAAGAGAAGTTTTCCTACTTCATAAATCCGGTGATGTTTGAGAAATTCGCGGTGAACGATAGCCTGCTGGATCTTGGTGATGACCGCAAGTTGTTCATGTGTGCAGACAAGATCCTCCAGCCTCTGTTCGACCTCTTCCGGAGCAAGAACGATAACAAGATCAAGAGCTCCCCTAAGTTTTTCATCTTCCCCGATCAGTTTTGAGATCCTCGTATCCAGGTGTCCTTTGGTATCTTCATAGAGCGGATTTGCACCCCGGACCGTTTCATAGGATACCCCGATGGAATCAACACCCTCAAAATAAAAAGCGAGAGCAGGGTTTCTCTCAATGATCGTCTTTCCCCCCTGCTTGAGGAACCATTGGGCTGCCGGCTCGAGTGCGGTAATACGAAGACGCTGTCCGAACTCTTCATAGGAAACGAACGGGTTTGCAGACATCTTCTGATGGGCGTCCGGTATACCCAGTGTGCGCTTGATCAACCCGTCGCTCACAAACACCGGTCTTTTGGCATCTGTTGCATGGGTGATACTGAAAATCTCACGGCACGCTGGGGTCAAATCGTTGATGTCGAGGTTTGGATTCTGGTTGAATATTTCAGCGGTCAGCACGACTTCCATTATATGCAGGGTGTCAGAATCTCCGGTCATGGCTGTAACCTTACGTATTCTTCTTGCAAAGGAATAAGTCTATCTCACCGCGTTGTAACGATACACCCGTCAGCCGTTACGATAATAGTATGCTCCGTCTGTGAGACGAGCGATCCCGGAATGTCAGAAAGAACCGGATAGGCATGAAGTACCTGCGACCGTATAAGCGTGGAGAGTGCGAGATCCATCTTTTTTTCATTCAGCCAGCGGCGCGCAAACGGGAGCCCGCGGCGGTCCCGGATCTTTTCAAGAATCACCCTGCCCGCGGGGGTCCGGACGGGTTTTGTGGAGATCTGGGAGTAAATTTCCTTTCGTGTTTTTTCAGTCACGTGCCCACTGCCGGTTGTCGCGAACGGTTCAATGGCAAAGACCATCCCTTCTTCGAGAGTCACACCCCCATGTATCCCGATATTGGGAATGGTAGGTGATCGGTGAAGGATGTACTGGTCCAGCCCGTGCCCGGTCAGGTTGGCAATCGGCCGGTATCCCCGGCTCTCAATCGCTGACTGGACCACCATGCCAAGATCCCCGGCGGTAACCCCCGGCCGGATCGCACTGATGGCTGCTTCAAGCGCTTCTCTGGACGCTTCGACAAGCAGGGAGTTGATACCAAGGTCGATGGTTGTTGCTGTATCTGCGATATACCCGTCAATCTGTACACCGAGATCCAGTTTAACAACATCCCCGTTGGTAAATATGCGGTTGTCCTTGGTGGAAGCGGTATCGTGGGCAGCATCCTCGTTTAATGACATGTTGAGGGGAAACGCAAGCTCAGTCCCCTCATCGATCACTCGTGATTCAATCGATTCAACAATATCGAGATAGGAGGCACCGATACGGATCTCCTTTGCACCGTCCCGCAGGATCTTTGCTGCAATGTGCCCTGCTTCCTCGTATTTATCCAGGATTTCATCCTTCATAGGACCAGATCCTCGGGAAATGAGGTGAAATTATCAAAGCCTTTTTTTGTAACAGCACCGATATCCTCCAGCCGTACCCCCCCGGTATTGGGAAAGTACAGCCCCGGTTCAATGGTGATTACATTACCCGTGTCGAGTGTTTTTCCTGCAGGTCCGACTGTTGGCAGCTCATGGATCTGCAATCCGACCCCGTGCCCGAGATTATGTACAAATCCCCGGGTATCGCTCCTGTATCCCCGCTCCTTGAAAAAATCAACAACAGCCTGGTGCAGGTCCGCTCCTGAGACCCCGTTTTTTACCCGGGAGACCGCAAGCTGTTTTGCTTCGCAAAGGGCTGAGTACATATCACGGATTTCCTCTGCAGGTTCTCCCCTGACAAATGTCCGGGTCATATCTGCGTAATATCCCGATTTTTCATGTCTCGGGAAGAGATCGATGATGATCGGCTCGTCGGAGAGGAGGGGGCCGGTGCCCGTTATGTGAGGGGTCGCAGTATCTTCCCCGCATGACACGATTGTATCCTCTGCAGAACAGCCATGTTCCAGCAGCACACAGTGCATGGTGTATTTTATTCGTTCTGATGTCAGGGGCTTTCCATCCAGGTACAGGATCCCTTTTTTTTCCGTGGCACGCCTGAGTAAGGAGACTGCCTCTCCCATAGCTGTTTGCGTCACATCCTGGACGTGTTTCATGCACTTGATCTCAGAATGGGTCTTTTTCGCCCGCATCGAGAGGACGGTTCCTTTGTCAACCGTCACGGAACAAAATTCCCCAAGGGCGTTTGCCAGTGCAACAGGAAAATTCGGGGGGACCAGGATATTCTTTCCCACCTGGCCCGCTATCATCTGTGCTGTCGCCCGGTACGGGTCTTTCTCTTTTTTTATGATATCAGGAAGTCCGGCTTCAGCACGGGTCATGACCGCAGTTTTTCCCTCGCGCGATGCGCGCCCGACCTCCATCTGGGATATGATGATAGTACCTTTCTCTCCCGGTCTCCTGAAATAGACAAAGGGATCACTCGTCGTGAAATGAGTCAGATACCTCATATCTGCATCCCGCGAATTAGCATATACTACATAAGCGTCTGTATCGCGTTTCCCGATCGCATCTGAAAGAGGATCCATCTGGTGTTCTATTTGTCGTGAAACGTCAAGTACTTTTATTCCGGTGTTGACGTACCTGTCATTGATGAGAATGCGAAATATCAGTTCAAAGGGAAATTCTACCGTCTTTCCATAGAACTGAATAGTATTCTATTGCTCATCGTCATGTCCATACCTGTTTTTTTGATTATTCAATCTCCCTATACCGTGCATATTATCCTTGGAATGCTCTCTGTTGCCCTTCTCCTTCTTATAGATTTTACCAGAAAATACCGGGAAACCAAAGCGTGGCTTGATGAGACCGCAGAGAAAGAATATAAGCAGGAAAAGGAATTGTAATCTTCCTCTCTGGATATCCGGGTCTGTTATGATCACGAAAATGAAAGATGAAATTGAACTCCTGAGTCGTCATCTGGAAGTGGCAAAGGCAGTTGCAGATCACCAGCCTATCGGGATTATGAAACTTTCTGAGTTGCTCGAGTTACCCTCCCATCGCATCCGGTATTCCCTGCATGTGTTGGAGCAGCTCGGGTATATCCGTGCATCCCCAGACGGGGCGGTAGCAACATCACGGACCATTGAATTATTCCTGCACCTCAACGAGGACCTGGATGACCTCATCCACTTGTTGGGGCTGATCAAAACGGGATGAATTATTTAACAGAATACTTCCTGCAGATTCCGCAGATCCCTCTCATAGTTACCTTTAAAAGTACTCAGAAAGAATCTATTAAAGCACACTGATTGTGCCTCCCTAACTCAGTTGGTAGAGTGTCGGACTGTTAATCCGAATGTCACAGGTTCGAGCCCTGTGGGGGGCGTTCAGGGGCCCGTAGCTCAGTCCGGTTAGAGCGCCCGGCTCATAACCGGGCGGTCATGGGTTCGAATCCCTTCGGGCCCACTTCCCAGTCATTTTTCAGCACCGTTCAGGTTTCGTCAGTTTTTGTCAAATCCAATGTGAAAACATTTGTATCAAGGGAAACGCATAGAGAGCAGCATGAAGTGCCCCGTATGCGGGATGGACTGTGTGAAGACTGCAAAAGACCTCCTTTCCGGGCTGCCCGGTCTTTTTCTTCCGTGTGCCGAATGCAGCATCCGGATTCTTGACAAACGGGCCCCCCTGCCATCCCTCGAATTCGGACAACCCTGCTCATGCGGGAAACGGTTCATCGATGAAGTATTTGCCCATATGTATGTGATCATGGTTGAAGAGGGGGACCTGCTGCCCGGGGCCCCCCTCATTGCCGTGGGCTCTCCTCTCGTGCACCCGGGGTACGCAATGGACCGCCCCCCGTTTCTTCCGCAGAAATCCCTCACCCTGCTCACCTCCGTGGCTTCAAAAAAGACCGCGGAACGACTCATGGAGGAGGTGCCCGAACTACGTGGAGTGATAAAAAAGGAAAATTTCATCCCGGGCATCACCCGCCAGGAGATCGATTCCGTCCCCCGGGTCTATGAACTCCTGGCAGGATGCGATGTTCGGGCGGATATATTCCCGCTCAGGACCGGCCCGCTCGTGACGTATAAGCAGCAGTCCCGCATCCACATCGAGTTCCCCCGGGGGGATTACCCGAAAATCCATGCAGTTGAACGACAGGTGGGAAACCCCCCGGTCCGGTATTTTGTGGATGCATGTTCCGGGGTCGGAACTCTGGGACTTGCCGCTGCCTGTCTTGGTGTTCCGTACGTCGTGCTGAATGATGCATGGTATGCATCAGCGTTCTGGTCGGCATTCAATCTTGAAGTCAACCGGGAATATCTCCGCGTCGACCGGATACGGATATTTGAGCAGGAGGAGGATATGCGCAAACACCCGGTTATGAAGGAGCCGATAAAAATTGCTGAAACGGAGGGCGAGCAGGTCATCGAGGTATATCAGGGCGATTTCCGCCGGTTGCATACGGCCCTCTCTTTAAATTCCCCGCCGGTTACGGTTTTTGATATGTTTGATAAGGGTGAGACCCCCGCATTGCGCCACATCCTGGATAGCTGGAAGAAAACCATGGGGGGGGAGGTCTTTATACCCTGATTCCGGATCCAACGTTCCATTCACGTTCCGATACCATTTCCATGTAAAAAGCCTTTATTGACCAGTGCACATAGGTATATGGGGACTAGCCCGGGTG